>JBCBBB010000096.1:0-12264 GCA_038532095.1 Pseudomonadota bacterium
CTCAACAGCTATTCGCGGTTGGAAGACCATTACCACATCGAGGAACCGGGCCAGTTCTCCGGACAAGGGACAGAGGTCTACCGACAGATCACCGACGACACGGGCGCGACCTTCCCCGATTTTCCGAACCTCTCGGAAAAATGGGAAACGGCAGGCGAATACATCACCGTGGCGCCCAACGTGATGCTGGGTGTCCAGCGGGACCACACCTTTGCGATCATCCTCGAACCCAAGGGCCCGACGCGAACGATCGAACATATCCATCTGTTTTACGCCGCGCCCGACACCGCCGAGCCGCTACGCAGGAAGAACGCCGCGCAATGGGAGGTCGTGTTCCGCGAAGACATCGGTGTGGTCGAAGGCATGCAGGTGGGCCGAAGTGCGCCTGGGTTTGACGGTGGCCGCTTTTCACCCGCCATGGATGGCCCAACGCACGCCTTCCACCAATGGGTCGCGCGGCGCATGGCCGACGCGGCGGGCGCATGAACGATGACCTTGCTCGCGCTCTCGCATCCGGTGATCTCAAAGGGGTGATCGACATCTATCTCGCAGCAGCCGAAAGCAAAGAAGACGAGGGCGATGTTGATGCCGCCTGTTTCCTGCTGACGCACGCCTGGGTGCATGCATTGGAGGCCGGCGACAGCCGTGCCAGAGACATACGCGCGCGGCTGATCGCCCGCGGAAGGGAGAATGAGACATGAAGGACCAGTACAGGGTCGTCGTCATCGGGGGCGGGGTTGTCGGCTGCTCGGTTTTGTATCACCTGACCAAGCTCGGCTGGTCGGATGTGTGTCTGATCGAGCGGTCCGACCTAACGAGTGGCTCGACCTGGCATGCCGCCGGCGGGTTCCACACCTTGAACGGCGACACCAACATGGCGGCGCTTCAGGGCTATACGATCGGGCTTTACAAGGAACTGGAGGAGATCACAGGCATGTCCTGCGGTCTGCACCACGTGGGTGGCCTCACACTCGCCGACACGCCGGAACGCTTCGACATGCTCAAGGCGGAGCGGGCCAAGCACCGCTACATGGGGCTCGACACGGCGATCCTGTCCCCGGCTGAAATCGCCGACATGGCAGAACTGGTCAACACGGATGGGATCATTGGGGCGCTTTACGATCCGCTCGACGGGCACCTCGACCCGTCCGGCACCACCCATGCCTACGCCAAGGCCGCGCGCCTCGGCGGGGCCGAGATTGTCACCCATAACCGCGTGTTGGAGACGAACCCACATGCCGAGGGCTGGGAAATCGTCACTGAGAAAGGCACGATCATTGCCGAGCATGTGGTCAACGCGGGCGGGCTTTGGGCGCGGGAAGTGGCCGCGCTCGCGGGTCTCTATCTTCCGCTCCTGCCAATGGCGCACCAGTATCTCGTGACGGAAGACATCCCCGAGATTGCAAACCGCGACACCGAGTTCCCGCATGTGATCGATCCCGGCGGCGAAAGCTATCTCCGCCAGGAAGGCAAGGGCCTCTGCATTGGCTTCTACGAGCAGCCCTGCGAACCGTGGTCGGTCGACGGGACACCCTGGGACTTTGGCCACGAACTCCTGAACGACCATTTCGAGAAGATCGAAGACAGCGTCGCCTTTGCCTATCGCCGCTTCCCGGTGCTCGAACGCTCGGGCGTCAAACGCGTGATCCACGGGCCGTTCACCTTTGCGCCTGATGGCAATCCGTTGGTCGGTCCGGTGCCGGGCTTGCGCAATTACTGGTCCGCCTGTGCCGTGATGGCCGGGTTCAGTCAGGGCGGCGGCGTTGGCCTGGCGCTCGCGCAATGGATGATCGAGGGCGAATGCGAACGCGACCCGCGCGCCATGGATGTCGCCCGCTTTGGGCGCTGGACGACGCCGGGCTACACGGTGCCCAAGGTGATTGAGAACTATCAAAACCGGTTCTCGGTCAGCTACCCCAACGAAGAACTGCCCGCGGCCCGCCCGTTTCGCACAACGCCGATGTATGACATCTGGGACAGTTTGAATGCCGTGTTTGGGCAAGCCTATGGGCTTGAGGTTGTGAACTATTTTGCCTTGCCGGGGGAGGATCGCTACGAGACACCCAGCTTCCGGCGGTCCAACGCGTGGGAGGCCACACGGCAAGAGGTGTTCGCCGTGCGCGAGAGCGTTGGCATCAATGAGATCCACAATTTCAGCAAGTTCCGGGTGACCGGTCCGAATGCGCGGGCCTGGCTCGACCGGATCATGGCCGGGCACATTCCGACGCCGGGCCGCTTGAGCCTTACGCCCATGCTGGCGCCGTCAGGTAAGCTCGTGGGCGATTTCACGGTTGCATGTCTTGCGGAAGGGGAGTTTCGCCTCAATGCAAGCTATGGCAGTCAGGATTTCCATCTGCGCTGGTTCCAGGACCATCTCGAGGATGGGGTGCAGATCGAAAACATGTCAGACCGTATCACGGGCTTTCAAATCGCCGGCCCGCATGCGCGCGACGTGCTCGCGTCGGTCACGCGTTCCGATGTCTCAAACGACGCGTTGCCGTTCCTCGGTGTACGCCGGATGACCGTGGGTATGGCGGACTGCGTCGTGCAACGGGTCAGCTACACCGGCGACTTGGGTTTTGAGATTTACTGCGATCCAACATCGCAGCGGCATCTCTGGCATGTGCTGTGGCAGGCAGGGCAAAGCTTTGGCATGCGCCCTTTTGGCATGCGCGCGATGATGTCCTTGCGGCTTGACCGGTTCTTCGGCGCGTGGCAGCGCGAGTTCAGCCAGGATTACACGGCGGCTGAAACCGGCCTCGACCGGTTCATTTCGTTCAAGAAGACTGTCGATTTCATCGGCCGCGCGGCGGCAGAGGCCGAACGTGACACGGGTCCCAACCGCGTCCTCGTGGCCTATGATGTGGAGGCGAAGGACGCGGATGTCGTCGCCTGGGAGCCGATCTGGCTCGGCGAGGATGTGATCGGTTACTGCACCTCTGGCGGGTTTGCGCATTGGTCCGACAAGTCGATTGCGCTCGCCCTGATCGCGTGGGATCGTCTTGAGGAGGCAGATGTCGTTGACATCGAAATCCTCGGCGAACGCCGCGCTGCCCGCCGCATGGAGCAGCCCGTTTTCGACCCAACCGGTGCACGCATGCGCGGCAGTTGACAGCGTTCCTTTCGCCGGTGGGCGTGTCTTTGCTTGGTCCGTGATTGTAGCGCGCTGCACGCATCTGCGCTTGGTTTCGTGCATTCAACGTGCACTTGCGTCAAATGCGGGTGCGATCACCAAGCACTCGCGATCTGCCTCGCATTCTTAAAGCGCCCGAACCATCGTACCTTCGCGCGTTCCCCGTTCTGGTATCGCGCTTTGGCCTCGACGGGGTGTGAACTAATCCACTGCGGTCGTGACTCATCGGTGGTGCAAGAAAATGGGAGAGCGCAAAATTGAGTACACTCCCATCACCGGCTCCCAAGCACGACGTCGACGATAGACTTTGGCGTTAAAGTGCTGACCGATCATCGCAGAAAGTGTAATCGAAGTTGTTTTGCGGTCGCTACTCTCCGATGGAGCAAGACGGAAGGAGGACCCAAGTTTCGGGCTCCCGCCAAGTTGACTTCCACGCCCGAATGTAACGATGCAAACCGGTTGGTGAAAACTGAACTGATCATCACGGCACTTGCGATTGGGGCTGGCGGGAAACCGCGCCCCTCGGGCGTTTTATGATCAACGCAGGAGCCAACGTTCGGGCACCTGCCATGTTGAGTTTCGCGCATGAGTGTTACGGTGCAGTTCGACCGGTGAAGACTGAGCCGCCCAATGTGGCACTTGTGATTGAAGCTTGCCGGAAGTCGCACCGCCCCAACGGTGTGTTACAAAAGCCAGAACTGACGTTTGGGAACCCGCCCGGCCTGAATCTTACGCGTAAAGGTGTCGAACTATTGTTGCTGGCGAACTCCGAACCGCTCACCATGGCAATTGTGATTGGAGCTTGCGTGAAACTGCGCCGCTTGAACGGTGCATGATGAGTGGCGAAGCCGATGTTCGGGAACCCACCGGGCTGGCCTCCATGCGTGAGGGTGGCAACGTAAATTGGAAGGTGAACTCCGAACGGCTCATCATGGTAGTTTGTTTGAAGTTGTTTTGCAGCCGCTCTTCTCAAAGGGTGCAAGACGGAAGGAGAAACCAAGTTTCAGGCACCCGCCGGATTGACTTAAGCGTCCAAAGGGGGCGATGCAATTTGGCCGGTGAACTCCGAACGCTCACCATGGTTCTTTGATTGTAGCTGTTTGGCGACCGCTCCTCTCCAAGGATGCAAGACAGCAGGAGGAACCAAGTTTGGGCGTCCGCCATGTTGGCTTCCGCGCCCGCAGGTGGCGATGCAGTTTGGGTGGTGAATTCCGAACTGTTGGTCACGGCAACGTAACTGGTGCACGCGGGAGGTCGCGTCGCTCCAACGGTACACGAAAAAAACCAGAACAGACGTTCGGGAGTCCGCGCGAGCTGGCTTCCATGCGCGAAGGTGGTGATGAAGTTTGGCCGGGGAAGTCTTGGGCTCATTCAGCGCACAGTGATGACTGGGGCTGGCGAGGCATCGGCTACGGCTTCCGGACCTTTCATTGTCTCCGCGCTAAAACAAGGAAAGATCGCCAGCTTCGACAACTTTTGCATCCTCACAGTGATCTACCAACTTATCTTGCAGACTTCGGAGCGTTAGCGCCGCAGTCAGGTCTTCGCGAGACGTGGGTTTCCCCCGCGCCCATTTGGCAAGGACGCGCACCAGTTTCGACACGTCGAAATGTGACTGTGTTAGCAGGTCAACATGTTGCAGTTCGAACAGGGTGGGCGCAGCATCACTGCCATTCGCAAGCGAGGAGAGGGCTGTCTGAAGGGCTTCATCGCTGCGATGGAGGTCTTCCATCAGCGATGCCAGGTTGTCGAGAATGGCAGCGACTTCGTCCGGTTCGAGGAACCTGCTGTCGGGCGTGTCTTCCATCAATCAAAGGCGCCCCACGATGGCTTCGATCGCCGACTTGAGATCAACTGTTTCGAACGGCTTGGCGAGAAAGTTGTTCATGCCCAACTGCTTTCCTTTGTTTATGACCGCCGGGTCTGCGCGTCCGGTAATCAGCAGAAAACCCGTTTTCTGTGTGGCCGGTGCTGATCGCAGGTAATGCAGAAAGTGGAGCCCATCCATCTCTGGCATATTGTAGTCCGATATAACCAGGTGCACCGGAGATTTCTGCAGGGCGGCAAGCGCGGTTCGGGCATCGGCCGCAGTCGCGACGTTCCGAATGCCGATCGCGTCCAGGGCTTGGGTGATCAGGCCGCGGCTTGTTGACATATCGTCGACGACCATAACGCGGAGTTTCTCTCTCAATGACATCTGCTCTGCCTGTCCTCTCAAATTCTGCGATAGGTGGTCACGCCGACGGCTTCGAAACCGCTTCCGGCCAAAGGATGGATGCGCTCGGAGTGCCCGAGCATCAGAATGCCGCCTGGTTCCAGCAAACGATGAAAGCGCGGCCATAACCGAGACTGGGTACCTTCATCAAAGTAAATCACGACATTTCGGCACATGATTGCGTTGAAGGGCCCCTTCATCGGCCACCCGTCAGCGTTCAAGTTCAGTTTGCCGAACTTCACCATATCCTGAATGCTCTTTTTGACCTTGTATGACCCATCGGTTTGATGCTCGAGAAACGCGCTGCGTTTGTCGGGCGGAACACCATCAATTTCACCGCTATCGTAGATGCCAGCCTTAGCCTTTTTGAGAACGCTGTGATCGATATCTGTCGCCAAGATACGAATATCGCGTTGGGCACTGTCTTTGAGAGTTGCTGCAATTTCCATTGCCAAGGAATACGGTTCCTGTCCATTCGAGCAGCCGGCCGACCAGAAACGCCATCGTCTTTGACCCAACCCTGCCTGAAGCATGTCACGTATGTGATCAAAGTGGTGACGTTCGCGGAAAAAATGCGACACGTTCGTTGTTAAGGCGGATATCAGATGCTGTGTCTCGTCAGTATCGTGACTGAGGGCGGAAAGATATGTTGCGCATGTTTCCAGTCCGAGCGCGCGCATGCGCCGTGCGACACGGGATTGCACAAGCGACTTCTTCGTTTCCGGAATGGCAAGCCCCGCTTCGCTAGCGGCGATCGCCACGATGTGCTGAAACTCCGCATCGCTCATTCCTATGCTGTGCCCGGGCTGGCTCATGCTGCGATCTCGTCTCCACTTGGCAAGACGACCGACAAGTCCAAAAGCCGAACCATACGATCATCGAGGATGGTCAATGCCTTGACGAAGGGGGCATTTGACGAGGTCGCGACATCTGGTGGTGGCTGCAGTTGGTCATTCGTGAATGACAGGATGTCCGAGACAGCATCGACCCGTAGTCCCATGACCCTCGAGCCGACATCGACAACAATAATGACATTGCGTTCTTCCGGTTCGCTTTCCTCAAGGCCCAATCGCATGGCCAGATCGACCACGGGAAGGACTGTGCCGCGCAGGTTGATTACACCACGGACAAAACGCGGTGCATGTGGCAGCGATGTCGTGCGCGTCCAGCCGCGGATTTCACGGACGGACATGATTTCAACCGAGTATTCGCTGTCGCCTATGCGAAAAGAGAGAAACTCGGTCTGGTCGGTACTGCTCGCCTCACTTGAAGAGGTCTCTCGTTCGTTTGCTTGTGTCATTGTCATGATGCCTCCTTCTGGGTGTCGAACGTCACTCCGGACGCGCTTTGGGCAATGTCGCTTGCATCAAGAATGAGAGCGATCTTGCCGTCGCCCAGGATGGTCGCTGCGGCAACCCCGCGGACCCGGCCGTAACTTTCCTGAAGCCCTTTGATGACCACCTGGCGCTGGTCGTCGATTGTGTCGACCAGCATCGCCACAAGCGACCCTTCCTCGGGTGAGATCAACAGTGCAATCGCACCGTTCTCGATTGAAAGTGCATCCCGGTAGCCAAGTTCTTTTCCCAGATCGAGGACCGGAACAAACTTCTCGCGCACGCAAAGGACAAACTGGTTTGGGCCAACCGGCCGAAGATCGTTCCGTGTCAGCGACAAGGTTTCGACAATGGCATTCAACGGCACAACAAGCGTTTCGCCCGCAACGGTGACCACCATGCCATCGAGGACGGCGAGGGTGAGGGGAAGCGAAATACTGAACTTTAAACCAAGACCTGGCGAAGATTCGATAGCGACGCGACCGCCGAGGGATGTGATCTGGGTTTTGACAACATCCATTCCGACGCCGCGACCAGAAAGCGCTGAGACTTCATCTGCGGTCGAGAAGCCCGGCAAGAACAACAGCTGATCGATCTCGGCGTCACTCAGGACAGCATCTTCAGGGATAAGCTCTTTCTTGACTGCGATGCCCCGGACCTTTTCGCGGTTGATGCCGCCGCCATCATCCGAGATCTCGATGATCACCCGTCCGGAACGATGCGCCGCGGCCAGACGTATTTCGCCTTGTTTTGGTTTGCCTTTGGCCAGGCGGGTCTCGGTGGACTCGAGCCCGTGATCAACCGCGTTGCGGATCATATGTGTCAGCGGGTCAGCAAGACATTCGATGGCGGTCTTGTCGATTTCAGTGTTTTCGCCTTCTGTGATCAGCTTGACCGATTTGTCGACCGCGGCAGAGGCTTCGCGCACAATGCGTGACATCCGCTGGAAGAGAGATTTCACGGGCTGGGCCCGGATCATCATCACGCTTTCCTGGATGTTTCGCGTCAATTGCATGAACTCATCAAGCCCGGCGGACACCGGCGAGTTCGGCGGGATGTTTTCCTCGGCAATGGATTGCGACAACATCGCCTGGTTGATGACCAACTCGCCAACAAGATTGACCAGCCGTTCGATGCGCTCAAGGTCCACACGCACTGTTGGTGAGGTCTTCGCGGCGGTTTTTTGCGCCGGCTCAGTGGCGGTAGGCAGGGGCGCGGATCGTACTTCTTGGGTGACCGGCTTCGCCTTTGGCGGCGGTGGTGCGGCGGCCTCCACAAGTGGTTCTGGCGGTTCAGGTGGCACCACCTCCAGGTCTGGCGGAGGAGTGATCGGTGCCTCTGGCTCGGCGGCCTGCGTGACCTCAAGCTGGCAGAGACCCGCGGCAAACTCGAAGATTTCGTGAACGGCAGACGGTGCGCTCTCCGTGTCGACCTCGACACTCCAGGACAGACGCTCGCCCAGGCGCGCGACCTCGTCAAAGGAGGCGGGCGCAGTGAACTCAAGCTCGGTTGTGCAATGGCCGAGATCCGCCATGGATCGCAACAGAAACAGCGGTTCGTTCCCGCTCTCGTACAACTCAGGCTCGGGCTTGAAGCGCATGAACAACCCGGCCTTGGGCGGAAGGTCGTCTTCTGCGGGGTCTGGCATGTCGTCAAGCGGCGGTAAGTCTGGCAACGGCAGATCGGCTGGTATGTCGCCTGGCGCACCACCGAGGTCGTCAAGCTCCAGCGTCATCGGCTGAAAGTCGATCTCCTCCTCCTCACCCGCGTCGTCACCAGCATCGCCTGCAAAAACGGCCAGTTCGGCGATCAGGGCCTGGGAGGCGACCGTGTCACACGGTTCGCCATCACGGGAACAGCGGATCAGGTCGAACAGAAAATCACCGCAACGCAAGAACGTCTGGACAAGGTCATCAGTGATCGAAAGGGTCGCCGACCTGCACGCGTCCATCACCGTTTCGAACTGATGGGCAAAACTGACCAGATCGTCGAGGCCGAACGCGCCAGCCCCGCCTTTGATCGAATGCACCGCACGAAACGCGACATTGATGGTCTCATTGTCGTGCTCGCCGTCGGCCATGGATTGAAGAGCATCGATTAGGGCTTCATGGAGTTCTTCGCATTCGACGAAGAATGAAGCCATAATTTCCTGCATTGGGTCTGACATGAGGCGTGCTCCTAACCGGCGACCATGCGCAGGGCACGCACCAGCTTGTCTTGTGCAAAGGGCTTCACGATCCAGCCCGTTGCCCCGGCGGCGCGCGCACGCGACTTGAGGTCATTCGAACTTTCCGTGGTCAGAACCAGGATGGGGGTGGCGCGCGTGTCGTCCCGTGCCCGGACCGCATCAATGAAGCCGAAGCCATCCAGGCGCGGCATATTGATATCGGTGATGATGACGTCGGGCGCCATCCCATCGAGGACTTCAAGCCCGTGTTCGCCGTCTTCGGCCAGTTTTACATCAAACCCTTCCGACGTCAGGGCCAGGGTAATCATGTCACGCATTGTACGGCTGTCGTCGACGGCCAGAACTGAGATATTCATGCCGCATACTCCATAAGCCCATCCGGAGTGATCCCGAAGCGACTGAGGTCGTCGGTCATTTGTTCAGATGTGTTTTCAAGTGTGAGCGAGTGACCTGCCTGTTGCCAAAGAACGCTGGCCGTAAGCAGCAATTCCAGGCATTGGCCGCCAATCATTTCTACCGCCGACGCATCGAGCACAAGGTCGTCCCCCTGTGCATCCACAAGCGCTTTCCGTAGGTCAGCCGATGCGGCCGTGTCCAGTTTCGGAGCGAGCGACACCTTTTTCACCATTCCACAACCTCGAAGCTTGGCATCTGTCCAAAGCGGATGCTTCGGTCTAGACGCTGCTTACGGTCTGCGGTGTTAAGATGACGTTACTTGTTGGCCGCCTATTTTCGAGATGTCTCGACCAGTCCGTTCACATGCATGGCCAGCCCGGTCAGAGCGGCGAAATCATCGACGACAAGATCGACATGGAAGTTGTTCATGAAACCCGCGAACCGTCCCTTGTCGCGAAAGGCGGTTTCGAAATTGCAGGTCTCGAAGTAGGGCTGCATGGCACGTGCGACGCCGCCGATCAGCGAAACACCTCCAAAGGGCAGGTGGATCAACGACAGATTGCCGGCCACCGTTCCAAGAATGCGAACGAACCAGCGGATGGCCTCTTGCGCCATCGGGCTGGTGTCCGCCGAGGCCATGATATCGGCCGCGCGCATTTGTTCCTGCGTACCCGCCTCGGATTGCAACCAGGCATAGATGTGTTCAAGCCCACGGCCAGAGAGCACATCTTCCACTGCCGGAAACCCGTGCGAGGTCTCGACAAACTTGCAAAGCCGCAATTCATCTTCGGTCCGCAACGGCATATTTGCGTGACCCGCTTCGGACGGGGGCACAATGCGGCCCATCGGCGTGTCATAGACCACAGCGGCATTGAACCCGGTCCCGACCCCAATTACCAGACGCGTCCCGCCGTCCACCTGCGCGCCCGCCACAACGGGTGTCAGGTTGTCCTCCGAGATACACCCCATCGCGTAGCCTTGCGCCTGCAAGTCGTTCAAAACCGCGACGGTTTCGGCGCGGGTGACCTGGGCCAGCATGGCCGGATCAACAGACCAGTCGAGGTTGGTCAACGTGCCCCGACCATCGCGCACCGGCCCTGCAATCGCCACTGCCGCGCCTGCGCAATCGACCGGTTCTGCGTCAAGGTAAGCGCTCAGCACGGCTGCCAGTCCGGCATAGTCCGCGTTTGAAAACCTGCGGACAGTGTTGGTCAGCAACGCCGGACCATCGGCCAACGCCACGCGGGTGTTCGTGCCGCCGACATCGGCAACAAGAGACAGGGTGTCGGCAGGGTGGTCAGCCATGGGGCTCTCTCCGAAAGGCGTGCGCAAGCGCGTGATAAGAGGCTTTCGGTGTGCGCTGCAAGGTCTCGAAGTCTACATGGACAGCCCCGAACCGCTTTTCGTAGCCCAAGGCCCACTCATAATTGTCCAGAAGCGACCACAGGAAATAGCCGTGAACGGGCACGCCATCAGCAATCGCGCGGTGCACGGCGGCGAGGTGGTCGGCCACAAAGGCCATCCTGTCGGCGTCCTCAACGGCGCCATGGGTCAATACGTCGTTTGCAGCCATCCCGTTCTCGGTCACGAAAACCGGCATGTCTTTGGTGTACTCGCGCTGCGTGCGGCGCAGGAAGTCATAAAGCCCCTGCGGGTAGGTCTCCCACCCGATGGAGTTCTTGGGCAGGTCGCCGGACGTGTGGGTGTACCGCGGCCAGGCACCTTCGGTTTCGGACACCACCGTGCGGGTGTAGTAGTTCAGGCCACACCAATCGACCGGCGCCGTGATGGTTGCGAAATCATCCTGCCAACCCTGCGGCAGATGCGGCTCCAGCCCATCCAGAACCAGATCGGGATAGGCCCCTTTGAACATGCCGCCCAGAAAGAACCGGTTGTAGATCGCATCATAGCGCTCCGCAGCCGCGCGCGCCCCGTCGCTTTCGTCGGCAGGCGTGGCCCATTCCAGATTGCAAACCGCGCCGAGGTTCGACAGACCCGCCGCCCGCATCACCTGAATGGCGGTGCCGTGGCACAGGAGAATGTGGTGCATCGCACGCGCCGTGGCCCGGATGTCGCGCAGCCCCGGCGCATGCGCGCCAACGAAATGGCTGAGCCACCCGACGCACCAGGGCTCATTGATCGGGGCCACGGACCAGAGCCGGTCGCCGAGGCGATCCGCGATCACTTGCGTGTAGTCGCCGAACCATCCTGCGATATCCCGGTTCCGCCAGCCGCCCAAATCGGCGAGGGCCGAGGGCAATTCCCAGTGATAAAGCGTCAGCGCCGGTTTGATCCCGCGCGCCAGCAACCCGTCCACCAACCGGTCATAGAAGTCGAGACCCTCTTCATTGACCGTTCCGCGCCCATCGGGAAGCACCCGCGCCCAGGAGGTCGAGAAGCGATAGACATCGACATTCATGCCCGCCAGCAGGTCGAGGTCTTCCTCCCAAAGATGATAGTGGTCACAGGCCCGCGCGCCGTCTTCGTTGCGCACAACATTGCCGGGTGTGGCCGCGAAATCGTCCCAATGGGTCCGGCCGGCACCGCCGAAACCATGCCCTTCGATCTGATAGCTGGAGGTCGCTGCCCCGAAGAGGAACCCCTCGGGGAAATCGGCGCGCGTCAGGTCCATGCTCTTATCCTTGGTCGAGAAACTGCTTAACGGCCGGGGCAGGGCCGGTTGACTGACCGAGTGTCAGTTCGGCCTCCATCAGGATATGGCGACACGCCTCGCTTGGCCGCTCAATCGTATCCAGCAGCATATCCGCCGTCCGCCACCCGGCCTCATGCACCGAGGATCGCGTGGCGGTATAGGTCGGCACGTCGCCATCATTGCGGAAGTAGCTCAGGTCATCGTCATGAATGACGACTGATATATCTCCGCCCAGCGTCATGTTCTCATCAATCAGCGCGCGGCGGACACCGAGCGCGGGTATGATCGAGGACACGATGACCGCCGTCGGCGGCGTCTTGGAGGCCAGCAACTCCCGCATCCGAC
>JBCBBB010000097.1:0-12117 GCA_038532095.1 Pseudomonadota bacterium
GAAGAGACCGTATTGCAGGTTCTCGTTCGTCCAGGTGAAGTTGAACATGCGCCCGATCGCAAGACGGAGATTGCGGTCCGCGAACTTGTCGTCCTTCATGTTGAAAATGAAACCGCGCGCCGCGGGCAGGTTGCCCGTTGGAATGGTGTCCTTAATGACCGTGCCATCGTTGATGCCCGGGAAGTCATAGGCTGCCGCCCAATTCAACGAGCTGTTTTCGCTGCGGAAATTCACTTCGCCCGCCTTGAAACCCTCAAAGGCCGCCACGGTGTCGCCGAAATACTCGAAACGGATGCTGTCATAGTTCCCGCGACCGACCCGCAAATAGTGGTCCTGACCCCAGTAGTCCGGGTTGCGGGTGTAGATGATCTGGCGCCCTGGATCGACGGTATCGATCACATTCTCCGCCGTGCCTGGCCCGGTCTCAAGGCGGCTCTTGTCCAACCGTGCGCCGGTTTCTTCAAACCAGTGTTTGGGAAGGGCGGGCAAGCCGCCCACGACCGTGATCAGCCCTTTGCGTGGAACGCCGTCCTTGAAGGTGAACTTGATCCTGAATGGCTCAAGCAATTCCCAGCTTTCGATATGTGCCTGCACATATTGCGCATAAGAGGGCGTGCCTTGGTCTTGCAGCAGTTCGAAGGAAAACAGGATGTCTTCGCCCGTCATCTGCTCTCCGTCGGAGAAAAACACGTCGTCGCGGAGGTTGAAGATCACCCAGTCCTGGCTTTCAGGATATTCCAACGTGGTGCAGAGCAGGCAGTAATATGACCCAACCTCGTCCATCGTCTGGATCATCATGTCTTCGTAGATCGTCGATGAGTTGACGCCCGGTGTTCCGATGCCTGTGGCAAAGGGGTTCATGCTGTCAAACGTCCCGATCACGGCAAAGCTGAACTCGCCGCCGGTCGGCGCGTTCGGGTTCACGTAATCCAGGTGCGGATCGTCGGGGCTGTATTTCAGCTCTTCATATTCATTGTAGCCGTGGCTGATGATGATGTTTTCGTCGCCTTCGGATTTCGCAACCCCTGGAAGGGCCAGCAGTGCCCCGAGGCTCAGAAGACAGGCCGCGCCAATCTTGAAAGGGTAAGGTAATGAAAAACGGTCAGAAACGCAGAACATGCGTGCTGGCATCGATAGGCTCCTCATCCGATCCGACTATAAGTAGGCCGTTTGCTTTAAAATTGTACCTACTTTTCCGTTCTTTGACCGTCCAGCGCTTTGACGAATTGGTGATGGGCCTGTGTGTTTTGCACATAAACAAGCACCCGACACTGCGCGCGCCGGGTGCTGATGGTCAAAAGCTTGGATATGGCGTGTTAGCCGTTCTGTTCGGCCAGCCAGGCAATGATGTTTGCACGGTCTTCAACATCGTCAAACCCCGCAAAGTTCATGGTTGTGCCGCTGGCAAAGCCCTTCGGGTTCTCAAGGAACGCGTTCAGGTTTTCAGGGGTCCAGACATCTGCCGCTTCGCTCAATGCGCCGGAATAGGCGGCGAAGCCCGAGGCCGCGCCAACTTCGCGACCCACGATGTTATGAAGATACGGACCAGCGCCGTTCGCGCCGGCTTCCACCTTGTGGCACGCAGAGCACTTGCGGAAAAGAGCCGGGCCCTCACTCGGGTCAGCCGCGGCATAGACGTCGGCAAAGGCGACCTCGATCACTTCCTCTTCCTCGGCGTCATCCGCACCGGTATCAATGGTGTAGGCCTGGTGGTGGTCATCGCCGTGTTTGCCATGGCCCTTGGGGTGATAGATGAACTCCGCACCGAACCCACCGAGCAGAAACACCAGAAAAGCGCCGCAGAAGCCACCCAGAAGCTTCGTCAATGTCATCGTGTCGAACATGATCCGTCCAGTCGTTCCCAGATTTGGCGCTATGTACCCGCTTCCATTGACAGGCTTCAAGGGATAAGAGGCGCGACCAATCGCCCTTATTGCCGCAGGATGGGAGGAGAAGATGACCGGAACAATCGCCTTCCAGGGGGAACTTGGCGCCTATTCGCATCAGGCCTGTCGTGAGACGCGTCCCGAGATGGACGTGCTGCCCTGCCGGACCTTTGAGGACGTGATCGCGGCCGTTCGTGATCACAAAGCCGATCTGGCCATGTTGCCAGTTGAAAACACCACCTATGGCCGGGTGGCAGACATCCACCGTTTGTTGCCCGAAAGTGGCCTGCACATCATCGACGAGGCTTTCGTACGGGTGCATATCAACCTGCTAGGCGTCCCGGGCGCGGAACTTTCCGACGTGAAGGAGGCGTACAGCCATCTGGTTTTACTGCCGCAATGCGGGACCTTCCTGCGGAAACACGGGATCATCGGGCGGGTCAGTTCGGACAATGCCCGTGCCGCGCGCGAAGTGGCCGAGGCGGGGGACCCGAGCAGGGCCGCCTTGGCCTCCGAGCTTGCTGGCGAAGTCTACGGTCTGAACCTGCTTGCCCGCCATGTCGAGGATGCCGATCACAACACAACGCGGTTTCTCATCATGTCGCGGGACCCCGACCTGACACGGCGGAGCGCGACGATGATGACCACCTTTGTGTTCCGCGTTCGCAACATCCCCGCCGCGCTTTACAAGGCGATGGGCGGGTTTGCCACGAACGGCGTCAACATGACCAAGCTGGAAAGTTACATGGTCGACGGCTCGTTCACCGCGACCCAGTTCTATTCCGATATTGACGGCCATCCGGACGACCACGCCGTGCGACTCGCGCTGGAAGAGCTGCGGTATTTCACCAGCGAGTTGCGTGTTCTCGGCACCTATCCGTCTGCGATCAAACGCTGAATTTGCCTCTTCGCGTCGCGCGGCTATGTCTCGCCAAGTGCCTCAAGAGGAATGCCAAACATGCCCCAACTTCTCATGATCTCCGGCTCGCTCCGCAAAGGGTCGGTCAACACGAAGCTTGTGCTTGAGGCGGGGCGTCTTTGGGACGGCGAAGCGGTGATGGGCGACATCGACATGCCGCTTTACAATGGCGATGACGAGGACGCCACCGGTGTGACCGCGCCTGCACTGGCCTTGGCAGAGCAGATCAAAACCGCAGATGCTGTGGCCATCGCGACCCCCGAATACAACCAATCCTTTCCCGGGGGGCTGAAGAACGCGCTCGATTGGGTCAGCCGGACGCCCGACAAGCCGTGGCTGGACAAGCCGGTTGCCATAATGTCAGCCGCTGCGGGCCGTGCAGGGGGTGCGCGGGCGCAATATGCGTTGCGCTTGGCCATAAACCCATTTCAGCCGCGCCTGCTGACGGGGCCTGAGCTGATGATCGCCGGGGCGGCCAAGGAATTCGACGAGAGCGGTCGCCTCACGGGTGAACGCTATGTCTCGACGCTGAAGACACTCATGCAGAAACTGGCGGCCACCGCAAACACCTAGAGCGTCCGGCCTTTCACCTGAGACATCGCGTATCGCTTTTTGCGTCTCCCCGAAGGCAGAGGCAGTGAAAAGCGATACAGGGTTTAGGCCGGGTGCCTTAGCGTTCCTTCTCGAACGCCAGCCTCTGGCGGGCAATCGCTTCATTAGCTTCCGACTTCTGATGATCGGCCAGGGCGCCGCGCACATAGTCGATGTGATCTTCGACGGCTGTGCGGGCCCCCTTTGCATCGCGGTCCTGCAAGGCGGTGTTGATCGCCCGATGCTGCTCATGCAAGGCGGCCCGACGTGAGGGCTGCTGAAACATGACCTTGCGATTGTAAAACACGCCCTCCTGCAACAGCTCATACATCGAGCGCATCATGTGCAGCATGACCACGTTGTGGCTCGCCTCGATGATGGCGAGGTGAAACGCGGCGTCGAGTTCCGCTTCCTTAGCCGCATTAGGCTTTGCCGTGGTCGTGTCCATACGTTGGAACGCCTCGTTCACCACCGCCAGATCGGTGTCAGACGCAAAACGCGCGGCACGCTCGGCTGCCAAACCCTCCATATCGCGGCGGAAGTCGAGGTAATCGAACACAGCCTCATCATGCGCGCTGAAAAGACGGGTGAGCCCCCGCGAAAAGGCTGACCCCAGGACATCGGCGACAAATATCCCGGCATTGGCCCGTGTCTCCAAGAGACCGCTGTCCTGCAACTCGGCCACCGCCTCGCGGAGGGAGGGCCGCGACACACCCATCCGCTCCGACAACTCGCGCTCAGACGGCAATCGCTCCCCGGCGCGTAGAATACCCCGCAGGATCAAAAGCTCGATCTGCCGCACCACGGCTTGGCTGACTTTCTCGGACTGGATCTTTTCAAAGGGCATAATAGCTCGCAGGACGAGATACTTGAATGGTGTGTCCAAGCCTAAAGCCATTAAGACTAATCCGGAAGGACATCACCACAAATGACAAGCACTTCTTCGAGAATCCAGTTCAAAGCATCAACTATGACATCCGTTGTTTCCGGAGGTGCCTTGTAGTCAACCTTTACATGAAAGACCGGGGGTTCTTCGTCGGAAACGGTCAAATTTCGGTTGATTGCTCCAGAATAGCTGGGATGCGCGATACTCGACAGTGAACGATATATAGCTTGGTACTCGGCAGACATACCCGCTTTGTGCCAATCCTGTTCACGAACTTGCTTGGAGCCACCTAAATCCTTCGTTTGGTCAATCCGCATTTGGGTCGCGTTTCGTTCAACGGCGGTCGGAACATGCTCTTTTATCTTTTGATAGTATGGGTTTCCGCGATCAGCAGCTTCCAGGATGCGTAGCATTGATTTTTCAAATTCTAGTCGAAGGTGATGGTGGCGCTCAGGGGTGTTCAAAAGCATCTTTAATTCAACAAGATGTTCGAAGGCGGCTCTTAGAACAATCTTCGACTCGTGGAGTTTTTCCGCTCTTTCAAGGGCTAAGACTGCCTTTGCTTGCGAGAGTAGTATGGAGAGAAGGCTCACCTCAAAAGCGCGTTCGAAACTTCCTGATATTTCGATTTGTTCGCCTAGGAGCTCCTGGATTCGTCCAACTAGGTCCCGAGCAGTTGACCAAGTCCGCGTGCAGTTAGCCAACCAACCGTCCCCACAAGTCGTACTCCCCAGCCTCATCCACCTCGACCGAGACGATATCTCCGGGGGCGAGGCCCTCAAACCCCTCACCAATGAAGAGATTCCCGTCAATCTCGGGCGCATCCGCCATGGTCCGGCAGGTTGCGGCCTCACCGTCAATCTCATCCACTATGACCTGAAGCTGGCGACCGACCTTCGCCTCCAGTTTTGCCGCGCTGATCGCCTGCGCCTTCTCCATGAACCGATGCCAGCGCTCTTCCTTGATCGCGTCCGGCACATGATCCGGGAGCGCATTCGAACGTGCGCCCGCAACGTTTTCGTACTGAAAGCACCCAACGCGGTCCAGCTGGGCTTCATCCAGCCAGTCGAGCAAGACCTCGAATTCCTCATCCGTCTCACCGGGATACCCGACAATGAAGGTCGAGCGAATCGCGATCTCGGGGCAGACAGCGCGCCAGGCGGCGATTTCCTCAAGCGTGCGTTCCGCCGCGGCAGGCCGGGCCATGCGTTTGAGCGTCTCGGGATGGGCGTGCTGAAACGGCACGTCGAGATAGGGCAGGATCAACCCATCCGCCATCAGGGGCACCAGATTGCGGACATGCGGGTACGGGTAGACGTAGTGCATGCGCACCCAGGCCCCGAGGTTTCCAAGGGCGCGCGCCAGGGGCAGGATCGGAAACTTGACCTCACGGTCGCGGATATCGGTCCCATAGGCGGAGGTGTCTTGGCTGATGACCAAGAGTTCCTTCACCCCGGCCTCGACCAGTTTTTCCGCCTCGCGCACCACTGCCCGCTCCGGGCGCGAGGCCAGCTTGCCCCGCATGTCGGGGATGATGCAGAACTTGCAGGTGTGATTGCAGCCTTCGGAAATTTTCAAATAACTGTAATGCCTTGGCGTCAGCTTGACGCCGGCCGCCGGCAGCAAATCCACAAACGGATCCGGTGCGGGCGGCACCGCCCCATGCACGGCATCCAACACCTGCTCGTATTGATGCGGACCGGTCACAGCCAAAACCTTCGGATGCGCGCCGGTGATGTATTCGGGCTCTGCCCCAAGACAGCCGGTCACAATCACCCTGCCATTTTCGCGCACGGCTTCCCCGATGGCGTCCAGGCTCTCCGCTTTCGCGCTGTCAAGAAACCCGCAGGTGTTCACGATCACCGCGTCAGCCCCGCTGTACTCCGGACTGATCGCATAGCCCTCTGCACGGAGCCGGGTCAGAATGCGCTCACTGTCGACCAGCGCCTTTGGACAGCCCAGGGACACCATCCCAATAGTCGGCTGGCCGCCGCGCCGGTCATCCGGGACACGGGGATTGGCAAGATCGGGGCGAAGCTCGGGCGGGTTGCTACTCATGTCGCGGCCATACTGCCTTTGGCGTCACACGAAAAGGCCAACGCGTTTCCATTGACCTGAAAATATCCCGGGGGCGTCACCGAAGGTGACAGGGGGCAGAGCCCCAACAAAACATCGCGTGCGCGCAAAGCGCGCGCACTTAGATCAGCGCCGCCGGTCGCGACGGTTGGACATGGGCTGGAAAGCCACCCCCACATGCGCCTCGCAATAGGGTTTGCCCTGCTGCACGGCGAGCCCGCAAAACCAGAACTCCTCCGTGGCCGGATCGCCGATCGGCCATTTGCAGGTCCGCTCGGTCAGTTCCATCAGGCTGATCCTCTTGGCGCCTTTCTCGACTTCGCGCACCGTGGCCAGCGCCTCCGGGCTGATCTCATTGGCCGAGGGTTGCGGCGGCAAAGGTTGCCCGGCAGGCACGATCGGCTTGCGCGGCGTCACGGTCACTTCAACCACCTTCTCCACCGGTTTTGGCGCTGCTTTCTTCGGTGCCGCCTTCGCAGGTTTCTTCTCTGGCGCAGGGGCGGAGGAACCCGCCCGGTTCGACAGACCCAGACGATGCACCTTTCCGATCACGGCATTGCGGGTCACGCCCCCCAATTCCTTGGCGATCTGGCTGGCCGACTGGCCTTCCGACCACATCTTCTTCAGTGTTTCGACACGTTCGTCTGTCCAGGACATAAGGCACCCGCAATTTGCTAAGCCTCTATTCTAGTCACCCGGCGCGGCGTTACAAGCGGTCGGAGACGCAATGTCGCCGAAAGAGCACAGATAACACCGCTTTTTACAGGCCAGACCGTGCTCGACAAAGCCAACCGGCTGACCGATAGAGATCGCATGAGCAAAAGACTTCTGACTGAGTTCGGCATGGGCACGTCGCTCCGCCGTCAAGACTATACCGAAGCGTCCGTACGGGCCTTGAAAGATGCCCTGTGGCACAACTCGATCAACCTGGCCGAGCTTTTTGGTGTCGAGAAACAGGCGATGCTGCTGACCGTCGAGATTGGCGTTCAGAACCCAGACGCTGTGGACGAGGCGGCGCTGAAAGCGGTTTTCCCCTACGGCCAGCCCACGATCCGCGTTGTGAAAGGCGGTCTCGATGTGCCGCGCGCGGATGGCGGCAAGCCCACGGTGATCGCCAATGCCGCGATTTCGGTCGCGCTGGAGGGGATCTGATCCATGCAACGCTTCATCATTGAAATGGGCATGGGCAACGATCTGCATGGCCAGAACTACACCAAAGCTGCCGCCCGCGCGATTGAAGACGCCATCCGGCACTCCTCCATCCCGCTCTTTCCCGCGCTGGGTCTCGACCACGCCGCGATGGAGGTGCGCGTTACGGTTGCGGTGCAAAACCCCGATGCCGTGGACACCGTTGCCTTGAAAGCCGGTCTCCCGCGCGGAGAGGTTAGCGTGACCGCCACCCATGGTGGGCTCGACATCACGAACCCACAATCCGGCGAAGTGACCGTCATCGCCACTGCCGCTGTCGAGGCCTTCCTTGACCCGGCCACCGTGCGGGCCGCTGTTCAAAACACTTGAGTTGCGGGACACTCTGCCGTAAAGCGCCGCGTATGACGTGCCACATGTACATAACACTCCGACGCCGACGCTGATCCAGCGTCCGCTTCCGCACGTCTTTTCCCAACTCCCGTTGACTTGACCAGCCCCGGCTGGCACCTCTTGGCTCTTACTGAAGGATGACCCGATGATCCCGTCCATTCTGCCCACCTATTCTCGCGCGCCGATGAATTTCGTCAAAGGCGAAGGCACCTGGTTGATCGAGGCAGACGGCCGACGCTTTCTTGACCTTGGGGCCGGGATTGCCGTGAATGTGCTCGGCCACGCCGACCCGACACTGACACAAGCGCTGACGCAACAGGCGGAAACGCTTTGGCATGTGTCGAACCTTTACCAGATCGCCCCGCAACAGGAACTTGCGGACCGGCTGACCGACGCCACCTTTGCCGATACGGTATTCTTCACCAATTCCGGCACCGAAGCCTGTGAGTTGGCGGTCAAGATGGCCCGCAAATTCTGGTCGGACAAAGGCGAAGACCGCATCGAGATTATTGCGTTCGAAGGCGCGTTCCATGGCCGCTCCTCGGCCGCCATTGCCGCCTCTGGCGCTGAGAAGATGGTGAAAGGCTTCGGCCCTGTGTTGCCGGGCTTCAAACAGGTGCCTTTTGCCGATCACGACGCGATCCGCGCCGCCGTCACGGATAAGACCTGCGCCGTCATTATCGAACCGGTGCAGGGCGAAGGGGGCATCCTGCCGATCCCGGATCAATGCCTGAAGGGTCTCCGCGATCTGTGTGATGAGACCGGCACGTTTTTGATTTTCGACGAAGTGCAATGCGGTGTCGGCCGGACCGGCAAGCTCTTTGCGCATGAATGGTCCGGTGTGGCGCCGGATATCATGATGGTCGCGAAAGGCATTGGCGGGGGCTTTCCGCTGGGGGCCGTGCTGGCAACGGAGGCGGCTGCCGCGGGCATGACGCTTGGCACCCATGGCTCGACCTATGGTGGCAACCCCTTGGCCTGCGCGGTCGGGAATGCGGTGATGAAAACAGTTGCCGATCCGGCATTTCTGGACGAGGTCAACCGCAAGTCCGGCACGCTGCGGCAGAAGCTGGAGGGCCTTGTCGCGACGCACCCGGACGTGTTCGAGTTCGTTCGCGGGACCGGGTTGATGCTGGGCCTCAAATGCAAGGTGCCGAACGGGGAGGTGGTGCAAGCCGGCTTCGCCAATGAGGTGATTGTCGTGCCCGCCGCTGACAACATCGTTCGGCTCCTGCCGCCTTTGAACATCGGCGATGCTGAAATTGAAGAGGCACTGGCCCGGCTTGACCGCACCGCCGCCAGTCTTAAAGCTGGCTGATCTTCATCTCTTCGCAAATACGCATATTCCACCGCCAACAAAGGCGCGCGACATGACACATTTTCTGGATATTCACAAAACCGACCCGGCTGATCTGCGGTCCATTCTGAACCAGGCGCTCGATATGAAGTCCGCCCGCGCCGGGCGACCGAAAGGCGCGCCGGACGACACCCGACCGCTGGACGGTCGCATGGTCGCGCTGATCTTCGAGAAGCCGTCCACCCGGACGCGCGTGTCCTTCGATGTCGGTGTGCGTCAGATGGGTGGGGAGACCTTGGTGCTGACCGGCTCCGAGATGCAGCTTGGGCATGGCGAGACCATCGCCGACACCGCGCGCGTGTTGTCGCGGTATGTCGACCTGATCATGATCCGCACCTTTGAGGAGGAAGCGCTTCTGGAACTGGCCGAACATGCCACGGTGCCGGTCATCAACGGGCTGACGAACCGGACCCATCCCTGCCAGATCATGGCGGATCTGATGACTTTTGAAGAGCATCGCGGACCGATTGCCGACAAGAAGGTCGTGTGGTGCGGCGATGGCAACAACGTGTTCGCCAGCTTTGCCCATGCCGCGGGTCAAATCGGGTTTGATCTGGTCTTCTCGGGGCCGGAAACCTTGGAGCCGGAACCTGCGGTGTTCGAGTTTGCAACGGCGCGCGGGCGCCCCTTGCGCGTTGAACGCGACCCCAATGTTGCGGTCCAGGGGGCGGACCTCGTTGTGACGGACACCTGGGTGTCGATGCATGACAGCCAGACGGCCAAAGAGCGGCGCCACAACCAGCTGAGGCCCTATCAGGTCAATGCGGCCTTGATGGCGCATGCGCATCCCGATGCCCTCTTCATGCACTGTCTGCCGGCGCATCGCGGCGAGGAGGCCACGAACGAGGTCATGGATGGACCGCATTCCGTGATCTTTGACGAGGCCGAGAACCGCCTGCATGCGCAAAAGGCTATCATGCGCTGGTGTCTGGGCGTTTGATCAAAATGTGCGCTTGCGCGCGCGATCTTTTTCGCTTCGCGAGGGTCGGGGGCGCTGCCCCCCGTCCCGGATCAAGTCCGGGACGTCCCCCGGGATATTTCTGGGTCAATGGAGAAGGTTTGTGTTATGATCCTTGGCATGAAGAGGGTTTTGGTCATCCTGTCCTTGGTGTGCGCGGTTCCCGCAGCAGCTGAGGAGGATCGCGGACGCGATCTGATGGCGGAGGCGCTCCGGCTGTTCATGCAGGGCTTTATGGCCGAGATGGAGCCTGCGCTGGAGGACTTGCAAGGCTTTGTTGACAATCTGAACGCCTATCATCCGCCCGAGATCCTTCCGAACGGTGACATCATCATTCGCCGCAAGACACCGGACGAGTTGGGTGAACCCAAGGGCGAGACCGAACTCTAGGGTCTGAACCTGCTTTGGTCGCGCCCGGTCTCAGATTTCGCGCGTCGTTTCAACTCCGCCGTTTCCGGGGCGTCCGGGAACCGATGCCGTGCCCGCGCCAAAGCCGTGTCCCATAAGACGTGGTCGCTTGGGAGTTCGTCCTGACGGTCGGGGGATGGATCGCGCGCCACCATGATTTCGAGCAGACGTCTCGCGCTGCGTGTCTTGGTGATCTGCTCCAGCAGGTCGCGCGTGTACGCCACGGCGCACATGTCCATCCGATTGTCGGCGATGTAGCCTTCGAAGCTTGGACCTTCCTCACCTTG
This sequence comes from Pseudomonadota bacterium, assembly GCA_038532095.1. GTDB lineage: Bacteria > Pseudomonadota > Alphaproteobacteria > Rhodobacterales > Rhodobacteraceae > JAJDOD01. The sequence continues at coordinate 10,908 of JBCBBB010000097.1, forward strand.
TCCGAACCCGCGTTTCACGGCCGCTTTCCGTTCGGCGGCACCCAAGTCGGTTGGTGGCGTATCATCGCAATCGGTTGGGTCGATGTTGTAGAGCAGGGTCGCACGGGTCCAGCGCTCGTTACCAAGGGCACCGTCGAGATCACATCCCAGTTGTGTCGCGTAGTCCAACATCAGGGCGCGGTCGCAGCGGCGCGATATGCGCTTTGACGTGATGCGGTCCTGGTTTTCCCACGCCTGGCGCGGTCCGGTCTCTTTCCAGTGCCATCCCGGTTCCTGATAGTTGTGGTGGATATAGGCCTGTCGCGTAACCTGGCCGCCGCTCCGCCATTGATAGCTGTGACGCTCAGCGTCCTTGCGACAGTATTCCGAGAAGAGATGCAGGAAATCGACGCCCGGCAGCATCTTTGCCAGGGCGTCGGGGTCCGGTCCGAAGAAGTCTTCCAGGATCGTGACACCCGGTGTCTCCTCAGGTTCGACAATACGCACCGAGAGAACGGAAGAGAGCGGATTACCCGGCAATGTCGGGACCTTTCGCGCCTTTTCCAACCGGGCGAGCCGCGCCCATTGGCGTTCCGTGGTGGGCTCAACCGCCCGCGAGAACCCGTATTGTGCGCGAAACAGACCAGCGACGACCGGCAGTACCCTGTCAAAGGGCGCAAACACGACGGTCACCTGAAGGACCTGGTCTTCGGCGGGCATTTTGCAGCCCAGATTGGTGGTCGCGATATGCGTCATGCCGGTCAGATACACAGGCGCTATGGCGGAAATATGGGCGCTCAGCGGCCTTTCACCACAAGCTCGACACTGCCAAGGGCTGTCGCGAGGGAGCCGAGCCGCGCTTCGGCCACTTCGCCGAACAAGTCGCGTGTGCCCGGTGACAGGTGCAATTCCAGACGCTGGCGTTTTGGAAAATACCGAAGCTTGCCCATGGTATCGTCTTTCGATGCCGTCAGCATGGCACCGAAGCGCATCGCTTTGCCGAGGATTTCTGCCTGACGCATGTCTTCGGTGTTGAGCATGCCGAACAGGTCCTCAAATGGCGAACCGTCGCGCGAATTCTTGTAGCGGTGTAAAAGCGCGATGCCGAGGAAGACACGCTCCCTGTGGGTCATGCCGCCCATGTTGGCGCGCGTGACCTCGTCAAAGCAGACCTCGTGCCGGTAGTCGGGATGGGCGCGCCAGCTGACATCGTGCAAGAGGCACGCCGCCT
>JBCBBB010000098.1:0-12003 GCA_038532095.1 Pseudomonadota bacterium
CGCTCACGGCGCCGTTCGACGGGCTTATCGCAAGCCGCAACTTCGCGAATTTCTCGACCATTTCCGCCGGAACGCCGGTTGTGCGTCTGCATGACATCAGCGAGTGGCGGGTTGAGATCGATGTGCCCGAAGTGCTGTTTCGCACGGCTGGCGAAAACCCCGACCTGACGCTGGAGGGGCGCTTCACAGGGTCCGAGCGCATCATACCGCTGGAACTGCGTGAGTTCACGGCGGAGGCCAGTGCGGTCGGACAGACCTTCAAAATCACGCTCGCCATGCTGGAAGAACCGGGGCCGGGTGTTCTGCCCGGAAGCTCCATGACTGTCATTGCGGGGCTGAACACGCCGTCACGTCAGGCGATCATCCCGGCAAGCGCCGTGGTCATCGACGATGCGGGCGGGACGTTCCTGATGGCGTTCGAGACCGAAGATGGAACCAACGGCGTTGTCCGCCGGATCGCCGTTGATCTGGAGACCGGCAATGATGGCGAATTCATCCTGCGGGAGCTGCCCGGTGACGACATTGAAATCGTGATCGCTGGTGCGATGGCGTTGGCCGATGGGCAGGCGGTCCGTCGCTTCACCGGGTTCTCGAACTGATGTCCATTGCGCGCGGGGCTATCGACCGACCGCTGTTCACCTGGCTCGTAGTACTCGGCTGCATCTTTGGTGGCCTCTGGGGGTTCTTCTCCCTCGGGCGGCTCGAGGACCCGGCCTTCACCATCAAACAGGCTGTGGTGATCACCTCCTACCCCGGCGCCTCGGCGGAACAGGTGGCGATTGAAGTTTCCGAACCGCTGGAAAGCGCGATTCAGAACCTTGGCGAAGTCGACATCATTTCATCGATCAACCAACCCGGTCGCTCGATCATCGATGTCACCGTCCGCGACACGTTCAGCGGCGAAGAACTTCCGCAAATCTGGGACAAACTGCGCTCGCGCGTTGCGGATACGGCGCGTTCCTTGCCGGACGGCGTTCAGCAACCCATGGTCGACGATCAATTCGGCGATGTGTTCGGACTGTACTATGCGGTGACCGCAACCGGGCTGAGCGATGCCGAGATCCATGACCTTGCCACGTTCCTGCGGCGGGAGGTGCTTGCCGTTGATGGCGTGGCGGACGTGGCGGTGACCGGGCTGCCGGAAGACGCGATTTTCATTGATAGCCATCCGGTGCTTTACACCAATCAGAACGCCTCGCCGTTCATTTTCCTCGATGCAATCGCCAACGCAAACTCCGTGGCGGATGCAGGCGCCATCGATCACGGTGGCACGGAAACGATCATTGCCTATCCGGAAGGCACAGATTCCGTTGACGACATCGCTGCACTCAATGTTGGCGTGGCCGGTGAAGTGTTGAACCTCACCGACCTTGCCGAGGTGTCGCGTGGCCGTGTGGCGCATCCATCCATGATGATGCGCTTCAATGGGAACGAGGCCTTCGCGCTAGGTGTGGCGGGTCTTTCGACAGAGAACATCGTTGAAGTCGGCGAGCGCGTCGTTGCCAAGTTCGACGCGTTGCAGCGCGACATCCCCTGGGGGGTCGAACTGCACCCGATCTATGAACAGCATGTCGTTGTGGACCAGTCTTCAAACGACTTCCTGGTCAACCTGGCGATGTCGGTCAGCATCGTGGTCGCGGTGCTTGCACTTTTTATGGGCTGGCGCGCCGCCATCGTCGTGGGCGGAACGTTGCTGCTGACGGTCGTTGGCACGCTCTTCTTCATGGCGATCTTTTCCATCGAGATGGAACGTATCTCGCTCGGCGCTTTGATCATTGCGATGGGAATGCTGGTCGACAATGCAATCGTCGTTGCCGAAGGCATGCAGATCGCCATGCGACGCGGCAAGTCGTCCCGCGAGGCCTGCGAGGATGTGGCCCGTCGCACGCAGATCCCGCTTCTGGGCGCAACCGTGATCGGCATCATGGCCTTCGCCGGGATTGGTCTCTCGCCGGATTCAACGGGTGAGTTCATGTTCTCGCTCTTTGCGGTGATCGGGATATCGCTGCTGTTAAGCTGGGTTCTGGCGATCACCGTAACGCCGCTCCTCGGGCACTACCTGTTCCGCATTGGGGCGGGCGGCGCGGACAATGATCCCTATGGCGGTCTGATGTTCCGGATGTACGGAGGCGTATTGCGCGGAGCGCTGCGGCTGCGCTGGCTGGTTCTTGTGCTGATGCTGGGCGTGACGGTTGCCTGCTACATCGGGTTCGGGCAAGTCAAACAGCAGTTCTTCCCGAACTCGAACACGCCGCTGTTCTTTGTGCACTACAAGTTGCCGCAAGGCACATCCATTCACGAGGTTGCCGCCGATCTGGAGTTGGTCGAGGACTGGCTTCAAACTCGGGAGGATGTCGTCTCGGTCACCACGTTTGTGGGGCAGGGCGCTGACCGGTTCATGCTGACCTATCAAGGTCAGCGGCCAAACCCGAGCTATGGGCATCTGATCATTCGCACGAATTCCATCGAGGACATCCCGGCCCTGCGTGCAGACCTGGATGCGCTCGGCCATGACAACCTTCCGGGGGGTGAGTTCCGGACGGAGCGCCTTGTTTTCGGCCCGGGCGGCGGTGCGCCCATCGAAGCCAGGTTCTCCGGTGCGGACCCGGCTGTGCTGCGCGCTTTGGCGAGCGAGGCGAAATCGGTGATGCAAGACGCCTCGGCCAATCTGCTGCATGTCCGAACCAATTGGCGGGAGCAGGAACTGGTTCTTGAGCCCGACTACGCAGAAGAACGCGCGCAAGCCGCGGGCATCAGCCGCGACGATGTGGCGGCCTCGCTCAGGCTTGGCTCGGAAGGGATCAGGGGCGGCACCTACCGCGAGGGGGATCGCCAAATTCCGATCATGCTGCGGGTGGCGGAAGACGCTGATATCGCGTTGATCGATCAGGTCGTGTTCTCGGAGTCCTCTGGCGCGTTCGTCCCGTTGGAGCAGGTGATTGACGGCCTTGATGTAGCCACGGCCAACACCCTGTTTCATCGCCGGGACCGGTTGGCGACAATCACCGTTCAGGCTGACATTCCGCCCGAGTTCACCGCAGCCACGGTGCATGCGGAAGTCAGAAGCGCTGTGGAAGCCATCGCCCTGCCGGTCGGGTACCGTATGGAATGGGGTGGCGAGTTCGAGAACTCTGCCAATGCCAATGCCAGCCTTGCCCAGCAGTTGCCGCTCAGCCTGCTTGTGATGGTCCTGATCTCCATCGTTCTCTTCAATGCGCTGCGTCAACCGCTGATCATTTGGCTGTTGGTGCCTATGTCCGTGAACGGCGTGGTGCTGGGTCTTCTGGGCACGGGGTTGCCGTTCACATTTACCGCGTTGCTCGGGCTTTTGAGTTTGTCCGGGATGCTGATCAAAAATGGCATCGTCTTGGTGGAGGAAATCGACCTTGTGAAGAAAGACGTGGCTTCGTTGGAGGACGCCATTGTTCAGGCCTGCGTGTCGCGTCTGAGGCCGGTTGTTCTGGCCGCCGGGACAACGATCCTTGGGATGATACCGCTGCTGACCGATGCCTTCTTCGTCTCGATGGCGGTGACGATCATGGGCGGCCTTGCCTTTGCGTCGGTCCTGACCTTGATCGCGGCGCCTGTTCTTTACCGGTTGTTCTTTCGGGAAGGCGTGCAGGCGCGCGTCGCGGGGGCTGTGGCTTAAGCAGGCCTGTTGCGCGTGTTGACAGGGCACAGGTAACGGCGATGACTTACCTTCCGCCTGCGGCGTGCTGGTTCACTGCTGCACCGCCACGAGGTGATTGTCGAAGGCCACAGCATGCCGGCGGAGCACATGCCAGCCCTCCTGTCGGCTTTCGTAAACGGCTCCGGTCCCGTCGGTTGCAAGCGTTTGTCCGGTCCGCGTTTGGGCCAAGCCGCAGATATCCGTGGCATTGTGGACATGCGTCACAGCACCCGCCGCCGTGACCGATATCAAGCGGTTGCCACGCGGTGAGGTGGCCGCAAAGCCGGTTTGACCGTTCGCGCTGACACTCCCGATGTAGCCGTCAAGACCTCTCAGCAAGACCTCGTCCATCTGTGCGTCGTGCAGCACGCCATTGCCGCGATAAAGCGCGATAAGGGGAGGGCTTTCAAACGGGTCGCCTTGCCATTGGAAACCGCAAGCGATTGTCCCATCTGCCTGCGCCGCGATGTGACGGAGGGAGTTCTGCCCATCGGGCGGTTCAGCTTGGTCGAGGAGGCGGCCACTTGCTGATAAGATCGTCAGGTTTGGGCGCATCGTATCGAGGTTCAGTTTCTCGCGGCCGGTGTCGGGATGGGTGCGAATGCCACCGTTGGCAATGGCGAGCGTGCCGTCGGGGCGACGGAGGATTTCGTGCGGACCAATGCCATGCGAAGGGAGCTCTTCGATCCGAGTGTAGCTCTGGCCCCGATCCCAGACACCGATGCGCCCCTGTCCGGTCGCGGTCTCGTTTTCGGTTGTAAAAAGAAGCGTGCCGTCCGCCGAGAACGTGCCGTGCCCATAGAAGTGCCGACCATCGGGTGCGTTGAGCGTTTGTCGGATGGTGCCAGTGGCACAATCGATGACTTTGGCAAAGGTGCCGGGGCGGCGGGCGATGGCCACGACCTCGGCCTGTTCGGGATGCGCTGCGGCTGCATGCCCACGTCCGGGCAGCGGAACTTGAAAGGTGATCCCGCCAGCGGTATCAAGTCCCATTAGCGCGTAGCGTTCATCGGGCAGCCTCGCGGCACTGATGGCCACCGGATTGCCAACAGCGGCCCAGCCGCCAGAGGGCGCGATGCTGGCCGCCAGTCCGGCCAGAACGGCCCGTCGGGAGGGCATCTCAATCACCATCCAGCGCGTTGAACCCGGCGGTGATGCCAAGGGGTTTGCCGATCTCGGTATTCACCGCATTTCGGATATCGTTCACAGCGCGTTGCAGCACCTCGACCTTGAACCGTTTGGCGGGGTCTGCGACCCCTTCGAGGGCAGGATCGTTCAGTTCAGAGGCACGGGCGCGTGCTTCCGCAAAGGCCGCGCGGGTTTCTGTCAGATCGCCATCATACATCGTGGTTGCAAGCTCTTCGAGCGCGGCAAGGCTCAACGCGATGTGGCGCAGGCTCCGTTCGGATCGTCTTGCCTCCGCGCGGCGGGGGCGCGGCCGGTCGAACGTGCCGAGTGGTCGCGCAAGCCTTTGATCATGCAGAAACTCCAGGCCAGTCGAAAGTGCGGTGTAGAGGGCGCGATAAGCGTCCTGTTCTGTCCGGTAGCGGTCATTTGCGCCCGCGTTGCGCATCAGGTCGGCATGGTCGGGCCAACCATCGGACAGCGTAGCGGCCTTGCGGGCCAACCCGGTGGCAATCGCGCGGGTGAGGCGACAGGCATAGTCGGGGTCTGGCTGTCCATCGTAGAGCAAACGCTCAAGGGCGGTTAAACCCTGCGCGGCGACGGAGACTTCTTCGAACTGAACGGGGTCGTCTACAATCGGGTCAGCGTCGGCGCTGAGGCGGTTGATCGCCTTTCCGGTCGAGTCCTTCGGGTCAGGCCAGAAAGACATGGCAAGCGAGAGCCCCTGATCTTCAATCGGGCCGAACTGTATGTGGCTGATCGCGAGCCACGCGTCATAGGCCGTGTGGAACGCGGGTTGCACTGCCTCAGGGGTGCAGTCGGCGGCGGCAGCTTCGGCGAGGTCGGTGGTAGCGTCCAGAAGTGCCGCGTGACCGGGCAGGATATGCGCGTCGATTGCACGCTCGATGTCCGCAAGGGCGGGGGTGGCGACAAGGCTTAGAATTAGGGCAAAGCGCATGGGTTAAAGACTTTCAAGGAAGCGAATAAGAGCCGTACGATTGTCGGGCGGCATATCGATGACGGCTTGTTTCTGTGCCTCCGCTTCGCCGCCGTGCCAAAGCACCGCTTCCAGCAGGGATCGCGCGCGCCCGTCATGCAGGAAATAGCTGTGGCCCGAGACCTGTTCCGTCAGCCCGATGCCCCAAAGCGGCGGCGTGCGCCATTCCTTACCGTTGGCGCGCGCCTCGGGCCGGTTGTCGGCCAGTCCCGGCCCCATGTCATGCAGCAACATGTCGGTATAGGGCCAGATCAGTTGGAAGCTCTGTTCGGGTTGATCTTCCAGCCGATGCGTGACGAATTTCGGGGTGTGGCAGGACGTGCAGCCGATCTCATAAAACACCTGCTTGCCCTTCAGAACCTTGGGGTCATCGACATCGCGGCGGGCCGGAACACCGAGATTGGAGGAGTAGAACGACACGAGTTCCAGCGCCTCATCGCTGATTTCTGCATGGTCATGCACGGGCGTGTTGCCATCTGGCGCGGCCCGGCATGTCGCCTGGCGTGCGGTGCAGTCGCCGTACCCTGCCGGGTGGAGGGTCGTGGAGATACCAATATCCCCGGCAAACGCTGCGGCGGACTGTTCCCAGATACTGGGCTTCCCGGCCTTCAGACCAAAGCGCCCCAACATCGGGACACCATATTCAGCAGACATCACAATCTGTGCACGCCCCGAGATGCCATCTCCATCGGCGTCATCCGGGTCCGCATTGGCGAGGATATCTCCGACCGGGATCGCATCGAGCAGGCCAAGGCCGATCATCTGCGGGGCGACCCGGGGGGAGAGCATGGCGTCAGGGTGAAGCGCGCCATACCCTTTGTTCTCAATGGAATAGGTCGGGTGGCGGAGGCTTGCTGTTTCGCCACCGGAAAGCGTGATTTCTTCTTCCTCATAGGTGATCTTGAACGCGCCCTCGGCATTGTGGCCGGCGATGGTCAGGTCCTGAAGCTGCCCGCCATAGGTCGGGTCCGGCAATGTGGCGAGATACTCCTCGATCTCAGCTGGCGCGTTACCGCCCGGAACTGAGATGCGCATCAGCATGGAGACGTTGCTGTCGTGCGGCCCTTCCGGCGGATGCCCGCGCCCGTCTTTCAAGTGGCAGCGTTGACAGGATCGGGCGTTGAACAGCGGGCCAAGCCCGTCTGACGCCAAGGTGGAGGAGGGGGAGGACACCCAGAGCTTCTTGAAAAGGCCGTTCCCAACCTTGAATTCCAACTCACGCTCAAAACTGATGTTGCCGGACGCCTGGCTGAACGCGTGCTTTGTATCGGAGACCCGGACGGTGGCGGCACCGGCTTGATTCGCCTCAAACCGTTCCGCTTGTGTGAAATCCGTGGTTGGACGCACGACTGTTTCGATGCGTGCAGCTTCCTCTGCTGTGCGTGGCACAACCTTTAGGTGCAAATCACTCAGGTTTGATGCGGCAAAGGCGCCATTTGCGGCCAAAACCACTGAGTTGATCAAGATCAAGGTTGAGAGATTGTTCATATCCTATAAATATACTCAGGATTACTTTGTGGCGAGCGGAAAGTGTCTCGCCAACGGATTGGAAGCTGCGACAAATGATGTCTTCGCCTGAGCGGGAAGCACTGTGGGACTGGCCGGACGAGGCGCCGGTGCAAAATGGACAGGACGGGTTTCTGAACCACCTGCGGTTTGTGGCCCTTGGGTGCCGCGCGCGGGCGCGGGCGGATATGTTCAAGGCCTGCGCTTTGCTCACATCGGACAAGACGCAATCGATCCGGGCACATGCTGAAGCGTTGGCGCAGTGCCTGAACGAGGCGTTGTGCAAGCGCGCCGTCTTCTTTCGGCCGGGCACGACGGAGTTGTCTTTCGACGAAGCCTGGTTGGTGCAACTTGCGTCAGCACTGCGGCGGGGCGATGAGGATAGCGTGCGCTTCCTGTTGCATTCCCGCGTGCGGCCGGAGCATCACCGGAACATGCGCTTTCTGGTGTCGCGCATATCCGAGCAGTTCCCTCACATCTAAACGTAGTCCAGCCGTTGAACTGTGTCTTGCCGCGACTTTCGGGGCGAAGTCCGTTGCGTTGCGCGTGGCGCGGAACTTCCGGCGTTCGCGTGGTTCCTGCGGAGCCATTCGGGCGACGTCCGAAAAGGCGGTCAGGATGAACGGCGCGCGGAAACCACGGCATCGCTTTTTGTCAGCACGAGTGCACCGGCGATGATCAAACCACCCCCAAGAATGGCGATGTCGGACGGGATGACTGCGTTCAAGACCCAGTCATAGAGTGCGGCGAACACCAGGATTGAGTAGAAGGCGGGCATCAAAGTGCTGGCCGGTGCGCGTTTCATCGACTGGATGAACAGGGCTTGGCCGGACACCATCACGAGCCCCAGCAAGACCAGCAGCATCCATTGCGCTGCGGTCGGTGGGGCCCAGACGAAACAGGCAGCGATCACCGCAATCGTTGCGCCGAGTGCGTTGTTCAGGATCAATATGCGCAAGGCCGGTTCCCGATCGCTGAGGCGTTTGATGAACATGGTCTCGAACGCCATGAACATAGCCGCGGCAAGGGCATAAAGCCCGGCGATTTGAAAGGCGTCCGACCCGGGGCGCAGGATCAGCACACCACCGATGGCCGCCAAAACGACGGCGAGGAGTTTCCGAGCGGTCAAAGCCTCCCCAAGCATGAACACGGCCAGAACCATGGCGATAGGTGGCGCGAGGAAGCTGATCGCGGTGGCTTCCGCCACGGGCATGGAGGCGACAGCGGCAAACATACAGGAAACACCCAACCAACCGCAGCTGGTCCGCGCGATATGCCAACGCCAATGCGCGCCGTGAAAACTCGGTCGCGCCTTGGGACGCACGCAGATAAACGCGGCCAGACCCAGAAGCGCAAAGCCGAACCGACCCGCGCTGACTTGCAGCGGGTGGAGCGCCGTGCTGGCATCTGTATCGGTTCCAAGCGACTTCGCAATGAGAGAGGTCGCCGCGACCAAGGCGCTGGCGCAGATCATGATAAGGATGGCACGGGTGGTCAGCGACATGGCGACAGGTCTTTGATTGTGCAGTTGCGCTGAGACAGGTTTCAAGCGGAGCCATATCTTTCGACAAGGGCCGCGAAGGCGTCACGCTCGCGCGGCATCGCTTTCATGTCGGTCAGCCGTTCGCGAACTGCGTCATCAATGACGGGGGCACCTGCCACGATCAGCATCACCATGCCATACTGGCCGTGGCGTTTGCATCTGAAACCGTACAGTCCTTCGAGCGGAAATGTGATTTCGGCCTTGGGCTGATTGGAGATGGCGACCTTCGGCACGCCCTCGGGCCAAAGGTCCGGGGCGGTGTGCACCGTGTGTTCACCGTGTGAGTTCAGGATGGCGATGCTGTCGCCAACACCGACGCGCAGGAAGTTGGGTTCGAACCGAAACATGCCTGTCGCGGCGGATGCGCCGACATCGGTGATCTGATCGATCTCAGGCGGCGCGGTCGAGGCCTGTGCTAGTCCCCCGCAGCAGGACGCGCACATGACAGTGGCAACGAAGCGGCGGCGGGACGGATGGGGCATCAGGCGACCTTTCGAACGGCGCTTATCGGTTTGACCTTTTTCTTCAGGCACTTCCGCATGTATTGCGGTGCCCAGTGCTTGAACTTTCCAAGCCGTGACTGCTGACCAACCAGCATCTCAACAAAGGCCTCCCGGTGCTTGTTCTTCTTGAGCTGCTTGAACAGCGACTTCTGAGCCTTGGTCATCGAACATCCGATGCAGTGGCCTTCGCGCTTGTACTTGCAGACATCGATACAGGGGCTTGGTGTCTTTGCCATGATTGCCTCGCGGTTTGGGGAAGCCTGTCAAAAGGCTCCCCCGGGAGCTAGGTGACGGATTGTCCTTACTGGAAGACGGCGTCCGGATCATCGAGGCTGTCAGAGCCTTCGAAGTCGATGCTGCCCACGCCGAGGGTGGCCACAGCGCGTTCGATGGAACGGGTTTGATCGACAAGCGCGTTGACGGCACCCATGATCAGCGCCTCGCCTGCCTCATTGCCGCGTTCCAGCATCATGTCATAGCTGAACCCTGCTTCTGCGGCAGTTTTCATTTCGGACATTTCCAGCATGGTGGCGTTCAGCTTAGACGTCAGTTCCGCATCAACACCGGCATCAGCCGCAGCAACGAGTGCCGAGAGCGATGGGCCGGACACGACCGTTCCATCGATCCGAGTGTAGCTGCCGAGATAGACATTCCGGATGCCGAGCGCGTCGTAGAAATGGCTGTTGTGTGTGTTGTCGGCAAAGCAGTCATGCTCTTCTTCCGGATCGTTCAGCAGCACGCCCAGCTTCATCCGCTCGCCCGCCTGTTCGCCATAAGACAGTGAGCCCATACCGGTGAGAATGGCCGAGATGCCGGCGCTTTCGTCTGCGAGAAGTTGGGCGCGGGCGTCCCCGCCGTCCTGCCATTGCGCGACCATCCATTCCAGATCGGACACCAACAGCTCCGTTGCTGCCTTTAGATAGTCGCCGCGGCGGTCGCAGTTACCGCCTGTGCAGGCATCGCCCTGGGCGTAGTCCGTCCAGGGGCGGGCGCCTGCACCGGGTCCGTGACCGTTCAGGTCTTGTCCCCAAAGAAGAAATTCAATGGCGTGATAGCCCGTGGCCACGTTGGATTCGACCCCATCCGCTTCGTGGAGCGCACCTTCCAGAAGCTCGGGCGTGATCGCGGCCGCATCCACCGTTTCGCCAGACAGCGTGAAGGAGGCGTTCGCGACCACGTTCAGCACCGCATACTCGTTTTCGTCTGTCGCACCGCCATAGGACGCGTCCACGTAGTCGATCAGACCTTCGTCCAGCGGCCAGGCATTCACTTTGCCTTCCCAGTCATCAACGATGGCGTTGCCGAAGCGGTAAACCTCGCTTTGCTGATACGGCACACGCGATTGAAGCCAGGCATGTTTGGCAGCTTCAAGCGCCTCTGCCGACGGACTGTCGACAAGCGTGTTTACAGCCTCCAGCAGTGACTGTGCTGTGGTCAGGCTGTCGGAATATTTGGCCAGCGCGATGTCGGCGTAAGTGTCCAGAACGGCTGCCTTGTCGGCCAGCGCGGGCGTGGCCGCTAAAAGCGTTGTGCCGAGTGCGGTTGCGAGTGTGCGTTTCATGTGCGTTGAGTTCCCTGACTTAAGGTTAATGAAGACGGATGACGTTCGTTGCGTCGGTCGATCGCCGGTAGGTTTCTTTTGGTTTGATTTGCTTCGCGCCTTCGCCGACTTGCCCGGCCAGCATCGCGATGGCTTCGGCTTTGGCCGGGCCCGCTATCAGGGTGGCAATCAGCGCGGCATCGTTCAGATGGCCATCGGCGGCTGTTTTGACCAGGTTCAGGACAATGCATTCATCCGAACCCACACAGGCGCAATGCACGGCATGACGGACAAGCGGTCGGACCGCATACTCGATCAAGCTGGTCATCAGTGTCTCAAACGCGCGCATTTCTTCGCCAGCCCTCGGACTTTGGAAGGTGCATGCATAGTCGTTCCAGACCTGGGCTTGGCCCGCAGGGCCTTCGCACCAGAGCCGGAGATTGAGGACAAGGTTGGCTTCCCAACGTTCCAAACTGTGCAGGACGGCCACCGTTGCGCCACCTCGGGCGTGAACTTCGTCCCTCATTTGGTGAGGATCAGCTTGCCCGCGCGTGTGATGCGCAGGAAATACTGTTGGTCATCCAGAACGATGCAAATCTGTGTCCCGTCGGAAATCAGGTCACGGGCATCATAGGTTGTGACCGGTGGTGTCTCAGTCGGCTTCGGGATTTGAGAGACTGTGTTCATGACCGGCGCTCCGCGCGATCAATAATCTTTTCAAGGGATTGGTCGGCAGGCTCCCAGCCGGTGAAAGCCTGATCGAGCGCTTCTTTCCAGCAAAACGTCGGGCTTTCGTCCTGTTGGGTTAGTGCGTTGTCTTTACGCGGGGTTTTCGGGTCTGAGTCCATAGCGGGCACCTTCTGGTCAGTTGGTCCGGGCTGCCCACGCAGGGTGGCTGAGACTCGCATGCGTTATTTCTGATTGAAATACTCGGATAAGTCAATCCCGACAAAAACAATCGGAACTAAATCTTGGTCAGAGTCTGAGCGAGGCCCGACCAAAGTTGCGGATGCCGCAAAGCCAAACCGGATCCGCATGCAAAGGGACGCCGTTCCATCGTACGCCGTATTCCCGGCGGGAGCGCTTCTTGGGGTGGGCGGTCTTGGTTCTGAGACGTCC
>JBCBBB010000099.1:0-11775 GCA_038532095.1 Pseudomonadota bacterium
CTGGATGTTCAAATCGCGGCCATCGATGCCTTGGGCGCGTTGGGCGCTGTCGAGGCTGTCGACGACCTGATCGACGCCCTGTTCGACGAGTTTGGCCAGACTGTCGATGACCATGTCTTCGCGGCCTTCGAAAAGCTGGGCGATCATGGCGCAGGCGTGCTGCTTGAGACGTTTCGCCAGACCAGTGGTGTGACCCGCCGCCGGGCGGCGGCTGCGCTCGGCAAGGTCGCGCCGGACGATCTTGCGGCCTATCTGGACGACTTGCTGACCTCAGATATCGTTGAGCTGCGGCGCATTGGCCTGCGCAACCTGTCCAGCGATCATCAGCGGTGCCGCGACCTTGCGTTTTCCGATCCCGACCCAAGCCTCCGGCTGGAGGCGTTGGCCAAACTGCTGCCGGGGCGCCCTGATCTTGCCATTGAAGCTCTGGCCGACACCGACCAACGTGTCAAAGCCACGGCGCTGCGGCACCTTCAGCCGCCGTTCGAACCTGAGTTTGAAGCCACCCTCGTGGAAAACATGATGCTGTGGCTGGACACGGCGGACACGGCACTCGGGCAAGCCATATGCGAGTTGCTTGTCCGCATCTCGCCGGATCGGGCGTGCGACGCCGTTTTGGGCGTGCTGGCGGATCGCGAAAAACCTTTGGAGTTGCGTGTATCAACTGCCAAGCTTCTGGGTGCACCGGAACTCAACTGTTCTTTGGATCAGATCGCCGAGCATTTGCAAAACCCCGCTCAACAGGTGCGGGCGGCTGTGCTGACCGTTTTGCGGGACCGCGTAGAGGACGACGGCGCGGCGATGGCGCTTGCGATGTCGGCGATCAAGGGATCGCTGGATGTACAAGACACAGACCCGTCCGACGACGCGACCTATTCCGACGTGGGAATACCCAAAGAGGGGGCCGGTCCGCGCAGCATCGAAATCACGCCGGACGGAGAAATCGTTGAGCGCAGCGATCCGTCTGCCGCGTCGGCAAACGGCAGTACGCTGGCCTCGCTTCTGGGACAGCAAGCGGCGTCAGAGGCGCCAAAGCTGGCCGAAGACACGCCGGAGGAATCTGGCGCCAAGCGGGCCAAGCGCCGACCGGTCGAGGGCTCTGGCGATCTTGCCCACTCACTGGCCTGCGACGCCCTAAGGGTCTTTGCCGATGTCCCAGGCGATGATCTGACCGACGCCATAGAAACCCGGCTTTCAGACAGCGACGCCACCCTGCGCCGCGCAGCGTGGCGCGCGCTGGAAAATCGCCCGGCGTCCAAATCTGTGCTGGCTGCCGCCACCGAGGCGGCGGGCGATGACATGCCTGAAATCCGCCATTCCGCGCTGATGATTGGCATTAACTCGGGCGACGCGAGCGCAGTGGATTTGGCGCTCAACGACCCTGATCCGTTGATCCGGGCCGAAGCCGTAAAGCGGTTGCCGTCAGATACCGCGCTGGAGCGCATTCAAGATGGCGCGCCCGTCGTGCGAAAAGCCGCAGCACAAAATGTCATCGCGCAGGCCGACCCTGATCTTGGCGCAAAGGCGCTGGAAAGTGCGATCAGCTGCGAGGCCAGCGACGTTGTGTCGGTTCTGTCAGCGGATGCGGGAAACCTGTCTGAGGTCCGCTCCATCCTGAGCAGACCCGACCTTAGCGAGCGTTCAGCGCTTGTCATTCTGCGCGCACTTGATGGCTAAGCCCCGCAGATCACACCGTGTTTCCGGTTGTGGATCAAAGACATGGTGGACCTGAAAGGCACAAACTCGAACCTGGTCGGCTCTCGGCATATCGCTCACGCGACACGCCTGATGCTCGTCGACTTTTCTTCGAAAAGATCGACGGTGAGGCTCTCGGCATATCGCTTGCGCGACACGCCTGACGCGCGTCGACTTTTCTTCGAAAAGTTCGACGGTGGTGGGCGATGAGAGACTCGAACTCCCGACATCTTCGGTGTAAACGAAGCGCTCTACCAACTGAGCTAATCGCCCGCCGGCGTTTCCTTTAACGGCTCCCACGCTGACGGGCAAGGGGTTACGCGCGTTCATCCGCCTGACCCGTCCAACGGCGCGGGCCCGCCCCGTTTGCGCCCAGAACATCATCGGGATTGTAAAGCGGGCAATTGTCGAGCGAGAGGCACCCGCAGCCGATACAAAACCCCATCTGATCGCGGAGCCTTTGCAACAGACCGATCTTTTCGTCCAGCATCTCCGCCCAGGGCTCGGCCGCCTTTGCCCAGTCATCCTTGCTGACGGCCTTGGTCCGCGGCACGCAGGACAGCACCTCTTTGACCTCTTTCAGCGATACACCCACCGTGAGAGCCACACGCGCAATTGCGACCCGCCTGAGTTCCCGTCGATCATAGCGACGATGATTGGCAGCGGTCCGCCAACTTTCGATCAAACCTTCGGCTTCATAATAGTGAATGGTAGACACCGGGACCCCGGCGCGCGCGGCCATTTCCCCAACGGATAAATCACTTGGTCGCATCCGGCTCTCCCCAAAAAACCTCTTTACCTCAAGTTCACTTGAGGTCGTAGCGTGGAACACATGAGAAGTCGAATCAAGGAGCAAACCGATGGAATACCTCTTTTCTGACCTGGCGAAACGCCTTCGCCGAAGCCTCGCGTCCCGACGCACAGCACAGGCACTCGAGGACGTGCAGACCGAGGAACACATCGCACATGACATTGGCCTGCCGCACAGACCGCATAAACCCCGGAGGATCGAGCTATGGTAATGCTTAGACTGAAGAAACTGGCCCGCAGACCACCCCGTCCCAACCACTTGCGACAGTCCGTGCGGGACGAAGTGGCAAGCATGCACCGCGCAAACGCACTCGAAGCTTACATCTGTGGACGGAAAAGACGCGCGCAGATGTCGTCAGACACTTAGAAAGGACGTAAATCTGGAGTTGGGTCGCCCTCGACATATCGCCCCCGCGACACGACTGACGCACGTTCGATTTTCTTCGAAAATGGAACGGAAAGGCTCTCGGTATGGCGCTCACGCGACACGCCTGACGCGCGTCGACTTTTCTTCGAAAAGATCGACGGTGGTGGGTGATGAGAGATTTGAACTCCCGACATCTTCGATGTGAACGAAGCGCTCTACCACTGAGCTAATCACCCGCCGAGACCGCCTGATAGCGCCCTGCCCGCCACGACGCAAGCCCTGTCAGGCCCCCGGAATGTCAAAGCCGGGAGCCGCCAGTTCAAAGCCTTCAAACCGGAACGCAGGCGAGACCGAACAGCCGACAAGCGTCCAATCCCCGTTGCTTTCGGCCATTTGCCAATGGCCCTCGGGAACAATGACTTGTGGCGCCTGACCAGACGGCAAATCCGGTCCGAGAACATGCGGCACAGCCGGACCGGAGCTCGTCTCCGCAAGCCGGAGGGTCAACGGAGCCCCGGAATAAAAGTGCCAGATCTCGGTGGCATCCACCCGGTGCCAATGGCTGCGTTCTCCGGCTTTCAGAAGGAAGTAGATACACGTCCCACTGGGCCGGGGACCGTCGCTGGCGACCCAGGTTTGCCGATACCACCCACCCTCGGGATGAGGCGCGAGCTTCAGGTGCTCTATAATGTCGTCAGCGGTCATGCGCGGGCATTCCGTGATTTGACAATAGCCTCCTGGCGGCTTGTCACACCCATCTTGGCGAAGATCCGCGTCGCGTGGTTGCGCACGGTCTTTTCGCTCACATCCAGAACCCGTGCGATTTCCTTGTTCGATTTCGCCTTGCTGATTTCGTCCAGGATCGCCTGTTCGCGTTGTGTCAGCCCAAAGTCGACTGTAGCCGCCTCCCCTGCCACAAACTCCAAAATCGCCTTGCAAGCGATGTCCCACGCCGGTTCATGCGCTTGCAAAATGTGGTTTACGCTATCGAGAATTTGAAATGTCGCGCCGGGTATGTGTTGAGCGAGATAGCGACCCTCTGACAAAGGCACAACGCCATCCTCGCGCGCATGCAAAACGAGCGTGGGGCATTGAAGTTGCGACAGCACCTCGCTTGCGTCCATTTCTGCACGCGCATTGATTAGGCGTGCACCATTTTCCGCATCGGTCGCGCGCCGACACAGATCGTTGAACCATGCGATTTGTTCTGGATTGCCTTCAGGAACAAACCGTTTGGTGAAGACCTCGCGAAAAGCCGGGTTGCTCTCATCAAACCCTGCGCGGAAAATATCAACCAAAGCCCGGTAGAGCGTGGCATCTTTCGCATTTCCACGGCGATACGCGCCGCGTGCATACCCTCCGATCAGGATGAGATGCGAGACATTTTCCGGATATCGCGCCGCGTAGTGGACAGCAGCTCCGGTGCCTTGGCTCATTGCAAACAAGACAAAGGGTTTAGGCGGATTAGCCGCCTCGACAACGCGCGTCAGGTCATCAGTCCAACTGTCCAGATCAAGCTGCCCCGTCGTCCGGTCGGACAACCCGCAGCCCCTTTCATCATAGCGAACAAAGTCGAAGTTCTTCTCAAGAAAGGACGCCCAGTGAGACCATAGAGGGCTTTCAAAATCGAACTCGAGATGTGTGAGCCATGCAGCCGCTTTGACAAACGGCACGCCCGCGCCTGACCTGCACCAGGCCAGGGAAAGACCGTCATGTGTCGTCGCAAACCGAACTGGCCGCATCGTGTGCTTTCCCTATCCGGGACATCTGTCCCACAACAATTCCGGATTTCCTCCCCGGATCGGGACATCTGTCCGATATCGTCGTGGCGACCTTCGCGGCAGTTTGTACGGCATAGCCCAATCCGTCAATTCAAGGGAGATCAGCAATGTTCCGAACAACCGACAAGCGCCACAAACGCCCGACACAAGACGAGAAACGCGCCGAGTTCCTGCGCCGTTTTGAGCAGGCGCGCAGATCACCACGCATCTGGCTCTGATTGCAGACCTGCCTCTGTAGAAATGGCGTGGAGGCTCACACTTCTGATGTGGCCACCGCGCCGACCCATCATCGCAGGATCGACTTCCCGGCGTAAACGGCCGTCTCATCGAGCGTTTCCTCGATCCGGATCAATTGGTTGTACTTCGCCAACCGGTCGGATCGTGCCAGCGACCCGGTCTTGATCTGCCCGCAATTGGTGGCGACAGCGAGGTCGGCAATCGTCGCATCCTCCGTCTCACCCGAGCGGTGGCTCATCACCGCCGTCATCCGCGCGCGGTGCGCCATATCCACGGCCATTAGCGTTTCTGACAATGTGCCAATCTGGTTCACCTTCACGAGGAGCGAGTTACCCGCTTTGTCGGCGATCCCACGCGACAAGCGCTCCGGGTTTGTGACAAAGAGGTCATCGCCCACAAGCTGCACGGTGTCGCCCAGTGCCGCCGTCAGGGCGACCCATCCATCCCAGTCATCCTCAGCGCAGCCATCTTCAATCGAGAGGATCGGATAGTCCTTCACCAGCGCTTCCAGATAGGAGACGTTCTCATCCGACGAGAGCGTCTTGCCCTCACCCGCCATCACGTAGGCGCCGTCCTTGTAATACTCGGTCGAGGCGCAATCGAGCGCGAGCATGATGTCATCAGCCGGGGCATACCCGGCCTTTTCAACCGCCTTCAGAATGAAATCCAGTGCATCGCGTGTCGATGACAGGTTCGGCGCAAAGCCCCCTTCATCGCCGATGCCGGTCGAAAGACCAGCGGCTGAAAGCTCTTTCTTCAGTGTGTGGAACACTTCGGAGCCCATGCGCACGGCCTCACGGATGTTCTCCGCGCTGACCGGCATGATCATGAATTCCTGGATGTCGATCGGATTGTCGGCATGTTCCCCACCGTTGATGATGTTCATCATCGGGACAGGAAGCACCCGCGCCGCCGTCCCACCCACATAGCGGAACAAGGGCTGCGCGGTATAGTCGGCTGCCGCCTTTGCCGTGGCCAGAGAGACGCCCAGAATGGCGTTCGCACCCAACCGCCCCTTGTTCGGGGTGCCGTCCATCGCGATCATCGCCGCGTCGATGGCCTCCTGCTCGGTCGCATCAAACCCGACCAGACCATCGGCAATCTCACCATTCACGGCTTCGACCGCATCCAACACGCCCTTGCCCATGTAACGGCTCTTGTCACCGTCGCGCTTCTCCACCGCCTCATGCGCGCCGGTCGACGCGCCGGAGGGCACCGCAGCCCGACCCATCGTGCCATCTTCAAGCGTGACATCGACCTCAACAGTCGGATTGCCCCGGCTATCGAGGATTTCGCGGGCGTGGATGTCGATGATCGTGCTCATGTTAGCGCTCCCATAGCTGGCGTTACGGCTGCTATAGCAAAGCGGGCGGCAAAGGCAACCGAAGCCCTTATCCTTGCACCGCCCGCTGTCGCTCGCGGAAAAAAGCGTAAAGACCGGAGCCCACAATCAAAGCCGCACCGGCCAATGTGAACATGTCCGGCACTTCGGAAAAAACGACAAATGCGATCACCAATGCGAAGAGTATTCGCGTGTACCGAAACGGTGCGACTGATGAGACCTCACCCGTGCGCAAGGCTGTGGTGATCATCCAAAGCGCGGCCGCAGCCGCCAAAGTAACGCCGGTCAAATAGAAAAGCCCGAGGCCATCCACCGGATGCCATCCCTCCTGAAACGGCATCATAAGTGCGCCTGCAAGCGCCATGGGAAGCATCGCCCACGCCACGGCAAACTGCGTTGAGACGTGGCCTGGAATGCGCCGACTGGCCAGATCGCGCGCTGCGAGGCCGAAAATGTAAAGAAGAACCCAAAGCAGGTTGGGATCGAAATCACCCAATCCGGGCCGCATGATGATCAGCACCCCCAGAAACCCAAGCGCCACGGCCAGCCAGCGACGCCAGCCAACCGTTTCACCAAGGAACAATGCCGCGCCGAGCGTCACCGCCAAAGGCTGCGCCTGGCCCAGGGCAGCCACACTGGCAAGGGGCGCAAGCGCAAGGGCCATGACGATCCCGATGGAGCCGATCACCTCGCCTGCCGAGCGGATCAGCAATACGGGGTTCAGGGCATCGCGACGAAAGAGACGCCCACCCAGGCGGAGCTCCCAAGCGGCAAACAAACAAAAGGTCGCCGCCGAGGTCAGTGCGATGATCTGGCCTGCGCTCTGAGTGGCGCTCGCCAGTTTGACGAACATGTCGACCAGCGCGAAGGCGGCCATCGCACCGATCATCAGCACGATGGCCTTGGTATTGTTCAAGGGATCAGCGCTCGACCGTCACCGTCTTCATCACATCCGGCTGACCGATGACCGACCCGTTGGGCCCGGCACCGCGCTTGATCGCATCGACAATATCCATGCCTTCGACCACCCGGCCGACAACCGTGTATTGCCCGTTCAGGAAATGCCCTTCGGCGAACATGATGAAAAACTGGCTGTTGGCACTGTTCGGGTCTTGCGCCCGCGCCATACCGACGATCCCGCGATCATACGGCACATCAGAGAACTCAGCCGCCAGATCTGGCCGCGACGACCCACCTCGGCCCGCCATGCGCATATCTTCCCCCATCTTGCCAAACTCGACATCGCCGGTCTGGGCCATGAAGCCATCAATCACCCGATGGAAGACAACGTCGTTATACGCCCCCTCTTCCGCCAATTCTGTGATCTGAGCCACATGACCCGGGGCCACGTCTTCGAGCATGTCGATCACAATGCGGCCGTTGGCTTCGCCTTCGACATTGATGATCAGGTTCGGTCCCGGCCCGTCTTCCTGTGCCAGGGCGGGCGTTGCCGCCATCAGCGCGCCGATCAGAAGAAACTTACGCATCGGATGCCACCTTCACGCTATGCATGCGGTCCGGGTTCATCGGCGGCTCGCCCCGCGCGATGTTGTCCACATGCTCCATACCGGCAATCACCCGCCCGTAAACGGTGTATTGGCCGTTCAGGAAGTGGTTGTCCTTGAAGTTGATGAAAAACTGGCTGTTTGCCGAATCCGGGTTCTGGCTCCGCGCCGCGCCCAAAGTGCCGCGATCATGCGGGATCTTGGAAAACTCCGCCTTCAGATCCGACAAGCTGGAGCCGCCAGTGCCGGCCCGCCGCAAATCAAACCCATCGACGAAATCACCATGTTCCACATCGCCCGTTTGCGCCATGAACCCGTCGATCACCCGGTGAAACACGACATTGTCGTATTCACCGCTGCGCGCCAGTTCCTTCATCCGCGCACTGTGCTCCGGCGCCACGTCGGGCAAGAGTTGAATGGCCACTGTGCCATCCTTCAACTCAATCAGAATAGTGTTTTCCGGATCTTCGTATTCGGCCATGCGCCGCCCTCCATATGCATTGTTGAGCCGGACCCTAATCTCACAGGCCCGGAAGGAAAACCCGACTGTCCTCCATTGACCGATAAATATCCCAGGGGGGCCCGGGGGGACAGCGTCCCCCCGGCGGATCGCCACCCAAGTGGCGAAACCTCGCCTTGACGTTCCTCGCTCTGCACGGCATCCGAAACCAGCGGGGAACAAGGAGACTGTCATGGCTTGGAAAACGCTCGACGATATGGATCTCGACGGCAAAACCGTTCTGGTGCGCGTGGACCTGAACGTTCCCATGGACGCGGCGACCGTGACGGACACCACCCGGATCGAGCGCATCAAGCCAACGGTTGACGATATTCTCGCCAAAGGCGGAAAGCCGGTCCTGATGGCGCATTTCGGGCGCCCGAAGGGCAAACCAAATCCCGACTATTCGCTGGCCCAGATCAAAGCCACGGTCGAAAGCGTGCTGAGACATCAGGTGATTTTCGCCGAGAACTGTATCGGTGGCCCGGCCAAGAAAGCGGTGATGGCCATGCAGGCGGGCGACATCGTCCTTCTTGAGAACACACGATTTCATGCAGGCGAGGAAGCGAATGACGGGGTGTTTGCCGCCTCGCTCGCCGCGCTTGGCGAGGTCTATGTGAATGACGCGTTTTCCGCCGCTCACCGGGCGCATGCCTCGACGGAAGGCCTTGCCCGTTTGCTGCCCGCCGCTGCGGGTCGGCTTATGGAGGCTGAGCTCAACGCTCTCGAAAGCGCCTTGACCGAACCCGAACGCCCCGTGGTCGCCGTCGTCGGCGGCGCAAAAGTCTCAACCAAGCTCGACCTGCTCGGCAACCTTGTGCGCAAAGTGAACACGCTTGTTATCGGCGGCGGCATGGCGAACACGTTCCTCGCCGCCAAAGGCATCGAGGTTGGAAAATCTCTCGCCGAGCATGACATGGCCGACACAGCCCGCGAGATCATGGCGAAGGCGGAGGAAGCCGCCTGCGATATCCTTCTGCCAGTCGATGTGGTTGCCGCCACCGAGTTCGCAGCCCACGCCGACAATGTCATTGTACCCGCCGAAGCCTGCCCTTCCGATCGCATGATCCTCGATGCCGGGCCAGAGACTGTCGTCCGGGTGGCCGAGGCCTTTGAGAACGCCAGAACCGTGATCTGGAACGGCCCGCTCGGCGCATTTGAGATCGAACCCTTTGACGCCGCCACCAATGCGGCGGCTCAAAAGGCGGCAGAATTGACCAAAGCCGGGACCCTCGTCACCGTTGCGGGCGGCGGCGACACGGTTGCAGCGCTCAACAAGGCCGGCGTCGCCGCGGACTTCAGCTATATCTCAACCGCCGGGGGCGCGTTCCTGGAATGGATGGAAGGCAAAACCTTGCCCGGCGTCGCCGCACTGGATCAGGACTGACGCCCACAAGCCCTGCGTCCATTGTGCCTTCGAGCGCGCCACTGTTGCGGCGATCAAGCAGGATCGCGGCAAAACCAACCTGTTAGCGGTACCGTCGTTGACTTGCCCGCCCCCCTCGCTCAGACGGTCTGCAACATTTTCTGAACGAGGGTTCCCATGTCACAAGTCGCACAGCAAACCGAACAAATGCGCTCCGGCCACGGCTTTATCGCCGCGCTCGATCAGTCCGGCGGCTCAACACCGAAAGCGCTCGGCCTTTATGGGATCGGCGAAGACCGTTTCTCGTCCGAAGACGATATGTTCGACCTGATCCACGAAATGCGCTCACGCATCGTACGTGCCCCCGCCTTCAGCGGCGACAAGGTGATTGGCGCAATCCTGTTTGAAAAGACTATGGATCGCGATTTTGAAGGCAAACCCTCGGCCACGTTCCTGTGGGAAGACAAGGGCGTCGTCCCGTTCCTGAAATGCGACAAGGGCCTCGCAGACGAAGAAGACGGCGTTCAGATCATGAAACCGATGGGCGATCTGGACGGTCTGCTCTCCCGCGCGAAAGGCAAAGGCGTGTTCGGCACCAAGATGCGGTCGGTCATCAATGCGGCCAACCCAACCGGGATCGCCCGCAACGTCGCGCAGCAATTTGAGATAGGCGAACAAATCCTTGGCCATGGCCTGGTGCCGATCATCGAGCCGGAAGTGAACATCAAGATCGCAGACAAAGCCGAAGCAGAAGCCATCATGCGCGACGAGATTGCCAAACATCTCGATGGTGTCTCCAGCCCCGTGATGCTGAAACTGTCGCTTCCGACCGAGGCGAATTTTTTCAAACCGTTGATCGACCACCCGAACTGCCTGCGCGTGGTTGCGCTGTCCGGCGGCTATGCCCGGGACGAAGCGAACGCGAAGCTGGCTGAAAACCATGGCATGATCGCCAGCTTCAGCCGCGCGCTGACCGAAGGCCTGAGCGACGCACAGTCGGACGACGCCTTCAACGCGATGATCGCTGAGACCATCGACAGCATCTATCAGGCATCCATCACCTGAAGATCGCTTGTATTTGGCCCCGCAAATGACGCCGGGGCCAAACCTGCCTCGGCATGTTTCGGCCCAGCGCGCCAATTTTGGGGATTCCCAGCCGAATCACTTTGTGTCATGGTCGCCGAAGCGCTCCAGAGAGAGCGATCGAGGCAGAGCATGACCAACACCCTGAGCCGACCGGCCATAGGCATTGTCGTCTACTTCACCGCAATGTTCGCATTGGGGGTGTATTTCATGTTTGCCAGCGTACAGGGCGATTTCGGTTTGTTTCGCCGCGTCCAGATTGAAGCGGAGCGCGCTACGCTTGAGGCAGAACGCGACAGGTTGAAGGACGAAGTCGCGCAGTTGGAAAACAAGACACAGCGCCTTTCAGACACATATCTCGACCTTGATCTTCTTGACACCCAGGCCCGAGACATCCTCGGCCTCGTGCGCCCCGACGAAATCGTACTGCACTGACAATTTAAACCTGCGAAATTGCGCGCCTTAAGGCGCACGCGATGTTTTGTTTTGGGGGCGCTGCCCCGTCTCTCTTCGAGAGACTCCCCGCCGTATTTCAGCCAGGAAGAATTGCCTCTTCATCTCTTCTAAAATACGCAAAAAACG
Organism: Pseudomonadota bacterium; assembly: GCA_038532095.1. Lineage (GTDB taxonomy): Bacteria > Pseudomonadota > Alphaproteobacteria > Rhodobacterales > Rhodobacteraceae > JAJDOD01. The sequence goes on from JBCBBB010000099.1 coordinate 11,268, forward strand.
CGGCTGCCGGAGGCAGACGCAAAACATCGTGTGCGCCGAAGGCGCGCCATTCAAAAGGATGGGCTCAATAGGGACATCTAGAAAGTGCGACACGCACCTTTGGCCGCACCCTTGCAGCCGCCGCATAGCGGCTTTGCCCGCCCGCGACGACTTATCACGTGCAATGCGCACCCCCCTCCTGTAAGAGATAGTTTAACGCTGAACTACTTTTCTGGACCGAGGGAGGAGACACCCCATGGCCGCCAAACGCGCCACGAAATCGACGCGCAAATCTAACGTGTCGAAGGAAGACCTGCTGAAATACTACAAGGATATGCTGCTCATCCGCCGCTTTGAGGAAAAAGCCGGCCAGCTTTACGGGATGGGCCTGATTGGCGGGTTCTGCCACCTCTATATCGGTCAGGAAGCTGTTGTTGTCGGCTTGGAAGCCAACACCGAAGACGGCGACAAGCGCGTCACCACCTACCGCGACCACGGCCATATGCTGGCTTGCGGCATGGACCCGAAA
>JBCBBB010000100.1:0-11609 GCA_038532095.1 Pseudomonadota bacterium
CGAGGCGCTCATCGCGGAGGTTCAGACCCAGCGCTGGGACAAGGCCAAGGACAGGATCGAAGACCTTGAAAGCATGTTCCGCGCCACGCGGTTGTTCAGAAAGTAGTCAACTTGGATAACATGCGCCGGTTTGCCCCTGAAGCCGTGGGTCGGTCGAACGAACGGTGACCGGCCGCCCATCGATCAATTCACGAAGGCGGGCATGGGTATCCTCTTCCAGCCGCGCCATCGCTTCGACAGTCCAAAACGTCAGATGCGGCAGAAGCAGAACATTGGGTCGACCGAACAAGGGATGCGCGCGGGTCAGGGGTTCGCGGGCGAACACATCCAGACCGGCACCGCCCAGATGGCCGGCATCCAAGGCGTGGATCAACGCCTCCTGATCCACCAATTCGCCACGCGACACGTTGATCAGAAGCGCGCCTTGCTTCATCCGGGCCAGTTCCGCCGCGCCGATCATGTGGCGCGTTTGGGTATTCAGAACCGTATGGAGCGAAACGGCGTCACAACGTGCGAGCAGCGCGCCCAGGCTTGCCGCGCGCTCCACTCCGACCTCATCGAAAACCCGACCAGGCTGCAACGGATCGAACGCAATCACATTTGCCGCAAACCCGGCCCCAGCCATCTGCGCCATCGCCTGACCGATCCGCCCAAAGCCAACAAGGCCCAACGTCATGCCCGCCATGTCGCGCCCTATCCAGCGCGGCTCGGGCCAGGCCCAACCGTCGCGGTCCATGACGTCCATCAGCGACGGCAATTTGCGCATGAGGGCGAGCAACAACAGGAACGCCCCTTCCGCCACCGTCCGCTCGGCATATTCTGGAACATTCACGACCGTCACGCCCCGGTCCTTCGCGGCCTCAATATCAATGGCATCGATGCCAACGCCGTATTTCACGATCCCGCGCAGGTCCGGCGCGGCCTCGATCACCCGCCGTTTCACCGGCGTGTAGCACATCATCAGGATGTCCGCGTCGCGAAGGGCTTCGCAAAGGCGGTCTTCGCTCACCCCGTCCGGTAGAAGCGTCAGATCATGGCCCTCGGATCGCAACCGATCATCCAGCGTCGGCAGGACAAGCTCGGCGTCCGTCCGGACAATCTTCATGCAGCGTCCCGCATGGCGGTCTCAACGATGGTTAATGCGCGGCTCAAATCGTCCTCCGCGATGGTCATCGGCGGCGAGAGGGTCAGCACATTGCCCGCGCTCAGTTTGAACGACAGCCCTTCGGCCAGGCAGGCATAAAGTATGCGCTCGGCCCGGTCGGAATCCGGCGTGCGCGCCTCACGGTCCGAGACGATTTCAACCCCGAACATGCACCCCCGACCGCGAATGTCGCCCGCAATCGGGCTCTGGCCCGAGGTCTCCCGCAGCCGGTCCATCGCCGCTGTGCCAAGTCGCGCGGCGCGATCCACCAGCCCTTCGTCTTCGATGATGTCGAGCGTCGTCAGCGCGGCCCGTGCGGTCACCGGGTTCTTCTCATGCGTATAGTGGCCGATGGCAAAGTCACCCGCCACATCCAGATCAGCGCGCGCCAGCACAGCCGCAACCGGCAGCGCGCCCCCGCCGAGGGCCTTGCCCAGAACGATGATATCCGGCGTGACCCGGTCATGGTCATGCGCGAAGAACTGGCCGGTCTTACCCAAACCGGTCGGGATCTCATCGATGATCAGAAGCGCGCCGGTCGCCCGCGCGCTCGTCGCGACCGCTTGCCAATACCCCGGCGGCGGGACGACAGGCACAGCGCGCATCGGTTCCCCGATCACGGCGGCGATGTCGCCTTCGCGGTGCAGGACGTAATCCGCCATCTTGGCACAGGCGAGCCCGCAGTTTTCCGGCCCGGCATGCCCATAGGCGCAGTGATAACAATGAAACGGCGCTACATGCTCCGATCCCGGCAGAAGCGGCCCGGCAATCTGGCTGCGGAACGTGGCTTCTCCTCCGACCGACGACGCGCCGAACCCCGCACCGTGAAATGAATCCCAGAACGACAGCGTCTTGAACCGCCCCGTCGCCGCGCGCGCGATCTTCATCGCCACCTCGACCGCATCCGACCCACCGGTCGTGAACAGCACCTTCGCGGGCCATGGGGCCAAGGCCCCAAGCCGTTCCGCCAGTTGTACCGAGACCTCGTTGGTAAACCGACGCGGCGAAAAGGGCAGGGTGTCGAGTTGATCCTTGATCGCCGCGATCAGGCGCGGGTGTCCGTAGCCGATATGGTGCACCGAGTTGCCATGGAAATCCATGTAGCGGCGACCCGCCGTGTCTTCGATCCAGATGCCCTCGGCTTTCCGGATCGTAGAGGCGCAGGGCGAGGACAGCGATTGATGCAAAAACGCGCCTGCGTCGCGATCCAGCAAAGTCCTGGTCTCAGCATCTGTTTCCCGCGCGGACCACCCAGCCCGCGCGGCAGATGTGTTCGCTTCGCCCTCGGTATGTCTCACGGCCAGGGGAGCGAGAAGGTCTTGACGTTGGTGAAGAACTTCATCGCCTCAATCACCCCTTCCTTCACGCCATTGCCGCTGTCCTTGATGCCGCCGAAGGGGGACATCTCGATCCGATAGCCCGGCTGTTCCCAGATATTTACCGTGCCAACATTCAGGCCTTCGATGAACGCATGCATCCGGCGGAAGTCATTGGTGCACACCCCGGAAGACAGGCCGAAAGCGGTGGAGTTCGAGATCGCCATAACCTCCACATCATCGTCCGGCACGCGCACGATGGGCACGATGGGGCCAAAGGTTTCCTCCATCACAAGCTCGGATTCATGCGGCACCTTGTCGATCACGATGGGCGGCAAAAGCGCGCCCTGACGCCCGGGGTGATAAAGGATCTCCGCCCCTTCCTTTTCTGCCTGCAAGACGCGGTTCTCAAACACCTCGGCCGCCTGCGCGTGGATCACGCAGCCGAGCTCTGTCCCCGGGTCCTGCGGGTCACCGAACTTGATCGCCTTGGCCTTCTCCAGAACCAGCGGCACAAACCGGTCGGCCACACTTTCCTGCACCAGAATGCGCTTCACCGCTGTGCAGCGCTGCCCGGAGTTGCCGGTCGCCCCCGCAACCGCAATCGTCGCAGCCTTGTCCAGATCCGCATCATCCAGATCGTTCAGAATGATCAGCGGGTCGTTTCCACCGAGCTCCAGCGCCGTGCGCTTGTAACCCGCCTTCTCGGCAATGATCTTGCCCACGGGCACACCCCCGGTGAAGGTGATGATGTCGATGTTCTCATTCGTCACCATCTCATCGCCGATGTCCTGCGGCCAGCCGGTGACGATCTGGAACATCTCCGGCGGCAGACCGGCTTCATACAGGATGTCAGCCAGCGTGATCGCCGTCAGCGGCGTCAGTTCGGTCGGCTTGCACACCATGCAATTGTTCGTTGCAATCGACGGCGCGATCTTGTGCGCCACCATGTTCAGCGGGTGGTTGAACGGCGTGATCGCGCTGATCGCGCGCACCGGCTCCCGCTTGGTGAAGATCTTCCGCGCCTTGCCGTTATGGGTCAGGTCGCAGGAGAATATCTCGCCATCGTCCTTCAACGCTTCAGCCGCTGCGAACTGGAACACGTCCTGCGCCCGTTTCGTCTCATAGACCGCGTGCTGATGACAGATGCCCAGCTCCAGCGTCAGCCACTTGGCGAGATAGTCACGCCGCTCGCCAATGATCTCACCCGCGCGCTTCAGGATTTCGCTCCGCTCATAGCGGGTCAGTGTCGACTGGTAAGCGGCTGCAATCTCAAACGCTTTCTTCGCGTGAGACGCATCCCCGGCAGGCACATAGCCGATTACCTCGTCGGTGTAGGGGTAATGCACCGGCACGGTGGCGTCGGCGTAAACCACGTCGCCACCGATCCGCATGCCTTCGTTGCGGATATCAAGGTTGGTCATCTCGTTCATGCGGGCACCTCCTCAAGCGCGGCAGCGGTACAAGCGTAGAAAAACGCGTCATAGTTTCGAAGCGACGGCGCGCCCGGCATGTCGATCACGCGGTTCACGATGAAGGGCACCTCCTGCTCGGTGAGGCCGCCGTGACTGCGGAGCGGTTCTTTCAGAGCCGCCAGATCATGGCGATCCGCGCTGGTCCCGATGGTCATGTTCTCGGTCGAGATCATCACGATATCGCCGATCCGATCTGCGGGCAGGTCGTATTTCTGAACGGCCTCCTCGCGGGTCGTAACCTCCAACATCTCGGGCAGAGCCTTCAGGCGCGCAACGATGTCGGCCCGGTCCGCGCCCTCCGGCAGATAGGCTGTTGCGAACGACCCAAGCGCACCGTGATGCACCACGTAAGGATCGGTGATCGGCAGGATCACACGGGCCGCAGCCTCCCCAAGCCAGTTATCCATCAGGTCCTGCACATAGATCACGGCAGGGTCACCATGCGCATCATGCTTCGGCTTCATCCCATGGTCAGCGGTGATCACAATGGCCGCGCCCATGGCATCCAGTTCGCCGAGGTACCGGTCGAACATCGCATAGAAATCCTTGGCCCCTTGTTCTTCCGGCGCGAATTTGTGCTGGATGTAATCCGTGGTCGACAGATACATCACGTCCGGTTTCCACTCGCGCAAGAGCTTCACGCCTGCCGCGAACACGAACTCAGACAGATCAGCGGAATAGACCTCCGGCACCGGCCTGCCGAGCCAGTCGCTCGCCTTGTCGATCCCGTGTTCTGCCACGGTCGTGTCGCCCGAGCGCTCGGAGGAAAACGCAATCGCGCGATCCTCATCGAACTTCAGGCCCGAGCCAAGCAAGGCCCGCAGTTTGTCCTTCGCGGTGACCATCGCAATCCGCGCGCCCGCCTCATAAAACTTCGAGAAGATCGTCGGCGCGCGCAGGAAGCGCACATCGTTCATCATCACTTCCTCGCCTGTGTCCGGGTCATAGAGGAAGTTCCCGCAAATCCCGTGTACCGACGGCGGGCGCCCCGTTGCAATCGACAGGTTGTTCGGATTGGTGAAAGACGGGATCACCGAATGCGCCAGCCGGTCCGTGCCGGTTTCCCGAATGCGCTTCAGGTGCGGCATCAATCCTTCGGCGATGGCCACCTCCAGATATTCCGGCTCGCATCCATCCAGGCAAATCGCGATCGTGCAGGTCTGTGGCGCCGGGTAGCTTCGGTCATTTGCGGTTACGTCTTTCATCTCTCGTCCTTCAAGCGGCAAGTTTCTTGCGTTCATCCAGCGCAGCCTGTGGCGGTGCGGCGGAGGTCACGCCCATTTCAGTCAAAGCCTCGCCCGCCGCGGTCACCACGCGGGCCATGATCGTTTTGTCCATCCGTCCGATGCAGCCGATGCGGAAGCTGTCGACCACCGTCAGCTTGCCTGGATAGATGATAAAACCCCGCGCCTTCATCGCCTCGTAGAAACCCTGGAAGCTGAAGGCCGGATCGGTGGGGCAGAAAAAGGTCACGATGATCGGCGACAGCCAGCGGTCATCCAGCAGCGTCTCGAACCCCAGGGCGCGCATGCCGGTGACCAGCGTGTCGCGGTTCTGCGTATATCGGGCGAGTCGGGCAGGGGCGCCGCCCTCGGCTTCATGCAGATCGAGCGCCTTCAAAAACGCCGCCACGGCGTGGGTCGGGGGCGTGAACCGCCACTGGCCGGAGGTCTCCATCGTCTCCCACTGCGCGTGAACATCAAGCGCGAGCGAATGGCTGTTGCCCTTGGCGCTCGAAATCTCATCCTTGCGGGCGATCACAAAACCGAAGCCGGGCACGCCCTCAATGCATTTGTTGGCGGAAGACACGAAAGCAGCGCAGTTCAGGGCCGCCACGTCGAGCGGCAGAGCCCCGAAAGCCGACATCGAATCGATCACAAGCTTGCGCCCGGCGGCCTTTGTGGCGGCGGCGATTTCCTCCACCGGGTTCAGGATGCCCGAGGAGGTTTCGCAGTGAATGGCCATCACATGCGTGATGCCCGGATCGCGCTCTAGTACCTCCGAGACTTCCGCACCACGCGGCGGCAGGTAATCCCCTTTGTCGAGCAGGATGAAATCCCGTCCGAGATACTCCAGCGTCTTCGCCGCGCGCAGCCCATAGGCGCCGTTGGCCAGCACCAGAACCTTGCCATCACGCGGCACGAAGGAACCGAGCATCGCTTCCACGCAGTAAGAGCCAGAGCCCTGGATCGGCACGCAATCATAATCTGGCGCACCATCGCCGATCAGCCTCAGAAGCCGGTCGCGCATTCTTCGGGTCATGGCCCGGAAGTCATCGTCCCAACTGCCCCAGTCCTTCAACATCGCCTCTTTCACGTCAAGCGACGTGGTCAACGGCCCCGGTGTCAGAAGGAAAGGTTCGCCAAGCGCGGGGTCTGGAAAGGAGGATGACATCTGCGATGCGTCTCTGTGGCCATTTACTCTACTCTGGCAACCTGTCGATATATGTAAAATCTTTCTTTCATATGTATTCATAGGTATAACCTATATATGCGATACACCCAACTCCGCGCGTTTCACCACGTGGCCCTCGCCGGCGGGTTTTCGCGCGCCGCCGATGCGCTCAACCAGTCGCAACCTTCGATCAGCGATCAAGTGCGGCGACTGGAAGAGGCACATGACACATTGCTATTCGAACGCGACACGCGCCATGTCCGGCTGACCGAAGCGGGGGAGGGTCTGTTCCGACTGACCCGCCGCTTCTTCGAAGTGGAAGGCGAAATCGCGGACTTCCTCGATCAGAACCGCGCCGCCTTGTCTGGCCAGCTTCGGATCGTCGCGGATTCCGCCGTGCATATCACGCCCGCCGTCGGGCGGTTCCGTGTGGCGCATCCGGGTGTGACTGTCTCGCTCTGGACAGGGAACACCGAAGACGTGCTCGCCCGATTGCGCCGGTATGAGGCCGAAATCGGTGTTGTTGGCAACTTGGGCAAAAGCGCGGATCTGGACCGCATCGAACTGGGACACACCCCGATCATCGCCATCGCCGCGCGCGGCATGATCCCGGGCAATGTCTCACAGCTCTCTTTTGACGACCTCCCACGCTGGCCCCTGATCTTCCGCGAGCCCGGATCGCGCACCCGCGCCCGCATCGAAGCGGCGGCCGAGCAGTTGGGTGTCACCCTGAGCCCCGCCATTCAGGTCGAAGGGCGTGAAGCCATGCGCGAGGTCGTCGCAACCGGCGCAGGCATCGGCTTTCTCTCGGACGCCGAGTTCGGGCATGACACCCGCCTGCGCAAACTCGATCTGACGGGTGTCGATCTGGGGATGTCGGAAACCGTTGTCACCCTCACCGCGCGGCGCGATGTGGCTGTGATCCGGGCCTTCCTGAAATCCATGGCTTGAAATACTTCCCAGCTTGTCAGACGCTTGCCGCATCTGTCCTTCGAATGCCCGGCAATGTCCAACCGCCCGAATATCCTGCTTATCATCATCGACCAGTTCCGCGCCGACCTGCTGGACGGTGCCCTTGCAGAAACCGCCGGACTGAAAAACCTGACGGCGCTCATGGAAGACTGTTGTACCTTCCGGCGCCATTACTCGGTGGTCTCCCCCTGCGGGCCGTCGCGCGTCTCGCTCTTCACCGGCCAATACGCGATGAACCACCGGGCGGTGCGCAACGGCACGCCGCTGCGGCACGACACACCCAACCTGGCGCGGGAGTTGCGCAAGGCCGGATATGATCCGCTTCTCTTTGGCTACACTGATGTGGCGCAAGACCCGCGCGCGCTCGCCGCCGATGATCCGCGCCTGACCAGCTATGAAGAGCTTCTGGACGGCTTCACCGAAGCGCTGCGCCAACGGATGGAAACGGATGATGAGGCGTGGCGCGCGCATCTCAGGGCCAAAGGCTATGACGTGCCGGATGGCATGGACCTTTATGTCCCGGACGGTGACCGCATCGATGCCCCCGCCCGCTACAAGGCCGAAGACAGTGATACCGCTTTCCTGACAGACCGCTTCCTTGAGCGAATTGAGACCGAACCGCAGGGCTGGTGCGCGACGCTCACCTACATCCGGCCACATCCGCCCTTCGTGGCGCCCGCGCCCTATAATCGCATGTATGACCCGGCCAACCTCCCTGCACCGCGCCGGACAGACGACAACAGCCTGCATCCCTTCGTTGACGCCCTCCGCTCCATCCGCCCCGCCGCAAGCACGGTCGAAGGGTTTCCGGATTTAGCCGCCACGCCGGAGACGGTGAACACGCTCCGTGCGCTCTACCTCGGCCTCGCCGCCGAGGTCGATCATCACATTGGGCGCATTGTGAGTTGGCTGAAATCCAGCGGACAATGGGATGACACGGTTCTGGTTGTGACCGCCGATCATGGCGAGATGCTGGGGGATTTTGACCTTTGGGGCAAAGGCACCTTTCACGACGCCGCCTTCCACGTGCCGCTGATGATCCGGGTGCCCGGACAAGCGCCGCACCAGATCGACGGAATGACGGAATCCATTGATGTCGCGCCAACGTTGCTGGACCTCATCGATGCCGAAACACCGGACGCGATGAACGGCATCAGCCTGCGGCCCGCCATAGAGGCCGGAAAGGGGGGTAAGGCAGTGACCATGTCGGAGCACGACTTCGGCGACCCGGTCAAAGGCTCAAAGCTGCAAAGGGCGCTGGGCCTTTCGGCGCGGGACGCGAACCTGTCGGTTCTCAGGACAGACAACCACCGATTGGTGCATTTTGCAGGCGATCTGCCGCAGCTTGTTTTCGACATGAACGCGACCGGAGAACTGCGTGATATTTCGGCATTGCCTAATGGCGAGGCAATTTGTCTTGATTTATCGCGCAAAATGCTCTGCCATCGCATGGTGAATCCGGAAAGCACCTTCGCCAGAACGATGGTGGTTGACGGAGGCGTAAAAAAGGGAACCGCTTGAACGCGAGATTGGTCCACCGGCCAGGATGTCATTCTGCTGTCATCTTGCCGCGTAAAGACCCTCATCGTGTTCTGAAAGCGGTCGAAGACAAGGAGGGGGAATTCTGAATTTCTGGCATCGGGTCGCCGGGCACATTCACTTTGTGAGCCAGCGGCGGAACGCGCCATGACATCGCATTCCGATGCGATCCCAAACTGTGCGGCAGACCGCTGCGCAACACAAAAAAATGCAACAGGAGAGAAGATGAAACGCGTACTTTTATCAGGTGTGGCCGCAATCGTGCTGCCGGGAATGGCTCTTGCCAACTGCCCGGGGATCACGTTGGCCGACATGGGCGGCGTCGCGCCGGGCGCCTATCCGCAGCAATACGAACTGGCTGAGTTCCAGACCGCTGCGGGATGCACAATGGAGTTTTCCGGCAACCCCGAAGCGGCTGATCTGAACGCCCGCATCCAGGGCAACGGTGATCTGCCGCCACTGGCCGAGCGTCTTCCATCCGAGCCGTTGGTCATGGTGCCCTATGACAGTGTGGGCAGCTATGGCGGCGAGCTGGACGTGCTCTCAAACGCCACCGAAGCCGGTACGTCCGACTTCCTCTCGGTGCGCCACGTCAACCTCGTGCGCTACTCCGATGACCTGCAAACCATCGTGCCGAACGTCGCGAAGTCGTGGGAGTGGAACGATGATTTCACCCAGCTGACCTTCAACCTGCGGGCCGGTCACAAGTGGTCCGACGGTGCGCCGTTCACCAGCGCAGATGTGAAGTTCTGGTACGACAACCTGCACATGGACACGAACATCTTCGAAACGCCGAAAGACTACGTGACCGTCGCGGGCGAACCCATGACAGTGGACACGCCGGACGACACAACCGTTGTCTTCAACCTGCCAGCGCCGAAGCCCGGTCTTCTGGCCCACTTCGCAACCCACTTCGGTCAGGGCTTCCAGCCGAAGCACTTCCTCGGTCAGTTCCACCCCGACATCAACCCGGATGCCGACAGCTATGCCCAAAGCCTCGGCTTTGAGAACGGCTACGACGCGATCCTGGCCTATTGGGGCAATTCGGACTGGACCGACACGCCAACGCCGATGCTGTCGCGCACCGCGATTGTCGATGGTCTGCCCAAGGCGACGCTGCCCACGCTCGAATCGCACATCTACGTGCGCGACACGACGGAAGGCCGCTATCTCGTCGCAAACCCATACTTCTTCCAGGTCGACACAACGGGCCAGCAACTGCCCTATATCTCGACCCAGGATGAGGTCTATATCAACGACAACGAAGTCCGGATCCTGAGCCTGGTGAACGGCGATGTCGATTACAAGTCGCAGTCGCTGCAACTTGCTTCGGCTCCGATCCTGTTGGAAAACCAGGAAAAATCGAACTACACGATTTACCTGCGTCCCGAGATCACCATCGGTGCCTTCGGCTTCAACGTCACCCATGAAGACCCGGCCAAGCGCGAGGTCTTTGGCGATGTCCGCTTCCGTGAGGCGATGTCGATCGCGATGAACCGCGAAGAGCTGAACGAGGTTGCGTTCTTCGGTCAGGGCACGCCGCAGCAGTATGTTGGCTTCTCGCCACTGCCTGAGTTTGTCGACCCGTCGTGGTTGTCCTACAAGACCGAGTTCGATCCGGACGGTGCCAATGCCATCCTTGACGAACTGGGCATGGCCGACACCGACGGTGACGGGTTCCGCGAACTGCCGAATGGCGAGAAGCTGGTGATCAACCTGAACTTCTCGACCCAGGGCATTGCCGGTCAGACGGTTGAACTGGTCTCGCAAAACTGGGCCGAGGTCGGCATTCAGTCGGTGGTCAAGGAAGTGACGCCGGATGAATATCGCTCTGCGCAGTCGGCCAACACGCTCGACGTGTCGATGTGGCGGAAGTCGCAGCCGCTGGCCATCGTGCTCGGCAACAACGAGCTTTGGGTGCCGCCTTATGAGAACTACTTCGGCAACCGGAACGCGATGCTCTGGGCCGAGTGGATCGATACGAACGGCAGCGCCGGTGTCGAGCCGCCGCAATGGGCCAAGGATATGATCGACGACATCAATGCCTTGCAGTCGGCCGATCAATCCAGTCAGGAGTTCAAGGATCTTGTCACCGACATGGTCGCGGCCATGGCGGAGAACCTGATGTTCATCGGCACGGTCAATGCGCCTGCGCCGATCTACCGGAACAACGACATGAAGAACTTCGCGGACTTCAAGACGCATTCCTACGAGTATTATCGGACCTACCCGTACCGGGCCTCGCTCTGGTGGCTGGACGAGTAAGCTTTGATTTGCTTCGCTAAACATGTCGTGGGCGGGCCACCGCCCACGACAATCGGGACACCGCCGCGCAAATGCGGTGACAGGGGAAGACGATGCTGAACTTCGCGCGTTTCGTGGTGACACGAGCTGTCATGGCGCTGATTACACTGATCATCGTGTCGCTCGTCGTATTCTCGCTGATGGAACTGGTGCCGGGTGACTGTGCGGAACGCTATCTGGCCTTCAAGAACACCCAAGGCTCTTCGATCCAGATCGCGAATGAGTTGGAGGCGGAACGTCAGCGTCTCGGCCTCGACCGGCCTTTTCTAGAACGTTGGGGCAAGTGGATCGTTGGCGCATTTCAGGGCGAATTCGGCGACAGCTGCATCCTGCGCGTGAACATCGCCGATCTGCTGGGCGACAAGTTCTGGCTCTCGCTCTCCATTTGTCTCGCCGCTCTGGCGCTGGCCTATGCCATCGCCATTCCGGTCGGCATCATCGCCGCCGCCTCGAACAACGCCTTTC
>JBCBBB010000101.1:0-11577 GCA_038532095.1 Pseudomonadota bacterium
CCCGCGCGCTTTGCAACAGGGGCCCGTCGCGACCGGGTCGCGCTGAGGGAAGCAAAATGTCCGTGTCCCGCGCCAGCGCATCGAGCCAGAGCAGTTCACTCTCAATGGCGCGTCGGCTGTGATATCCGGTGCGATGCACGCGCAAAACGGCCTTATCTGAACCGTCTTCGACCAGATAGGTCACGTTCTCGGAGACGTTGAGCAGGTCCAGCCGGGCCGTGCTCGAGACGTCCCAGAGAGGCAGGCTGGCCCGGGCCATCTCATAAAGTCTGGGAAGCAGTGCGGCGAGGGTCATTGAAAGCGGTCCATATGGGCGTTGCGCATAGGGGGGATTGCGTGTGGACGCAACATACCGCTCTCACGGGGAGTTGACTGTCCGATGGCATCGCGCGCCTTACCTAAAGTGGGCAACAGGAGGATTGCGACATGAACAGATCCGGTATCTTGGCGGTTTTATTGGCCTCCACAATCGGGATCAGTGCCGTCCAGGCAGCGCCCGTGGCGTTTGACGGAACGTGGAAAGAGCAGGGCTTTTTGCGCCTCTGGACCAATGATTACAGCTTCCGGGGCCGGCAGTTGGATGTTGTGTCGGACGGCACCGTGTCCTTGGTCTGGCGCCCGTTGGAGGGGGCGCTGCGAGAGGCGACAAAAGCCATGTGGCGCTGGCGCGTGACCGAAAGCGTCGCGCCAACGGACCTGACGCGCAAAGGTGGAGATGACCGCAACCTGGCGCTCTACTTTGTGTTTGTCGATGAGGCTTCCGCGCAAGGGTTGTCCGCCGGTGACGCCCGGAAACTCCTGAGAAATCCGAATACCCGCGCCCTGATCTATGTCTGGGGTGGCAATCACGCGACAGGGTCCATCCTGCCCAGCCCGTATCACCCCGGTTTGCGCACCAAGGTCCTGCGTACTGGTTCGGAAGGGACGTTCTCGGAAAGCGTGGATTTGGCGGCCGATTACCGCCGCGCTTTTGGAACTGCGCCGGGTGTGCTGGTGGGGTTGGGTGTGTCCTCCGACAGCGATGACACCGATGGTCGGGTGCGGGCATCGATTGCGGATCTGGCTTTGAACTGACGTGTGACTATGCGCTGCCGGATGAAACGGCGGCATGCGGTGACAGTGTTTAAACGCGCCGCAACAGACACATGATCGTGTCGATGTTGAACGCGAGACGGTCGTCCAGCGCCTGTTTTGTCATGTAGTCGCGTTCGAACAGGATCTCACCGGAAAACCTGTTTGTCAGATAGTAATAGCCAATCGCGGCAATCGTGATGTTCAACTGACCGGCATCGACATTCGGACGAAAGAGGCCCGCCGCCGCGCCGCGATCCAGAATGCCCTGGATCATCGCGACATAGGTCCGGCTGGCATCGACGACCTTCTGCGAGCTTTTCAGGTGCTTCCCCTTGTGCAGGTTCGCGCTGTTCACAAGCCGGATGAATTCGGGGTTCGCAAGGTAATAGTCCCAAGTGAACTTGATGAGGGTTTTCATCGCCTTATCCGGCGGCAGGTCATCCAGTTGCAGGTCCTGCTCCGCCGTCCGGATGTTCAAATAGGCATCCTCCAGAACGGCGGCGAAAAGGTCCTCTTTATTGCCGTAGTAGTGGTAGATCATGCGTTTGTTGGCTTGCGCCTTCTCCGCAATCTCATCCACGCGGGCACCCCCCAAACCAAGCCGGGCAAATTCTGCCTTTGCGGCTGCGAGGATGCGCGACTTGGTTGCGTCTGCGTCGCGTGTCCGGGCTTTGGTGGCTTGCATGTTTCCATCCTGATCGAGCGCCAACGCGGTCTCTGCGGCCGCAAGTGTAAGCCTGTATAGACAGTCTTTAACCCACTTGACAGGCAAAAGAAAGTATAAGTAACTAACTAGTGCGTTACATAGCGAATCTGCTGTGCTCACGCAGTTTCCCGGGATGTCCCGGGCACAAAACGAGGGCGAAGCTCTCGGTCAGGGAAGATGTGGAATCAGGGAGGAAATGCCATGTCATTCATCAAGAAATTCATTGAAGCCGAGACGGTGTCCCGCAGGAACTTCCTGCTGGCGTCGGCTTACGGCGTGTCTGGCGTTGCCGCCGCACGTATGTTTGGCCCGTCGCCAGTCATGGCGGCAAACCATGCCAATCCGACGGTCGCCTGGAGCTATCGCAACCGCACCAACCCGTACTGGAACGAGATCGTTTCAGGTGGTGAGGCATTCATGGATGCTCAGGGGCTTGGCAAGGATGCTTTGACGCACCTGATCAACGAAGGATCGTCCGAGAAATCACTGGCCGACGTGAAAGCGCTGCTCGCAAAGACGAACGGTGAACTCGCATTGGCCATCGACACCAACGACGCGCCAAACGCACGCCCGGTGGTCGAAGCCGTTGCAGAAGCCGGCGGCTATGTCTCGACAATCTGGAACAAGACGGACGATCTGCACCCGTGGGACTTTGGCGACAATTACGTGAGCCACATGACATGGTCCGACGAAGGCCCGGCCGAACAGACCGCGCGCATCCTGCTCGACGCGATGGGCGGCAAGGGTGGCGTCGTTCACCTCGGCGGCATTGCATCGAACAACCCGGCGATTGAGCGGTTGAATGGTCTTAAGAACGCGCTGAAGGACTATCCGGACGTCGAACTGCTCGATGCGCAGCCTGCTGACTGGGACACGCAGAAGGCCAACCAGGTGATGTCCGGTTTCATCACGCGCTACGGCGATGAAATCACCGGTGTGCACTGTGCGAACGACACCATCGGCTACGGTGTTCTCGAAGCCCTGCGTGCCGAAGGCATGGACATCCCGATTGTGACCTATGACGGCAATCCGCAAGCGGTTGATCTGGTGCGCGAAGGCCGGATCCTTGCCACTGTCTTTACCAATCCGCATTGGGGTGGCGGCATAACGGCGGCGCTCGCCTACCACGCGGCCATCGGCACCTTCAAACCATCTGAAGAGCCCGAGGCCCATCGCGAATTCTACGGCCCGACCATCATGGTCACGCCGGAGGATGCGGCCGAGTTCAAAACGGCCTACCTCGAAAACGTTCCGACCTATGACTGGACGGATTTCTGGGGGCCGACCAACGGCCAGATCATGTACAAGTAACCTCCCTGAGGTTGGTCGCGCTCCGGCGCGGCCAGCTTTTCTCGGGTGGTGCGCGGGCCCACGCTGGCCCGGCGCTTGAGCATTCTTCGACAGGACCAAAGCCATGGCTGATGTGAGTGTTGCGGCACGACCGCCCCTCATGACCCGCGAGCAGATTATCAAATGGGCGCCGCTGCTGGTGCTCGTGTTTCTGGTTCTGTTGTTTCCGGTCTTCGAATGGCTGGAGGATGTCCGCGAGGGCAAGGACCACGTCTATCTCCTCGACTCGCGGTTCTTCTCAATCCGGAACGCTGCGCGGATTGCGGTTGCGGCGACACCCGCTTTGATGGTCGCGATTGGTGTGACTTTCATTATCATCATGGGGTCCATCGACCTGAGTATGGAAGGCACCGTGTCGGTCAGCGCGGTGATCTTTGCATTCGCCTTCATTTCCTTGGGCGGCACGCTGGCAAGTTGGGCCTGGCTGGCTCTTCCCCTTGCCCTGCTGGTCGGTGCGATCCTCGGTTTCATCAACGGGCTGGTGCATGTGAAGCTGAAGATCCCGTCCTTCATGGCGTCGCTCGCAATGGGGTTTGTCGGAACCGGCTTCGCGCTTCTCTTGACCGGCGGGGATCGCATTCGCGTGGAAGACGAACTCTTCCGGTCGCTTCTGACCGTGCGTTGGCTCAACTTTCCGATCATGTGCTATGTCGCGCTGCTGGCGCTTCTGCTGGCGTGGTTCATCCAATCGCGCACAACGCTTGGCCGGAACTTTTATGCCGTCGGCGGTGGCGAGGAGCTTGCACAAGCCAGCGGTCTGAACGTCTCGAAAGTGCGGATCCTTGGGTTCACACTGGCGGGTGTCTTTTTCGCCATGGGCGCGCTGATGGCCGTGGGCCGGATCGGCATCGCCGAGACGGCAACCGGCAACAACTTCATGTTCGTCTCGATCACCTCTGTCGTTGTGGGCGGCACCGCGCTTTGGGGTGGCATCGGCGGTGTCTGGAACACGCTGGTGGGCGTTCTGATCGTCAACGTCATCAACAACGGGATGGTGGTCATCGGCCTGCCCAACTGGCTGCAAGACGGGGTGCTGGGGCTTTTGGTGATCATCGCGGTGGTGCTGTCGACCGACCGCAAATCCATCAGTTTCGTGAAATAGGGGCGGGGGCCGCTCCCTCAAGTGGCGAAGCGGTAGGGAAAACAAAATGTACGAGCTACAGAAGATCGACAAGCACTTCCCCGGCGTTCACGCGCTGAAAGCTGTGGACTTCAAAGTGAACCGTGGCGAAATCGTCGGCCTCGTTGGCGAAAACGGCGCGGGCAAGTCGACGCTGATGAAGGTGATCTACGGCGCCTACCAGCCCGACGGTGGTCACGTCAGCATCGATGGCACAACGGTCCGCTTCGCCAACCCGCGCCAAGCCATGGATCACGGCATCGGCATGGTGTTTCAGGAGCAATCGCTGATCACCAACCTGACTGTGATGGAAAACATCTACCTCGGCTACGAACAGCAATTCGTGAAGTTCGGGGTGATCGACTGGAAGGCGATGGCAGCAGCGGCGCGGGCGCAACTGGCCAAAGTGAAGCTCGATATTGACCCAAGCACAATCACCTCGAAGCTCAGCTTTGCGCAGCGGCAGTTGGTGGAGCTTGCCAAGGTGCTGACGCTGGAAGAGCGTGTGGACGGCGATCTGGTGATCCTCCTCGATGAACCGACGAGCGTTCTGGCGCAGGAAGAGGTTGAGCTTCTTTTCAAGATCGTGCGCGATCTGACCAACCGCGCGTCGTTCATCTTTGTCAGTCACCGGATGGAGGAGGTGCTGGACCTCTCCGACCGCATTTACTTGATGAAGGATGGCGAGGTCGTCGACGTCGTGACCCATGACGAAGCCGACAAGGATGCGATCCAGCACAAGATGGTCGGGCGCGATGTCGACAAGGAATACTACCGTGAACAAAAGCAGAAGGCTTATGACACCTCCAAGGTGCTCGCCCGCTTCACGGGCGTGAGCAATGGCACGCGGTTCCAAAACATCAGCTTCGATTTGCATGCGGGCGAGGTGGTCTGCCTCGTCGGCACCGAAGGCTCAGGGCGCGAGGCGGTGCTGCGTGTCCTCTACGGCCTGGACAAACCGACCTCGGGCACGGTCGAGATCAAGGGCGAAACCGTCCACCAGTTCTCCGCCCAGGCCGGGGTTGCGCGGGGGATCGGCTACGTGCCGCGCGAGCGCAAGATCGAGGGCATCGTCAACGGCATGAACGTCTATGAGAACATGACGCTCAGCCAGTTGCAGAACTATTCGGCAAACGGGGTGCTGAAGGTCGGCGAAGAGCGTGCCTTGGCGCGATCCTGGATCGAGAAGCTCGGGATCAAGACGCCGAATGAGCACAAGGACTGCGCCGGTCTCTCGGGCGGCAACCAACAAAAGGTGGTGCTGGCCAAGTGGCGCTCTGGCGGGTCTGACATCATCCTGCTCGATCACCCGACACGCGGCCTCGATATCGGCGCGAAGGAAGACGTCTATGAGATGGTCCGCGCCATGAGCGCCGACGGCTGTGGGATCATCCTTGTGGCCGACACGTTGGAAGAAGCCATCGGCCTCTCGCACACGATCCTCGTCCTTAAGGACGGGGAGTTCCAGAAACGCTTTGACGGGACACCGGGGGACAAACCCTCGCTCTACGATCTCGTCCACCACATGATCTAGGGGCCGTCTGATGGAGAAAATTAAGCCGCATCTGCCCTGGATCACGCTCCTCGTGCTCGGTGTCGCCGTTGGACTTGTGAACCCCAGTTTCTTCAACCCGTCCGCATTGATCCTGCTGATGGCCGATATCGTGCCGCTTTTCATCATGGCGCTGGGCATGACCTTCGCCATCTATATCGGCGGCATCGACCTCAGCGTGCAGCAACTCGCAAACATGATCACGGTCATCGCCACCGTTTATCTGGCGTCACTCGGGGCAGGGGTGGCCGTGGTCGCAATCCTCGGTGGCCTGATCTTCGGCGCCATCTCGGGCTATGTCACAACGCGGCTCTACGTGCCGTCTTTCGTCTCCACACTGGCCATCGGGTTTGTCGCGCTCTCGGTGGCGAAGTGGCTCTCTGGCCAGCGCGCGCTTTACATGGACGCGACGCTACGAGACGGAAGCTTTGGCTGGATGTTCGGCAATACAGCGGGCGTGCCGCATGAATTGGCGATCGCCGCCTTCTTGTTGCTGCTCGCCTGGGTGCTTCAGACCCGCACCACCTTTGGCCGCAGCCTGAAAGCGGTGGGCGCGGGCGAGTTGGCCGCCGTGGCCTCCGGCGTGAATGTGGACCGTGTGAAGATCACCGCGTTTGCAATCTCAGGTGGTTTCGCTGCGATGGCGGGTTTGATGTTTTCGGTGAAGCTCTCAGGGGGGGATGCCAACCTTGCCAACGGGTTTTTGCTGCTCGCCATCGTGGCTGTTCTGGTGGGTGGCACCCCGCTGACCGGCGGTGTCGGCGGCGTGGTCAATACCGCCATCGGCACGCTCATTGTGATGGTGATCCGCGCGGCCATGGTTTATCTCGAAATCGATGCGACCCAACAGCAGATGGTCTTTGGCATCGTTCTGATCGCGGCCATCGCGCTGACCATTGACCGGTCGAAACTGCGCGGTGTCGTAAAGTGACGACGATGCGCGCGGCATATCTGGTGAAGCCGGGTCGGTTCGAACTGCGCGAGGTTCCCCGGCTAGAACCGGGGCGGGACGAGGCGCTGATCCGCATCGCCCGAACCGGCATATGCGGTACTGACATCCATATCTTCCACGGCAATTACGCAGCCGACAGCCTGCCGATGATCCCGGGACATGAGTTCACGGGCCATGTCGTGGGCTGGGGGCGTGATGTGGTCGGATTGACCGAAGGCCAGCCGGTTGTTGTCGACATGAACATCGGGTGCGGGCGCTGCTATTGGTGTCGCCGGAACGAGGTTCTGAACTGCCCAGAGGTGCGGCAAATGGGCATCACGATGGACGGCGCGTTTTGCGATCACATGGCGGTCCCGGCGCGCTTGGTGATCCCGGCACCCGAAGATGTGCCTGCCGAGGTGCTGGCACTGACCGAGCCGCTGTCCTGTGTTGTGCGAGCCGCGCGGAAGGCGCAGGTCAGTTTCGGGCAATCAGTGCTGGTCATCGGTGCAGGCCCGATTGGCAATCTGCATGTCCAGCTTTTGCGCACGATTGGCGCGGCCCCGATCATTGTGACCGACGTCAGTTCGGAACGTCTGGCGATGGCGCCTGCGGGTTACGCTGTTCTGCCAGACGCTTTGGAAGAAACGGTGATGCAGGCGACCGATGGGCGTGGCGCCGATATCGTGATCGAAAGCGTCGGTAACATCGGCCTCTACAAACAGGCGCAAAGGCTCACGCGCAAAGGCGGGCATCTGGCGGTTTTCGGACTGACCGGTGCAGGGGAAACGCTCCCCATCGACATCCTGCAAACCATCCTGACCGAAACCTCACTCAAAGGCTCCGTCGCCGGGATAGGTCAGGACATGCACGACGCGCTGACTTTGCTGACTTACGGCCGGATCGACACCAGACCGTTTGTCGGGGCGGACTATGCGCTCGACGACATTCAGGACGCTTTCGACAGTTTTGCCGACCGACCACAAGATCTCAAAACGCAAATCGTGATGCATTCATGAGGAGAAGGATGCCATGAACACCGAAGCCTATTTCTCGAAGCCTCAAGGCAAGATCCCGAACAGCCGCTTCCCCTTGCTGGTGCATCGCAACGCGATCCCGGGCGGTGGCACCGAAGCCGTTAAGGGCCGGTTCCGTCGCAATGGATGGGGCAACAATTGGGAATATCCTGGCGTCTATCACTATGCTCATTTCCATTCGACCAGCCACGAATGCCTCGGCTGTGCGCAAGGTTGGATGGAGTTCAATCTGTCTGTCGGGGAAGGGGGCTGGACCAAAGTGCGCGTGGACGCGGGCGACGTGATCGTGATGCCCGCAGGTGTCAGCCATGAGCATGTTGGAGCTTCTGACGACATCATGATGTGCGGCGGCTACGCCGGCGGTCGCGATTGGGACAACATTCAGGAAAAGTTCCTGACCGATGAGCTTTATTACCAAGCTTGCAAGAACATCATGTCCTTGCCGATCCCCGCGTTGGACCCGGCGACGGGCGACATCATGCACGCGTGGCACGACGCGCCATCCTCAGTTGATGGGGGCTGGAACGATTGGCGCGACGGTCTCGACGCCTCAAGCTAAGGAGCAACCACATGGATCAGTCGTCGAGCACACTGTCGCTGCCCGAAGCCCCGCGCGCGTTCGGGTTCTTTATGGGCGGTCGGACGATCCCAGCGGGCGACCGCGAGATTTTCGAACGTCACTCGCCTGCACATGATGTGCCAGTGACGCGCTTGCCGAAGTGCACCGCTGCCGATCTAGACAATGCGGTTGCGGCGGCACGTGCCGCCTTTGCCGACCGGCGCTGGTCTGGTCTGAGCGGGGCGGATCGGGCCGCTGTTTTGTTGGAGGCGGCAGAGGGCATACGCACCCGACTGGAAGAAATCGCCTATTGGGAAACGCTCGAAAGCGGGAAGCCGATTTCTCAGGTGCGGGGCGAGGTGGGCGGTTGCGTCGGCATGTTCGAATACGCCGCCGGTCTGGCGCGCAGCCTTCATGGCGACAGCTTCAACAATCTGGGCGACGGCATGTTGGGCGTGGTCACACGCGAACCGGTCGGGGTTGTCGGCATCATCACGCCTTGGAATTTCCCCTTCCTGATCCTCTGCGAGCGCGTCCCTTACGTCCTGGCGTCGGGCAACTCGATTGTCGCAAAACCGTCGGAGTTCACTTCGGCATCGTCAGTGATCCTGGGCGAAATCCTGAGCGAAGCCGGGTTACCGGACGGTGTCTTCAACGTGGTGACCGGCCTTGGTCCAACAGTCGGGCAGGCGATGGCCGAGCATATGGATATCGACATGCTCTCCTTCACGGGCTCCACCCGAACGGGCCGGGCAATTGTTGCGGCGGCGGGTGCATCAAACTTCAAAAAGCTCGGTTTGGAGCTCGGCGGCAAGAACCCTCAGATCGTTTTTGCCGATGCTGATCTGGAAGACGCAGCCGACGGCGTTGCCTTTGGTATCGGGTTCAATGGCGGTCAATGCTGCGTCTCAGGCGCGCGCCTGATTGTCGAAGCCAGCGTTGCGGATGAATTCGCCAAGATGGTCTCCGCCAAGATGTCCAAAATCGTCGTGGGCGACCCGCTTGAGGAAGACACGCAAATCGGAGCCATTACGACCGACGCACAGAACGCGACCATTCTGGGCTACATCGCCAAGGGACAGGAAGAAGGCGCGGACCTTGTTCTCGGCGGCGAAGCGCTCGACTTCGGGCGCGGTCAGTTCATCGCGCCCACCATCTTTGGCAGTGTGAAAGCCGATATGGCGATCGCCCGCGAAGAAATCTTCGGCCCGGTTCTGACTGTGATGCCGTTTGAAACGCTGGAGGAGGCCATCGCGATGGCGAACGACACCGATTATGGGTTGGCGGCCAGCGTCTGGACGAAGAACATCGACAAGGCTTTGACAGTCACGCGGCAGGTGCAAGCGGGGCGCTTTTGGGTCAACACGACGCTCGCGGGCGGGCCGGAGCTGCCCATCGGGGGCTTCAAGCAATCCGGTTGGGGCCGCGAAGCCGGTGCGATGGGGGTTGAGGAATACACGCAAGTGAAGTCCACTCATATCGAGATCGGCAAACGCAGTCATTGGATCGGGTGAGATGAAAGAGGCAGGGTACGACTACGTCATTGTCGGTGGCGGCTCCGCAGGGTGCGTCATGGCGAACCGCCTGAGTGAGGACAGCGCCGTCCGCGTGCTGCTTCTGGAAGCCGGCGGGAAGGACAACCACCCGCTGATCCACATGCCGGTCGGCTTTGCCAAGATGACGACGGGCCCGCACACATGGGGGTTCAAGACCGCGCCGCAACGCCATGCCAACAATCGTGAAATCCCTTACGCCCAGGCCCGCGTGATCGGCGGCGGCTCCTCGATCAATGCCGAAGTTTTCACGCGCGGGCACCCGACCGACTATGATCGCTGGGCGGAAGAGGAAGGCTGCGCAGGCTGGGGCTTCAAGGACATCCAACAGTACTTTCTGAGGTCCGAAGGCAATACGATGATGTCTGGCGACTGGCACGGTACGGACGGGCCGCTCGGTGTGTCGAACATCCCCGATCCGCAACCGATGACACGCGCCTTCGTGCAGTCATGTCAGGAGGCGGGCATTCCCTACAATCCCGACTTCAACGGGGCAACACAAGCCGGGTCAGGCATCTACCAGACGACAACAAAGAACTACAAACGCTGCTCAGCCGCCGTTGGATACTTGAAGCCAGTGCGCAACCGCAAGAACCTGACGGTTGAGACCGGCTGCATGGTCAAACGGATCGAGTTCCAAGGGACACGCGCAACAGGCGTTCACTATTTCAACGGTAAGGAACAGTGCCGCGCCAATGCGGAGAGCGAGGTTATCGTGACCTCTGGCGCGATTGGGACGCCGAAGATCATGATGCTCTCCGGCGTCGGGCCTGCCGCGCATCTGAAAGAGCACGGAATTGACATTGTCGCCGATCTGCCCGGCGTGGGGTCGAATCTGAACGACCACTTCGGCATCGATATCGTGGCCGAGTTGAAAGGCCATGACAGCCTCGACAAGTACAACAAATGGTACAACGCAGCTCTGGCGGGGATCGAATACTACGCGTTCAAATCCGGGCCGGTGACGTCGAATGTGGTCGAGGGCGGTGCCTTCTGGCACTCGGGCCTCGGCTCAAGCGATGTGCCGGACCTTCAGTTCCACTTCCTGGCTGGTGCCGGGGCAGAAGCCGGTGTGCCAAGTGTTCCGGCGGGGTCGTCCGGCATCACGCTCAATTCCTACACCGTCCGTCCCAAATCGCGCGGCACGGTGCGCTTGCGGTCAAGTGATCCCGCCGCCCTGCCGGTTATCGATCCGAATTTCCTGGCAGAGCCCGACGATCTGAAATGCTCGGTCGAAGGCGTAAAGACGAGCGTTGAGATTTTTCGCCAACCGTCCCTGCAGAAATACATCAAGACGATCCGTTTCCCGGATGACAGCGTGAAGACACAGGAAGATTTTGAAAACTACGCGCGCCAATATGGCCGGACCTCGTACCACCCGACCTGCACCTGCAAGATGGGGACAGACGAGATGGCTGTGGTCGACCCGCAATGCCGGGTGCGTGGGCTTGATGGCATCCGTATCTGCGACAGTTCCATTATGCCGAGCCTGGTCGGATCAAACACCAACGCGCCGACCATCATGATTGCGGAAAAGGCCAGCGATCTGGTGCGCGGCAACAGGTAAGCTTTTCTGATTGCGCGCCTTCGGCGCACACGATGTTTTGCGTCTGCCTGCGGCAGCCGCGTTTTTTGCGTATTTTTTGAAGAGATGAAGAGGCCTTCACTGGTTCAAAAATATGCCGGGGAGTCTCT
>JBCBBB010000102.1:0-11470 GCA_038532095.1 Pseudomonadota bacterium
GCCCGGTACGTTGTTCGGATGTCGCTCGTTTCTGTCGAAGCGAGTTTGGTGCACTCAGGAGGAGAAAGCTCGAACGCCACATGCTCTCATTGCATCAGCGATGCAACTGCCGCCCCGCACTCAGTTCAGAAGGATGTTGGTCTTTCTCACGAAAGACATCTGGTGCTGCAGGGGAGGATTGAACTCCCGACCTCTCCCTTACCAAGGGAGTGCTCTACCACTGAGCTACTGCAGCGCGAAGGGCGGAATACTGAGAAATCCCAATCCGCGCAAGCGATAATGCGCCCTGCTTTGAAATTGGGGCGTGTCTTGGTCACGTCTCTCTTAGGTCGAACCGAAAGAGGTATGCGGCCTGTCTCGGGTGACAGGCGGGACGCTCTAACTGGACGGTTTTTCGCGGGTCATGTATGCCCGGCGCATGAGCAGGAAACCAACCCGGGATAAGCCGACAAAAGGCGAGACGCGCGAAGACCGCCTGAAGGCGGCGCTCAAGGCCAATCTGTCACGGCGCAAGGCGCAGGCGGCGGCGCGGTCCGGGGACAAGACAAACGATAAGGCAGGCTGATGGATTCGATTTTGGTGACAGGCGGCGCGGAGCTACGCGGCAGTATTCAAATTGCGGGCGCAAAGAACGCCTGCCTTGCATTGATGCCGGCAACGCTTTTGACAGAAGAGCCGTTGACGCTGATGAATGCGCCGCGCCTGTCCGACATTGCGACCATGACATTGCTGCTGCGCTCGCTTGGCTCTGAGGTGCAGAGCCTTCAGGACGGGCGGGTGATTGCCATGTCATCGCTCGGGCCGATCTCGACCACGGCGGAATATGACATTGTCCGGAAGATGCGGGCCTCAAACCTCGTGCTCGGACCGCTCTTGGCGCGAGAAGGACATGCCGTCGTCTCTCTTCCCGGGGGCTGCGCCATCGGGGCGCGTCCGATGGACATCCACGTGACCGCGCTGGAGGCGATGGGCGCGGAGATTGAACTGAAGGACGGGTATCTGCACGCCAAGACGCAGGGCGGTTTGAAAGGCGCGCGCGTGCCGCTGCGCTTTGCTTCTGTCGGTGCGACCGAGAATGTGTTGATGGCGGCCACGCTCGCCAAAGGCACGACGGTGATCGAGAACGCGGCGCGCGAGCCGGAGATTGTTGATCTGGCGGCGTGTCTGAGTGCGATGGGTGCTCAGATTGATGGGGCTGGCACGTCGACCATCACCATTCAGGGTGTCGACCGGCTTGGCGGCGCGACACATGCGGTGGTGACCGACCGGATCGAGTTGGGCACTTACATGCTGGCGCCTGCGATCTGCGGTGGTGAGGTGGAGTGCCTTGGCGGGCGTCTCTCTTTGGTAGAGGCGTTTGTGGCCAAGCTGGATGAGGCGGGGATCAGCGTTGAGGAAACTGACAACGGCTTGAAAGTGGCGCGGAAGAACGGTCGTGTCGCAGCAATTGATGTGACAACCGAGCCATTCCCCGGGTTTCCGACCGATTTGCAGGCGCAGATGATGGCGTTGATGTGCACGGCGGATGGGGTGAGCCATCTGGAAGAGACGATCTTCGAGAACCGTTTCATGCATGCCCCGGAACTGTTGCGGATGGGCGCGGATGTCGACATCCAGGGCGGCACGGCGACGGTCACCGGTGTAGAGCGGCTCAAGGGCGCGCCGGTGATGGCGACGGATTTGCGGGCCTCGGTTTCCTTGATTCTGGCCGGGCTTGCGGCGGAGGGGGAGACGGTCGTGAACCGGGTCTATCACCTCGACCGGGGGTATGAGCATGTCGAAGAGAAGCTCGGCGCGGTTGGCGCCCGGATCGAACGGGTGCCGGGATCATGACGGACGACGCGCGGTTTGAGGATGGTGCAGAGCGGCCGCTGCGATTGAAGGCCGAGGATGCCGAGGATTTGCAGGTGGTGTCCGCCCTGACGCAGGACGGCGTGTTGCCCGCGAGCGAGATGCGCTGGCAGCGATCGCAGCGGCGTTTTTCTTGCCTGATCAACCGGTTCCGATGGGAAGATAAAGTAGTGGCAGAGCGCCAGGGGCGCGGGTTTGAGCGCGTGCAGACGATGCTTGTGTTTGAAGATGTTCTGCGCGTGTCGCAACAAGGGCTTTCGGCGCGTGATCCGGAGACCGTGCTGTCGCTTTTGTCGGTGTCTTTCGAGCCGGGTGAAGATGGCATGGGGCGGGTGGTGCTGACTTTCGCCGGCGATGGCGCGGTTGCGCTCGAGGTTGAGACGATCAACGTCGTTTTGCAGGATGTGACACGGCCTTATCTTGCGCCAGCGGGAAAGCCTCCGACACATCCGGAGTGACGCACTGCGCTTGAGGCCACGCGCTGGCGTGGGTAAGAGGCTGTGTCAGAAGGGGAAAGCAACGCATGCCGCAGTTTCTGTCGACCACCGAACCTGATTTCGAGGCCCGGTTTCGCGCGCTTTTGGCGATGAAGCGCGAAGATGCGCCGGATGTGAACGACACTGTCACCGAGATCATTGGCGATGTACGTGCGCGCGGCGATGCGGCGGTGATTGAACTGACGGAAAAGTTCGACCGTGTTTCCCTGACCCCGGAGACGCTCGCGATCTCGGAAGAAGAGATCGCGGAGGCCGAACATCGTGTGTCTGAGGACGAGTTCGAGGCGTTGAAACTCGCCACGGCGCGCATCCGCACCTATCACGAGCGGCAATTGCCGCGGGATGAGAAATGGACGGACGCGACAGGTGCGATGCTGGGTTGGCGATGGACCCCGATCTCGGCGGCCGGGCTTTATGTGCCGGGCGGTCTTGCCACTTACCCGTCTTCGGTCCTGATGAATGCGATCCCGGCGACGGTTGCGGGCGTGCCGCGACTGGTCATGGTGGTGCCGACGCCGGATGGGGCGGTGAACCCGGCTGTGCTGGTGGCGGCGCGCATGGCCGGTGTCGATACGATTTACCGGATTGGCGGGGCGCAGGCGGTGGCGGCGCTGGCTTTTGGGACGGATACGATCCGTCCGGTCGACAAGATCACTGGGCCGGGCAACGCTTATGTCGCCGCGGCCAAGCGCCAGGTCTTTGGAAAGGTTGGGATCGACATGATTGCCGGGCCGTCCGAGATTCTGGTGATTGCCGATGCAGACAATGACCCAGACTGGATTGCCATCGACTTGCTCAGCCAGGCCGAACATGACGCCAGCGCTCAATCGATCCTGATCACCACCGATGAGGGCTTTGCGCGGGCCGTGGGCGTCGCCGTCGAGCGGCGGCTTGGCACGTTGGAACGCCATGAGATTGCCGGTGCAAGCTGGCGCGACTATGGAGCGATCATTGTCGCGCAGAACCTGGGCGAGGCGGCGGCGCTGACCGATGACATTGCGCCGGAGCATCTGGAGCTCTGCGTTGCCAATCCGGGTGCGTTGGCCGACAACATCACTCATGCGGGTGCGATCTTTCTGGGGGCCTGGACGCCGGAGGCCATCGGCGACTATGTCGGCGGCCCGAACCACGTTTTGCCGACCGCACGGTCTGCGCGCTTTTCCTCCGGTTTGTCGGTTCTGGATTTCATGAAGCGGACGACGATTGCCGAGATGACGCCGGGGGCTTTAGCGCAAATCGGCCCGGCGGCCGAAACCCTGGCCAAGAGCGAGAGCCTGCAGGCTCATGGTTTGAGCGTGCGCGCGCGGCTGGACCGGCTGAACGAGTAAGATTGGCTAACGAATCGTAAATGGCTGTTTTGCGGAGGGCCACCGTCCTCCCACCCCTAATGTAGCGGGCGGTCGTTTAAGGTTTCGTGAAGTTTTCAGTGGGTACTAAAGCAGAAATCATTAAATCTGAGTCAAAACTCGCTGCCACTCAATCAGCAACATGCTGATTTCGAACGCAGATTTTGATCCGCCTTGTTTCAGGTTAAGCCGATTTCGCTCTAGGGTCAGGACCCATTCATCCTGCACCGTTGGCGTCAAATCTGCTAAATCGCAGTGGTTTGGCGCGCATCGGACATAGTGGTTCCATTTCCAAGCGCGCCGAGCCGCTGAGATGACGCAGCTTTGTCGTCCTTCGGATGTAACGGATTTTCAGCCAGACAGCCTCACAATGCCTTGAAATACAGCCACTATTCCTGCGCCATTGTTCGTTATCTCACAGAGAATCTGTCAAACCAGCGGTGCTGGATGAATGGGTCCTGACCCAAGGAAGCAGGCAGCAAGCACCAGACGTTTCTCCTGACCCCACGCTTCGCTGTCAGGGCCACTTGCCCCAAGAAATCCGCGCGTTCCATACCGGATGCAAAGCGTGTTGCTTAGATGTGCTGTTGCCCAGATGGTCAGAGCCAGGACACCCGTTCGCTGTCTCGTCGAGCGATCAACGTCGCGCCACCAGCGCGTTCTGCGCTCCGATCACGCGAACGATGCGTGTGGCGGCCAGGGTTTGCTGCGAGAGACTGCGTGCGACGCTGAGTTCTCTCGACTGGACTGTCGAGACCCGGACCGGATCAACCGGAGGTACGGCGCGGAAGACAAAGACCATTTCGCCATTCACCGGGTCTTCGGTCTCGGGGATCAGCACCGCGCCGTACCAGCCCTGTGTCGGCGGCAATCCGGTGGCGCGGATGATAGCGCCGGTGGGTGTCGGTTCGATCCGCAGAGAGGTGACTTGTGCGATGCGCGGGCGCGGGTCCGTGTCGACCTCAACCGGAACCTCGGCGGTTTCTGCTTCGCTGCCGCCGAACCAGTTGAACGGGTTCAGCCGGCTTTCGGTGACGCGGGCGCAGCCGGACAGGCCCAAAACCAGTGCCAGTCCCAAGATCAATGCCCGTGCCGTCATGGAGTGCCCCTTCCGCTCTGCCCTAGGGCTAGCCGAAACTGTCGTCGGTGAAAAGCACGTCTGGACGAAGCGGGCGGAACATCCTACCTCAGGCGCATGGCCAGCACAGCATTTGAAGACATCGCCGACACGTTCGAATTCCTGGAGGACTGGGAGGATCGCTATCGCCATGTCATCGACATGGGCAAGGCGATGGACCCTTTGCCTGAAAGCCAGCGCATCCCGGCAACCAAGGTCGATGGCTGTGCCAGTCAGGTCTGGCTGGTGCCTGAGATTTCCGGGCAGGGTGCGGAGGCCGTGTTCACGTTCAAAGGGGACAGTGACGCGATGATCGTGCGCGGGCTGATTGCCGTTTTGATTGCGCTTTATGACGGGCTGAGCGTAGACAATGTGCTGTCGGTGGATGCCCCGGCCGAACTGGGGCGGCTCGGGTTGAACGATCACCTGTCGGCGCAACGCTCGAACGGGTTGCGCGCCATGGTGCAACGCATTCGCGACATCGCCGGGGCGGCGCAATCGGCCTAGCGGTTGCGTCCTCTTCGTCGCCGGATCGAGACGGGCAGCAAGGACGCCATGCAAGTGGCGTAAATCAGCAAAAGGCTGAGATGCACCAGATCGGTTTTCCCGAGATAGAGGCCCATGGTGGTTAAGACGGGCGGGGCCTGAGCCGGGCGAGGCGATGACAGCACCCGGTCGGCAAAGCTGGGCAGCAGGGTCGGGCCGGTTGGGGTCAGGTCAAACGGCGGTATGGTTGCGGCGGCCGCCGGGGCAGCAGTGCAAAGAAAGACCAGCAAGGCGACGATAGGCAAGGGTATCTACTCAACAGCAAAATCGGAACTGCCCGGTTTTCAGCTGGTCTTGGTTGAAAAATAGTTAACCATCGGGCGGGGTGAGGGACGCCAGAGCCGTGCCCAGATCGCCATAGCCGGTGAAGCGGCGTTCGAAGGTCAGGCCCAGCCGACGCGCACAGTCCTTGGCCTTGGCTGTCAGGGCCGGGTCATCGGTCTGCGCCTGGTAGACCAGTTTTTCGTAATGGCCGAAATACATGTCGCGCAGCTCCGGGTGCCGGTCGAGGCCAAGCGGTTCCCAGACGAACGCGTCAAACTGGCGGGCCAGAAAATCGGTCAGGTAGAAGGCGGTGAACTCATCCTCGGCCCGGGCGAGGAACGCATCCGTGCCTTCAAAGAAGGCGTAGCAATGCGGGCCTTGCAGCATTTCGATCCCAAGTTCCGTCGCGGCTTTCGCCAGGGCGCCGCCGGTCCCGCAATCGGCATAGGCGAGAAAAATGCGTTCATAGCCCTCGGTCCTGGCAATGGCGGCTTCGACGGCGGGGACGATCTTCTCGGGATGATTGTGCAGGATGGCGGGCAGGCAGTGCAGGTCGACATGGTGCATTTGCCGCGTGAGCGCGACAATCTCATGCGCGAGCGCACCGCAGGCCAGCACGAGAACGCGGCCGCCCTGTTTTGACGTCCACTCGCTTTCGGTCAATGTCGCGTCATCGATCATCGTGCTGTGAGCGGTACACAGCGGGGTGGGAATGTCCATTCTCTTACGGAGTCGGCGGACCAGATTTCCCGAGTCTTTTTCACAGTTTTAGAATTATTCTAAAAACTTCTTGTCACGCGAAGACGGTTTGCTATGTCATGGGCAAGCCAGCCAGTGAGCGACGACGCCAGCCAGCGAGCCAGCTTTGAGACATTTGCAGGAGATAACAATATGACACAGTCAGCAGCGGCCCTGTCCCCCGATGCAACCGCCGCGATTGCCGATGCGCTGAACCAGTGTGTGGCCGAGACCGCCGTAACAACCATGCTGGCCCAGAACTTCCATTGGAACGTGACCGGTATGGCCTTTGGGCCTTTGCACGACCTGTTCCAGAAGATCTACGAAGATCACTTCGTGGCGCAGGATGATCTGGCCGAGCGGATCAAGGCGCTGGACGCGCATGCGGAAGGCACGCTTGCCGGCATGCTCGCACGGTCAAAAGTGTCGGAGCATGACGGGCATGGCTCGGACAAGGACATGATCGCGGCCATGCAGGCGGCGCAGGAAACGCTGGCGTCGACCCTTGCTGGCGCCGGTGAATTGGCGGCCAGCCATGGCGATACATTGACCGAAGACTTGTGCATCGCGCGCGGTCAGGAGCATGAAAAGTTCGCCTGGTTCTTGCGGAGCCATTTGCGCTAAACCCGGGCGTTTTGTAATTTGAACAGGGGCCGCGCCACTGCGCGGCCTTTGTTGTTTCCGTGCTTTCACTTACGCATTCAGCTTTTCTATCTGGGCCTGCCCCACTTGCCGGACGATGGCACCCAGTTCCATCAACTGCGCACCCAGAGGGTTGGTCTTGCGCCAGACCATCCCGATCGTGCGCTTTGGCGTGTTCTGCCGGAAGCGCGAAATGGCGAGGCGCGCGCCATGGGTTTCCAGCGGAACGGCCATTTCAGGGATCACGGTCAGCCCAAGACCGGCGCTGACCATCTGGACCAGCGTTGAGAGGGACGAGCCCTCCATCACAAGGCTGGGGTCGGAGGGGCGCATATTGCAGAAAGACAGCGCCTGGTCGCGGAAGCAGTGGCCTTCTTCGAGCAGCAGCAATTTCATCTCCGGCAGTTTTTCCGGGCTTGGTACCGGAAGGCCGGCATCCTCTGCCGATCGGACCAGCACGAAATCCTCATCGAACAGGGCAAACTCGCGCAAGGATGGTTCCGAGACGGGCAGGGCCGCCACGATGAAGTCGAGGCGGGAGTGCAGCAGGTCTTCGACCAGGGACTGCGTGATCGATTCGCGTGGTTTCAACTCCAGCCCCGGGCGGCGGCGCGAGAGTTCCCGCAGGATCGCGGGCAGCAGGTAAGGGGCAACGGTGGGGATGACCCCCATGCGCAAGGCTCCGGTGAGCGGACCGTCGCTGACCCGCGCGAGTTCATTCAGTTCTTCGACTTCTGCCAGAATCTTGCGCGCCCTCAGGAGAAACTCTTCCCCCAGCGTCGTGAGATGGATTTGCCGGGCGCTGCGTTCGACCAGAGGTGCGCCAAGCATGGTTTCCATCTCTTTGATTTGAACGGAAAGTGCGGGCTGCGAGATCGAACAGGCCTCGGCAGCGCGCCCGAAATGGCCCAGGCGGGCCAACGCATCAAAGTATCGGAAGTGCTTGAGCGTGAAATTTATCATAATCTGAAGTTATCACATACTTTAGTTTTTCCAATTGGGAATTATCAATTTCAGCCGTTAGAACACGTCGTATCTAGAATCATTATAAATCCAGGAGATGGCTGATGGACGGTAACAACATGCATGGCATCGGCGGCTGCCCCGTGAACCACGGTGGCAATACGTCAATGGAAAAACCGGTGACCAAGTGGTGGCCGAACGCCTTGAACCTCGACATCCTGCATCAGCACGGCGCCCGCACCAATCCGATGGACCCTGATTACAATCACCGCGAGGCGGTGAAGGGGCTGGATTTTGAGGCGGTGAAGGAAGACGTCAAAGCCCTGATGACCGAGAGCCACGACTGGTGGCCTGCGGATTGGGGGCATTACGGTGGTTTGATGATCCGTCTCGCTTGGCACTCGGCCGGGTCCTACCGGATGCAGGACGGTCGCGGTGGCGCAGGCTCGGGCAACATCCGCTTCGCGCCGCTGAATTCGTGGCCGGATAACGCCAGCCTCGACAAGGCGCGTCGTCTGCTGTGGCCGGTGAAGAAAAAGTACGGCAATGCACTCTCCTGGGCTGACCTGATCATCCTTGCGGGCAACATGGCTTATGAGTCCATGGGTCTGAAGATGTTTGGATTTGGTTTTGGCCGTGCGGACATCTGGGGTCCGGAGACGGACGTGTATTGGGGGTCGGAAAGCGAATGGTTGGCCCCGTCCGAGAACCGCTATGAGGATCTGGAGGTTCCGTCCACGATGGAGAACCCGCTGGCGGCGGTTCACATGGGCCTCATCTATGTGAATCCCGAAGGCGTGAACGGACAGCCGGACCCGGCGCGGACTGCGCTCCATGTCCGCGAGACCTTTGCGCGGATGGCGATGGACGACGAAGAAACTGCGGCGTTGACCTGTGGCGGCCATACAGTCGGCAAGGCGCATGGTGCCATCGCTGGTGACAATATCGGGGTCGAGCCGGAAGCCGCGGGCCTTGAGACGCAAGGCTTTGGGTGGATGAACCCGGATCATGGCGGCACGGCGTCCAAGTCGTTCACCTCGGGCATCGAGGGCGCGTGGACCAAGAACCCGACGCAGTTCGACATGGGGTATTTCGATTACCTCTTCAACTATGAGTGGGAGCTGACGAAATCCCCGGCGGGCGCCAATCAGTGGAAGCCGGTCGATATGCCGGAAAGCGAAATGCCGGTGGATGCAGGTGACGGCAGCACACCCAAAATGCCGATGATGACCGATGCGGATATGGCGATGAAGGTCGACCCGATCTACAACGAGATTTGCCGGAAATTCATGGCCGATCCCGAGTATTTCAAGGACACCTTCGCCCGCGCCTGGTTCAAGCTGACCCACCGCGATATGGGACCGCGC
Organism: Pseudomonadota bacterium; assembly: GCA_038532095.1. Classification (GTDB taxonomy): domain Bacteria; phylum Pseudomonadota; class Alphaproteobacteria; order Rhodobacterales; family Rhodobacteraceae; genus JAJDOD01. The sequence continues at coordinate 9,332 of JBCBBB010000102.1, forward strand.
GCCTGTTATCAGGGCCCGGATGTGCCTGGCGAAGACCTGATTTGGCAGGACCCGATCCCGGCGGGCTCGACCGGCTATGATGTGGCTGCTGTTAAAGCAAAGATCGCCGATAGCGGTTTGACGTCCGCTGAACTGATCGCAACCGCCTGGGACAGCGCGCGGACCTTCCGTGGCTCGGACAAGCGGGGCGGCGCCAACGGTGCGCGCATCCGTCTGGCACCACAGAAGGACTGGGCGGGCAACGAGCCGGAGCGTCTGGCCAAAGTGCTTGGCATTCTTGAGCCGATTGCGGCGGATGCCGGGGCCTCGGTTGCCGACGTGATCGTGCTGGGCGGCGTTGTCGGTCTGGAGCAGGCGATTGCGGCTGCGGGGCACGCGGTTGATGTGCCGTTCACACCGGGCCGTGGAGATGCGACGGATGCGCAGACGGATGCTGAGAGCTTCTCGGTGCTTGAACCGGTCGCCGACGGGTTCCGCAACTGGCAGAAAGATCAGTATGCGGTGTCAGCGGAAGAAATGCTGCTCGACCGGGCGCAGCTGATGGGTCTGACGGCGGCAGAGATGACGGTTCTGCTGGGCGGCATGCGCGTGATGGGCACCAACTATGGCGGGGACGCTTATGGTGTGTTCACCGACCGTGTGGGCGCTTTGACGAATGACTTCTTCGTCAACCTGACCGACATGGCCTATAGCTGGCATCCGCTGGACGATGGCACCTATGAGCTGCGTGATCGCGCAACCGGTGCCATCAAGTGGACGGCGACGAGTGCGGACCTTGTCTTCGGTTCGAACTCAATCCTGCGGTCTTATGCCGAGGTCTATGCGCAGGATGACAATGCCGAGAAGTTCGTGAAGGATTTCGTGGCGGCGTGGACCAAGGTCATGAACGCCGACCGGTTCGACCTGTTGGCCTAATGGGCGAGGGCTCGGGGTGACCGGGCCCGTCCAAAGTAAATTCCCGCGCGCCACGGCTTGGCGCGCGGGTTTTTTTATGGCGCAGGGTCGAGGGATTCCTCGTCGCAAACGGTTTGAAAAATAGCTTCAGCCTGTCGACTGTTCGAAACCGGTATGTGTTGTGGTTCGGGAGCTTGCGGGCTTGTGGCCTGCGTCGTGACCGCCTGAAAAAAGACGCGCATGACATGATCGACGGCCTCGTCCGTGACAGCGCGCAGGTCCGGTGCGAAGTAGCGGCTGGCATTGGCGCTGCTCGTGACAATCTCGAACGAGGGGAAGTAATGCGCGGTGTCGTGCGCGCGCTCAAGCTCATCCGCCGCCGCGCGAAGAATGGCTTTGGAGGCGACGGTTGAGACCAGCACATGCCGGTCCTCCGCCGTTGCCACAAGCGGGACGGGCGAGACCGTGAGGATGACCTGTGCGGTCGGGTTCACCTCATTGAGATGGGCGAAAAAATCGGTCATGTCGGCCACGACCTCGGCCACTGTCTGGTTGAAGAAGCGATAACGCGCGGGGTCAAATGCGCCGGCCTGAACGCCGGGACAAATCGGGAAAGCGGCGCCATCGTCAATCGCTTCCCATCCCTCGGTCAGGCCCAGTGTGAAGACAAAAATATCAAGAGTTTCAAACATCTCACGCACGGCACTGAGGTGCTTTTCGCGGTCGGCCAGCATTTCACCAATCGAAGCGAAGCCACCGGGTTCAACGCTGGGGCGGAACGGATCGCACCAGCCACCTCCCGCATTTTGCCACCCCGGTTCGGCTGGATCAAACCGCCCGTAGGCCCGCGCGATCAACTGGCGCAACTGGCGTGCGGTGTAGATGTTGCCGTAGCGGGCGGAGAACATCGTGTAGCCAAAGCTCTCCGCCAGACCATCAATCATAGTGGCGATGGGGTGGGCCGGTTCGGCGATGTAGTAGTTGAAGCCGCGCTTGGCCAGGTTGCGGGCAATGTTCTGGGCAAAACAGCTCCCCGCGGTCGCGATCCGGGTGTCTGGCGTGATCTTGACCGGGAAATCCGCGACAGGGGTTAACGCGTCCGGTGCGACATCCGCCACGGCCCTGCGCCAGAACGCTTGATCCGGCTGCTGTCGGTAGGGGTGAGACCTCTCACGCATGGCAGACCAGACTGTCTTTCGCTTGCTGGCACATATCCCCCAGTGCCAGGTTGATGACCTGACCATA
>JBCBBB010000103.1:0-11268 GCA_038532095.1 Pseudomonadota bacterium
CCGGGCCGACGCAGGTGATCTCCTCCTGAAAGGTTGAGCCTTCGGCATACATGCAGAGCTCCAGCATCGCGCGCGCGCCCGCTGCAAAATCGACAATGACAAAGGCGCCGTCCCAAATGTCGGGCACTTCGCCATCATAGCTTTCATCCAGGTGGTTCACGTCCTGCCCGGCACTGGCCATGACGCGGACGGGTTCATCCTTCAGAATGAACCGCATCAGGTCGAAGAAATGGCAGCATTTCTCGACCAGAGTGCCGCCCGTATTGCGGTTGAACCGGTTCCAGTCGCCGACCTTTTCAAGGAACGGGAAGCGGTGTTCGCGGATCGTCAACATGGTCGGACCGCCCGTCGCGGCATCCATCTGATCGATGAATGTCTGGATCGGCGGCATATAGCGGTACTCCATCCCCACCCAGATCGGCGCCATGTAACCCGCATCGAGCTCGGCCAGTTTGACGGCATCCTCGGAGCGGGTGAAGAGCGGTTTTTCAATCAGAAGCGGCAGGTGGCGCGTCGATGCGATTTGATCGAACTGCGCGACATGCAGATGGTTGGGTGAGGCGATCAGAAGGCAATCGAGGTTCTCGATCGCCAGGAGCTCGGCCAGCGACGCGCAAAGCTGCGCATTGGGCGCGATGGACTTTGCCACATCCGCCATGATCTGGTTCGGCTCGAAAATCGCCGCCACGCGCGCTTCGGGCAGCAATGCGATATTTCGCAAATGCTCCTGCCCCATCATGCCGCACCCGATGATACCGTAATTGACCACTAACTGACCTTCCTCATGTCATCCGCGACACATAACGTGCGCGGTCCGTGTTGAACCAAGTGCGGGAATACTCCGCCACATCATTGCTTTCCGTCCGCCCCCAGCGTTCGACATATCCCGCAAGATCGCCCTGAAACACGTCGAGACTGCGGCCCCAGTCGGGCACGGGTGCGATGCCGATCCTGTCCTCGGCGCGCGCGATCCAGAGGTTCAGGCTGCGGCGGTAGAACAGGTAGAGCGACTCGCTAAGGTCCCGCGCCGCGATGTCTGTCGCCCAGATGCCGTCTAGCCAGATTTCCTCCAGCGCCACGGGCAGAGCGGAGAGGCGTCTCAGGCGTTGAATGCGGAACGCGTGTTGAGAGCGGCCAAACTTCGGCAGGTCATCTGGCTTCGCCATTCGGCGGACGTCAAGCAAATCCGCTGTCGGCAAGCCACCACCTTCTAGCCGTTCCAGCCGGAAGAAGGCGTAAAGACCCGACGCCTCAGGCCGATGGCGCACGTAGTTGCCCGACCCCTGGATACGTTCGACCAGCCCACGCCCTTCCAATTCGCTCAACGCCTTGCGCAATGTTCCAACCGCGATCCCCATGCGCGCAGCCATCTCGCGCTCGGGTGCGAGGCGTTCGCCATCGCGCAACCGACCCGCCGAGATGTCGCGGATCAGCGTCTCTGACGCCTGCACATATTTCGGAAGCGCATAGGCTTCGGCGGCCATTGCCAGCGGCCCTCCCAAATTGATCCACTATTGATGCATCCGATGTCCGCTGCTATGCAAGCGGAAAATGCACGCACCCGCAGGGCTTTTCATGACCGTTGTTCCCATCACCTCCCCCGATCTTGACGCCGCTGAAGTCAGCTGGTTTTCCGCCTTATGTTCAGATGATTACCAGTTTCTTGGGGTGCCGGAGGGCGGCCTGCGCTCAAGCTTCGCGCATTGCCGCGACATTTTACTAGAGGCGGAAACCCAGGGCTTCCGCAACATTCTGTGCCCCTCCTCCTATCAGGTCGGCCAAGACACGTTGAGCTTTGTGGCTGGCATGGCGCCGCTGACCTCGAAAATCAACATGCTGGCGGCTGTACGTTGCGGAGAGATGCAGCCGATCATGCTGGCGCGCACCATCGCTACGCTCGATCACATGCTGGAGGGGCGGTTGACGGTGAACATCATCTCTTCGGATTTCCCCGGAGAGGTGGCCGAGAGCAACTATCGCTATCAGCGGTCGCGCGAGGTGGTTGAGATCCTGAAACAGGCCTGGACACAGGATGAGATCACCTATCAGGGCGAGGTCTACAACTTTGAGAACGTGACGACCGGTCCGGCCCGGCCTTACCAGCAAAACGGCGGCCCGCTCCTCTATTTCGGCGGGTATTCCCCGGCTGCGCTCGACCTCTGCGGACAGCACTGCGACGTTTATCTGATGTGGCCGGAGCCCAAGGAAAACCTGGCCGAGCGGATGAAGGCGGTGCACGCCGTGGCCGAGAAATACGACCGGACGCTGAACTATGGATTGCGGGTGCACATGATCGTGCGCGACACCGAGGCAGAGGCGCGCGAGTACGCCGATTACATCGTCTCGAAGCTTGATGACGAATACGGCACGCTGATCCGGGATCGCGCGCATGACAGCGGGTCTCTGGGTGTCAGCCATCAGGCGCGGGCGCGCGAACTGGCTGACAAATTCGGCTATGTCGAACCCCATCTCTGGACGGGTGTGGGCCGCGCGCGATCGGGCTGCGGGGCTGCGCTGGTCGGGTCCGCGGATCAGGTGCTGAGCCAGATCGAGGACTACCAGAAGATGGGCATCCGCTCCTTCATCTTTTCCGGCTACCCGCATATCGACGAATGCAAACATTTCGGGGAAAAGGTTCTGCCGCACTTGAAAACCTGCTCCCTGCCCCATGTTTATGGCCGCGTGCCGGAGAGCACCCCAGCCACCCCCCTCGGCGTAGGAGAAAGAGCCTGATGGACCGCGTCACCCTTCCTGGCGGAGTTGAGCTGAGCCGCATCGTCTATGGCATGTGGCGCGTGGGCGATGACAGCGACACGTCTCCCGCCCATATCCGCGCCAAGATCGAGGCCTGTCTGACCCAAGGGATCACGACCATAGATCAGGCTGATATCTATGGGGAATACACGGCGGAGGGTTTGCTGGGCGCGTGTCTGAAGGAAAGCCCGGGCCTGCGCGACAAGGTGGAGATCGTGACCAAGTGCGATATCGTGGCCCCTGCCGGCCGGTACTCGGACGCACGGGTCAAGCATTACGACACGTCTGCGGCCCATATCTCGAAATCGATTGATATATCACTGTCCGAGATGGCGATTGAGCACATCGATCTGCTGCTGATCCACCGTCCCGATCCGTTCATGGATCACCACGAAACGGGGCGCGCGCTGGATGATGCGGTGGCCTCCGGCAAAGTACGGGCCGTTGGCGTGTCGAATTTCCGCCCGTGGGACTGGACCCTGCTGCAATCGGCCATGCAAACGCCGCTTGCCACAAACCAGATTGAGATCAGCCTTCAGCACCATGTGCCCTTCACCGATGGCGATATCGCGTTTCTTCAGGAACGCGGCCTGCACCCCATGGCCTGGTCCCCGCTTGGCGGGGGCGCCCTGTTTCAGGACGGGGAGTTGAGGACAACGGTGTCAAAAGTGGCGATGCAGAACGGCGTGGATGAAGCTGCCGTGGCCATGGCCTGGCTCCTTGCGCATCCCGTGGGCATCCTGCCTGTCATGGGCACGAACCGGATCGACCGTATCGAAAGCTTCAGCGATGCGTTGAAGGTCAAAATGGATCGGGAAACGTGGTTCGAGCTTTATACGGCGGCCCTTGGACGCGAGGTCGCGTGATGAACATGATGAACCGTTTTGTCCCCGGCCCAGACACGATGAAGGATTTCCGCACAGCGCTGAGCCGTTTTGCGACTGGGGTGACGATTGTGACCTGTCAGTCTGATCGCGGGCCATTGGGGATAACGGCCAACAGTTTTTCCAGCGTGTCCCTCGACCCGCCGCTGGTTCTTTGGTCGCCTGCGAAGTCTTCATCGCGGCACACGGCTTTTGTAGAAGCTGAGCATTTCGTGATCCATGTTCTGAGCGCGGATCAACAGGAGCTCTGTCGTCGCTTCACGAAGGACGGTCTGGATTTCGAAGGGCTCGATGTTGAGCAAACGGCCACTGGCGCTCCACTCATCCGTGGGTGCCTTGCCCATTTCGAATGCACCCGGTTTGCCGCCCATGATGCCGGGGATCACACGATCATCATCGGTCAGGTTCAGGTCGCGGCGGCCACACATGCGTCGCCGCTTGTATTTTCCAGTGGCGTGATGGGGCATTTCACGACGAACCACTGATATATCAGTTGTTTTGCGGATGTGAGATCGGGACGGCGCACGCGCCAAGCCTTTCATGTCACGGCAACAGGTTTTCGTGAGATTTCCGACAAGGATTTAACCGCATCTTTACGTTGCGCCCTCCATATTAGGGGTGGGAGGACGGTGGCGCTTGCTGTTTCAATTTTTTGAACGGCGGCTCACGCCATTTCCTCAACCGCAACCACGCCCGGCAGCGATTTCAGCGCGCCTTTGATCTGTGGGGACACCGGCCAGCCGTCGCCAAGTTCAACCGGCACGTCCTGAAGCGCACCTGACAGTGGAACAGACAACACGGTCACCGTCACAGGCCCCTTGGTTTTGATCGCCCCATCTTCTTTGAACCGGTCCAGCACAGAGTGAATCATCGGACCGGCCTCCGCCGCGTCGACCATCACGTTCAGGCCTGCTGCGACGCCAGAGGCCACGATGCCATCAATCGGCGCGACCGCACGGGCAATCGGATCGAACTGGCCTTCGTTAAAGCGTGCTTCAAGCGTCATAATCACTTGTGTCGTCTGATCGAAGACCTTGCGCACCGCATCAAAGTCATCGGGGAACAAGGCCATGCCGCTCACCTGCCCGGTCGGGTCGGAGATATTCATCCGGAAGAACCGCGTGCCACGCCCCGATTTGCGTTCCTGCAAGGCTGACACGATCACACCGACGCGTGAGACAGCGCCACCTTCGCGTTCCGCTTTTTCCTGAAGTTCCGCGAGCGTCAGCATGTTCTTGCGCTTCAGCGCCACGGCGTAATCATCAAGCGGGTGGCCCGACAGATAAAACCCGATGGCGGTTTCTTCCTCGGCCAGTCGTTCGTTCGGCAACCAGTCATCCACGGGCGACAAGCGGGGTTCCGGCAAGTCGTCCCCCGCCTCCCCGAAGAGCGACACCTGATTTGATGCGCGCTGCTCGAAAATGGCCGCTGAATAGGCGGCCAACGCGTCCAGCGACGCGAAGATGCGCCGCCGGTTCGGGTCAAGTTCGTCAAACGCCCCCGCACGGGCCAGCATTTCCAACGGGCGCTTACCCACGCGCTTGAGGTCGACGCGGCGCGCGAAGTCGAAGACGGTCGCAAAGGGCTTGTCGCCCCGCGCCTCAACCACCAGCCGCATGGCTTCAACGCCCACGTTCTTCAACGCACCAAGCGCATAGACCAGTTTGCCATCCTTCACCGAGAACGCCGCCTGAGAGCGGTTCACGCAAGGCGGGACAATCTCGATGTCCAGCCCACGCCGCACCTCCTCCGCATAAACGCTGAGTTTATCAGTGAGATGCAGGTCGCAGTTCATCACGCCCGCCATGAACTCAACCGGGTGGTTCGCCTTGAGCCAAGCCGTTTGGTAGCTGACCACGGCATAGGCAGCCGCGTGCGACTTGTTGAAACCGTAGTTGGCAAACTTGTCGAGAAGGTTCCACACCTCAAGCGCTTTCGCCTTGTCGACGCCGTTCTTCGCCGCGCCTTCCAGGAACTTCGGGCGTTCGGCATCCATCGCCGCCTGGATCTTCTTGCCCATCGCGCGACGCAGCAGGTCAGCGCCCCCGAGCGAATAGCCCGCCATTTCCTGCGCAATCTGCATCACCTGCTCCTGATAGACGATGATGCCCTGGGTTTCGTCCAGGATATGGTCGATCAGCGGGTGCAGTTCTTCGCGCTCCGCCCGTCCGTTCTTCACGTCGCAATATTGCGGAATGTTCTCCATTGGACCGGGACGATAGAGCGCCACGAGTGCCACGATATCCTCGATACAGGTGGGTTTCATGCGGCGCAGCGCGTCCATCATGCCCGAGCTTTCCACCTGGAACACCGCAACCGTGCGCGCTTTCGAATAGAGTTCATAGGTGGCCGGATCATCGAGTGGAATAGCGCCGATGTCGATCTCTACATCGCGTTCCTTCAGCAAATTCAGGGCGTTCTGGATCACAGTTAAAGTCTTAAGGCCCAGAAAATCGAACTTCACCAACCCGGCCTGTTCGACCCACTTCATGTTGAACTGGGTCGCAGGCATCTCGGAGCGCGGATCGCGATAGAGCGGCACCAGTTCATCCAGGGGCCGATCCCCAATCACAACGCCGGCCGCATGTGTGGAGGCGTTCCGCAGCAAACCCTCCACCTGTTGTCCATAGGTGAGAAGTCGGTCGACGACCTCCTCCGCCTTGGCTTCTTCGCGCAGGCGCGGTTCCTCCGCCAGGGCCTTTTCGATGCTCACCGGCTTCACGCCTTCCACCGGGATCAGCTTGGACAGCCGGTCGACCTGACCATACGGCATCTGCAACACGCGCCCGACATCGCGCACGGCTGCTTTTGAGAGCAGCGCACCGAAAGTAATGATCTGGCCCACCCGGTCGTCGCCGTACTTTTCCTGCACATAGCGGATGACTTCCTCACGACGATCCATGCAGAAGTCGATGTCGAAATCCGGCATGCTGACCCGTTCCGGGTTGAGAAACCGCTCGAAAAGCAGCGAATACCGCAGCGGGTCGAGGTCGGTGATCGTCAGCGCATAGGCCACCAGCGATCCGGCGCCGGAGCCACGCCCGGGGCCAACCGGAATGTCTTGGTCCTTGGCCCATTTGATGAAGTCGGCAACGATCAGGAAGTACCCGGGGAACCCCATGCCTTCGATGATCCCAAGTTCAAATTCAAGGCGGGCGTCGTAGTCTTCACGCGGAGCGGCAGGTTCGATGACAGCCAGACGGCCGTCGAGCCCTTCCTTCGCTTGCCGTCTGAGTTCTTCCACCTCATCCTCGGCGAACTTTGGCAGAATGGGATCATGACGGGCCACGGCGAAGGCACAGCGTTTTGCAATCTCGACTGTTTTCTCAATGGCTTCCGGCACGTCTTTGAACAAGACCTCCATCTCTGCCGGAGACTTGAAATAGTGCTGCTGTGTCAGTTTCCGCCGCGCGCCCTGCTGATCGACATAGGCCCCTTCGGCGATGCAGATCAGCGAATCATGCGCCTCATACATCTTCGCGTCCGGGAAGTAGACATCGTTCGTCGCGACCAAGGGAAGACCGAGAGAATAGGCGATATCGAGGAAGGCGGGCTCTGTCTGTGTTTCTGCCGCTGGAAGAGCGCCGCTTTCGCCCGGGTGTCTTTGGACTTCGATGTACAGACGGTCCCCGAAATGCGTCGAAAGCTGCTTTACGAACGCCTCCGCTTTGCCGCGCGCGCCCGCTTGCAGCAGACGCCCGACCGGGCCATCGGCACCGCCGGTCAGACAGATCAGGCCCTCGGAATGCGCCGCCAGATCCTCAAGCGTGACATGGGGCCAAGTGGACTGCCGCAAATAGAGGGCGGAGTTCAGCTTCATCAGATTCGCGTAGCCGGCCGGCGACTGCGCCAAAAGCACGATAGGCGCAGGGGGCGTTTCGCGCGCGCCAAGCTCCGCCGTCTCGTACTGGACGTCGATCTGGCAGCCGACAATCGGCTGCACGCCCGAAGACAAAGCCGATACGGAAAACTCAAGCGCGGCGAACATGTTGTTCGTGTCGGTCACTGCGACCGCAGGCATGTCTGCCTTGGCGCAAAGACCCGGCAGGGTCTTCAGACGCATTGCGCCTTCAAGCAGTGAGTATTCGGTGTGGACACGCAGGTGAATGAAGCTCGGTTTTGCCATGAGCACACCATATGAAGCGGCCTGCGTGAGGAAAAGCACAAAAGCTGCCCGGGCGCGGCAAACCGGCGCGCTTGCGTGTTGCAGCCCCAAAGCCCCTGTACGCCGGGCAAAATCGGGATAGGTCTGCGCCATGACTTTACGCGCTTCAGACGTCACCAAACGGTTCCCCGGCATGGACCGCCCCGTCCTCGACCATGTGTCGCTGGCGCTGGATGCGGGCGAAACGGTCGCGCTGACCGGAGAAAGCGGATCGGGCAAATCGACCCTCTTGCATATTGTGGCCGGTCTGGAGCCTGCCGATGGCGGTTCGATTGAAATCGAAGGTGCTGCCATTGACGCAATGAAGGACCCGGAGCGGGCCACGCTGCGCCGCGCGAAACTGGGCATCGTCTTCCAGCAGTTCAACCTGATCCCGTCCTTGACGGTCGCAAAGAACCTGCGGTTCCAAGCCGATCTTGCGGGCGTCGCCCTTCAGAGTGACGACATCAACATCCTCGCTGAAGCCCTTGGGATCATAGACCAGTTGGGAAAATACCCGGAGGAACTCTCTGGCGGGCAGCAACAGCGTGTCGCCATTGGTCGCGCGTTGATGCACAAGCCCAAACTGGTTCTTGCCGACGAACCGACCGGCAATCTGGATGAGACCACCTCGGACGCCGTTTTCGATCTGCTGCTTGCGGAAACCGCAAAGACGGGTGCGGCGTTGATGCTGGTCACGCATTCGGAGAAACTGGCCGCTCGCGCAGATCGCAGGTTGCGTTTGAGCCATGGACAGGTGGCCGAATGACCGGTGCTGTCCTTTCGGCGCTTCTGTCCCACTGGCGCCGCCGTCCGTTTCAACTCGTGACGTTGATCCTGGGCCTCGCGCTTGCGACGGCTTTGTGGTCAGGGGTGCAGGCCATCAACGCCGAGGCGCGCAAAAGCTACGGTGCGGCGGCAGACACATTGAACGGCGGCGGGCTGCGGAACATCGTTGCCCCGAACGGCCGAATTTCACATGAGACCTTCGTGGCCTTGCGGCGCGCCGGTTGGCTTGTCAGCCCGGTGATTGACGACTGGATCCCGGCCGAGCGCGGGCGTGTTCGACTGCTGGGGATCGACCCGTTCACCGCACCGGATGACAGCGCCATTGGGGCCGTGGTCGGGCCGGACAACATCACCGAGGTCACGGGCGAAGCCGGTGCCGTGCTTGCGAACAGTGTGACAGCCGAACGCCTGACGGCTTTGAGGCGGCCTGTTCAGATTGCCGATGGATTGGCGCCTGGCATGGTCGTGACTGACATTACGGTTGCCCAAAATATAACATTAGAAACCGGCTACACACGTCTGATTTTGCTGCCGGATCAGCCGTTGATACAACCAGAACTGCAAACTGTTGCGCCCGGCTTGACGATTGAAGAACCGGAAACAGCCGAAGATTTGGGGCGGCTCACTGACAGCTTCCACCTGAACCTGACCGCGTTCGGATTGCTTTCCTTCGCGGTCGGGCTGTTCATTGTGAATGGCGCGGTCGGACTTGCGTTTGAGCAGCGGCGCCCGATGTTTCGGACCCTGCGCGCGCTTGGTGCGACGTCGCGGCGGCTGGTTGCTTTGCTTGTTCTCGAGTTGCTGATCTTCGCGCTGGTCGCGGGCGCGCTTGGCATTGTGCTTGGGTATCTGATCGCGAGCCTGCTGATCCCGGATGTGGCGGCGACGCTGCGCGGCCTGTACGGAGCGACCGTGGAGGGCGCGTTGACGCTGTCACCGGTCTGGTGGTTAAGCGGGCTGGCGATCGCCGTCGCGGGCACCGCACTTGCTGCGGTGAGCGGGCTGATCCAGGTGGCGCGCATGCCTCCCCTGGCCCCGGCCAAACCGCGGGCCTGGGCCATGGTGAGTGCGGGCACGATGCGCGTGCAGTTGGGCCTGGCTGTACTGGCCTTCAGCGCGGCCATGGCGGCCATGTCGATCGGCGGCGGGTTACTGGGCGGCTTTGTCTTGTTGGGCGGTTTTCTTATCGCAGCGGCACTTGTCTTGCCGAGCTTGCTGGGCCTCTCTCTGTCGCTGCTGTCCCGCGTGGGCCGTGGTCCGTTGGCGGACTGGTTCTGGGCAGATACACGTCAGCAATTGCCCGGGCTATCACTGGCCTTGATGGCGCTTTTGCTGGCGCTTGCCGCCAATATCGGCGTCGGGACGATGGTGTCGAGTTTCCGGGCGACTTTCACCGGCTGGCTCGACCAAAGGCTGGTGAGCGATCTTTACGTAACAGTCGAAGATGCCGAAGAATCGTCCCTGTTGTTGGGGTTTTTGGACGAGCGCGAGCTTGACGTGCTTCCGATCTGGCACCGCGACGGAGAGGTGTTGGGTGCCCCGGCTGAGATATACGGCGTGGTCGACCACCCCGTCTATTCCGAGAACTGGCCGCTGCTGGACGCGCTTCCCGACACCTGGGCCCGGCTTGCAACCGGGGATGGCGCGCTCGTGAACGAACAGCTCGCGCGGCGTGAAGGGCTGTCCCCCGGCGACCCGCTGCCGCTGCCGGGGGGCTGGGAGGCCGAGGTCCTCGGCATCTACGGAGACTATGGAAATCCACTTGGACAAGTCGTTTTGCCGCTGGATACCTTGGTTACGCGCTATGACGATCTGGATCGCAGCGATTTTGGCGTGTTGACGGATAACCCCGACGCATTGCGCGCGGCCCTGACAGCAGAGCTCGGCATCGCGGAAGACAGGATGATCGATCAGACCGCTTTGAAGGCGTTTTCCATGCAGGTTTTTGAGCGGACCTTTGCGGTGACCGGCGCGCTGAACATTCTCACGCTGTCCGTGGCGGGGCTGGCTATTCTCACCTCGCTTCTGACCCTCTCGGCCATGCGACTGCCGCAGCTTGCGCCGGTCTGGGCCATCGGCGTGACGCGGCGCCAGCTTGCCGGGATTGAATTGCTGCGGGCCCTGCTTCTTGCCGCGCTGACCTTTGTGCTGGCCTTGCCGGTCGGGCTTGGGCTCGCCTGGGTGCTGCTGGCCGTCATCAATGTGGAGGCTTTCGGATGGCGCTTGCCGATGTTCCTCTTCCCGAAAGACTGGCTCTGGCTGGGCCTGCTTTCCCTTGCAGCGGCCGGAATAGCGAGCCTGTGGCCTGCGCGCCAACTGGCAAAACGGCCACCCGCGGATTTGATCCGGGTATTCGCACATGAGCGTTAGAATTGCTCTGATAGCGTTGATGATGTGGGCGTTGGGCGCAGCTGCGCACGCACAGGGCTTTGCGGGGCTTGGTCAAACCACGGACGGGTTTGACCTACCCGCCCCGGAAACTCGCTTTGTGTTCCCCGAAGATCACGGGCCCCACAACACCTTTCGCATCGAGTGGTGGTACGTGACGGCCAACCTTCAGACCTCGGACGGCACGCCCTATGGCATTCAATGGACGCTTTTCCGCAACGCTCTGGAACCGGGTGGAGCGGAGGCGGATCAGGCCTGGATGGCGCATGCGGCCGTGTCCACACCCGAGGGGCACCACTATGCAGAACG
>JBCBBB010000104.1:0-11179 GCA_038532095.1 Pseudomonadota bacterium
ACAGCCGTCATCAATATCGACGACGCTTACGGCCACCGCATGGCCGAGATCGCGGAAGATCGTGGGCAAGACCTTCTGACGATCGGGCGGTCAAGCGAGGCGATGCTGCAAATCCTTGGCCAGCGCTATGACGCGACAGGGCAGGAACTCCGTTTTGAGTGGGCCGGGCGCATTCAGCATGTGCGCCTTGGACTGATCGGTGGCTTTCAGGCGGAGAATGCACTGGTCGCGGCAGGTCTCTGCATCGGCACCGGCGCCGACCCGCAAGAGGTCTTCGACACGCTCCCGATGCTGGAGACGGTGCGGGGCCGCATGCAGTTCGCCGCCCGGCGCGACAATCAGGCGGCTGTCTTCGTGGACTACGCGCATACGCCCGATGCGTTGGCCACTGCGCTGAAAGCCATCCGCCCGCATGTGCTGGGTCGCCTCATCGTGGTGTTCGGGGCTGGCGGTGACCGGGACACCGGCAAGCGCCCATTGATGGGCAAGGCGGCGGAGGATTATGCCGATGTCATCTTCGTCACCGACGACAATCCCCGCAGCGAAGACCCGGACCTGATCCGGCGTCAGATCCTTGGCGGCATGACGCATGGCGACGCCACCGAAGTCGGGGACCGCGCCGAAGCGATCCTCCGCGCTGTCGACGCGCTCGGGCCGGGCGACACGCTTTTGATTGCCGGCAAGGGGCACGAGACGGGGCAAGAGATCGGCGACACCATCCTGCCCTTCGACGACGTCGAACAAGCGAGCGTGGCAGTTGCCGCGCTCGACGGGAAGGGCTTGTGACGCCGCTCTGGACATCAGGTGACGCGCTGGCCGCGACCGGCGGGCGTTTGCAGGGTCCGGACTGGCAGGCCACTGGGGTTTCCATTGACACCCGCACGATCCAACCCGGTGACCTCTTCGTCGCGCTGAAGGATGTGCGTGACGGCCATGACTTCGTGGTACAGGCCCTTGAAAAGGGCGCCGCTGCCGCACTTGTCTCCCACGTGCCCGACGGTGTGAGCAGCGAGGCCTCGCTCCTTCTCGTAGACGACGTGCTCAATGCGCTCGGGGCCCTTGGCACCGCCGCCCGCGCCCGGACCCAAGCCAAAGTGATCGGCATCACCGGCTCGGCAGGCAAGACCTCAACCAAGGACATGCTGCTGCAAGTGTTGGGCCACCAGGGCAAAACCCACGCTGCCGAGGCGAGCTACAACAACCATTGGGGCGTGCCGCTGACCCTCGCCCGGATGCCGGCCGAAACCGAATACGCCGTCATCGAGATCGGCATGAACCATCCCGGCGAAATTGCTCCGCTGGCCCGGCTGGCCCGGCTGAATGTCGCCGTTGTCACCACCGTCGCGCCCGCGCATCTTGCCGCCTTTGAAAGCGTCGAAGGGATCGCGGAGGAAAAGGCCTCCATCTTCGAAGGGTTGGAGCCCGGCGGCATCGCGCTCTTCAACGCCGATGTTGACACGGCCCCGATCCTGAACGGTACTGCAAAAGAGTATGCCGCGCGCCGCATCGGCTTTGGCGAGCATGGGGACGCCGCGCTCCGCGCCCTCAAGATCACTCTGACCGACAGCGCGAGTGTCGTGGAAGGGCGCGGTCCGGCTGGTCCGTTCCTGTTCAAGGTCGGCGCGCCCGGTCGCCACTTCGCGATGAACGCGCTGGCCGTCTACGGCGCGGCACAACTCGTCGGCGCTGACGCCGACGTGGTGGCCTGCGACCTCGGCCAATGGAAAGCACCGGCTGGGCGCGGCCAGCGCGAAACGATCATGCTCGATGCGGTCGAAGGTCAGTCCATGGAGTTGATCGACGACGCTTTCAACGCCAACCCGGCCTCTGTCGCCGCAGCGTTTGACGTGTTGGCGGCCATCGATCCCAAGCAGGACAAGGGCCGCATCGCGACAGGCCGCCGCATCGCCATTCTTGGCGATATGCTGGAACTCGGCGCCGATGAACTGGACCTGCACCGCGCGCTCGCCGATCACCCGGCCATGGCGAAAATCAAACGGGTTGATTGCGTCGGGCCGCGCATGAAGGCGCTTTACGACGCGTTACCGGTTGAGAAACGCGGACGATGCGTGGAAAAGGCCGAAGCACTCGTGGCAGAGGCGCACAAGCTGATCGACGCGGGCGATGTGGTGCTGGTCAAGGGATCGAAGGGGTCGCGCGTAAGCCTGGTGGTGGACGCTTTGAGGAAGCTCCATCAGGCGGGAGACGAAGGAACACAATAACATGCTCTATTGGCTGACAGCGTTTTCGGACGGCGGCGATATCTTCAACCTTTTCAGATATATCACCTTCCGCGCAGGGGGTGCGTTTTTCACCGCGCTGGTCTTCGGGTTCATCTTTGGACGCCCGCTGATCAACCTTTTGCGCGCCAAGCAGAAACACGGCCAACCGATCCGCGAAGACGGCCCTGAAAGCCATGTTCTGAATAAGGCGGGCACGCCCACCATGGGCGGCCTCCTGATCCTTTCGGCCCTTCTGATCGCCACGCTCCTTTGGGCGCGGTGGGACAATGGCTACGTCTGGATCGTGCTTTTCGTCACCGCAGCCTTCGGCCTGATCGGCTTCGCGGATGACTATTCCAAGGTCACCAAGAACGACAATTACTCCGGCCTCTCCGCCCGGTTTCGTTTGGCTGTCGGCTTCGTCGTGGCAGGCATCGCAGGCTTCATGGCCGCGCAACTCCACCCGGATGAACTTTCCAACCAACTCGCCGTCCCGGTCTTCAAGGATGTCCTCTTCAACCTCAGCCTCGTTTTCATTCCTTTCGCCATGATCGTCATCGTCGGTTCCGCCAATGCCGTGAACCTGACCGACGGTCTCGACGGCCTGGCCATCATGCCGGTGATGATCGCCGCAGGCACGCTGGGCGTCATCGCCTATGTCGTGGGCCGGGTCGACTGGTCGGGTGACCTCGGCATCCACTATGTGCCGGGTACGGGCGAGATCCTCGTCTTCGTCGCGGCCCTGATCGGGGGAGGGCTCGGCTTCCTTTGGTACAACGCGCCCCCCGCCGCCGTCTTCATGGGCGACACTGGGTCGCTTGCGCTTGGCGGAGCGCTCGGCGCCATCGCGGTGGCCACCAAGCACGAGATCGTGCTCGCCATCGTCGGCGGCCTCTTCGTGGTCGAGGCCCTCTCCGTCATCATCCAGGTCGGCTATTACAAACTGACCGGCAACCGCGTCTTCCTGATGGCCCCGATCCACCACCATTTCGAAAAACGCGGCTGGGCCGAAAGCCAGATCGTGATCCGCTTCTGGATTATCTCGCTGATTTTGGCGTTGGTCGGGCTGGCAACGCTGAAGGTGCGGTGATGCGGGCACTGGTGACAGGGGGCAATCGCGGGATCGGCAAGGAAATCGCAAGGGGGTTGGTGGCGAAGGGGCTTGACGTGGTTATCGGTTGCCGCGACCCCGAGGCCGCAGAAAAAGCAGCCAACGAGATTGGATGCCTCTGGGATGAACTCAATGTAACGAGCGATGCAGATTGTTTTGATGTCGTAGAAGACAGCGGACCCTTTGACGTTCTGGTCAACAACGCCGGTATTCTGACCGAGAAGCCGTTGTTGCTCGAAAATCCGCATGACCTCGAAGCGCATCTAGGTGTGATGGTGCGCGGTCCGCATTACCTGACGCATGCAACCATGCGACACATGAAGGCCCAAGGCTATGGCCGAGTCGTCAACGTCTCCTCCGGTTGGGGCAGCTTTTCGGAGGGTCTGGAAGGCCCCGGTGCCTATGGTATCGCAAAAGCAGTGCTGAATGCCCTGACCGTTGCCTCGGCACGCGAAGCCCCGGCAGGCGTGAAGATCAACGCCATGTGCCCCGGCTGGGTCCGTACCCGCATGGGTGGCCCGTCGGCAAACCTGTCGCCGGAAGAAGGCGCTGACACAGGGATTTGGCTCGCGACGTTGCCAGAGGATGGTCCCACAGGTAAGTTCTTCCGCCGCCGTCAGGAAATCCAGTGGTAAGCCAGGCCGCCACATGTCGCTGACCCGCATCGCCTGATCGGCACGAACCGCTTGTCCAATCCGGCACACCCCGCTACCCAAAGACAAAGACGCAGGAGACCTGATCCATGGGCTTTCTCATCCGCTGGCTCGCCGCCTTCGTGCTGCTGGCCGCGACCTATAACCCGACCGAGCTGTCCTATATCCGCTGGGCGGTGGAAAACTGGAACACCCAGACACCGCTTGTCGTGCTCTTCGGCCTCATCCTCTTGGTCGCGTTCATTCTGTTCCTCACCGCGGTCTTGCGCGGCATCGGTACGCTGGGCGTGAGCCTCATCGGAGCCGTGCTCGCAGCCCTTGTCTGGGTTCTCTATGATTTTGGCTGGCTCAGCCTCGACAACCCGTCCGCCAACACATGGATCGCGCTGATCATGATCTCGGTCGTGCTTGCCGTTGGCATGTATTGGGGCATCCTCTGGCGTCGTATTTCTGGCCAGTTGGAAGTCGACGACGACGGCGAGGGCTGATGCGCAAGATCGTCATCACGGGCTGTTCCGGTGGCGGAAAATCAAGCCTGATCCGCGTACTGAAGGCGCGCGGTCAAGCTGTTGTTGAAGAACCCGGGCGCCGTGTTATTGCGGCAGAACGCGCCCAGGGCGGCACCGGCCTTCCCTGGGATGATGCAAAGCGGTTTGCCGATCTCGCCTTCTGGATGGCCGTGGGCGATCACGCCACGGCAACGGCCGCCATCACCTTTTTCGACCGCTCAGCTTTGGATCAGGCGGCGTGGTACGCCCGAGAGGGCCTCGCACCACCGGGGGATGTGCCACGCTATGACCCCGTCCTGTTCCTCGCACCCCCATGGCCGGAGATTTTCGAACGCGATGCCGACCGCCAGCACGGGTTTGAAACAGCTGTTGCCGAGTTTGACGACCTGAACACGCGGCTGCCCGCATGGGGCTATGCCTGCCATCTTTTGCCGAAGCTCTCCGTGGAGGAGCGGGCAGATTTCGTCCTGGCAACCCTCGAACAGGGCGCAGCAGCATGATCCCCGTTCTGGGATTGCGCGGCGCACGTGTGGCTGTGCTTGGCCTCGGTCGCTCGGGGCTGTCCGGCGCACAGGCTTTGGAGGCCGGCGGCGCGACGGCCCTCTGCTGGGACGACAGCGAAGCGGCACGCACCGTAGCCGCCGACGCGGGTTTAACGCTCCACGATCTGACCCGCCGCGACAGTTGGGAAGGTGTGGCCCGATTGATCCTCAGTCCCGGCATTCCGCATCTTTACCCGGCGCCAAATCCGATTGTGGCCCGCGCTATTGCCGAAGGCGTGCCCGTCGACAATGACATCGGCCTCTTCTTCCGCTCGGTGGCGACGTCTGAATGGGACCGGTTCGACGTGACCCCGAAAGTGGTCGCCGTCACCGGCTCCAATGGCAAATCCACCACCGCTGCGCTGATCCACCACGCCTTGGAGGCGATGGGGCGCGAGACGCAACTGGCGGGCAACATCGGGCGCGGCGTGCTCGACATTGACCCGCCGGGTGAAGGTGGCGTGGTTGTGTTGGAGCTGTCGTCCTACCAGACCGAACTCGCGCGCGCCCTGACCCCGGATATCGCCGTGTTCACCAATCTGTCGCCCGATCACCTGGACCGCCACGGCGGTATGGGCGGCTACTTTGCCGCCAAACGGCGTCTCTTCTCCGAAGGCGGACCGGACCGCGCCATCATCGGTGTGGACGATATGGAGACCAGCTTTCTGGCCAATCAGCTCAGCGAAGGGGCCAGCGATGACCGGGTCATACGCCTTTCTGTGACAGCGAAGCTGGACGGTCCCGGCTGGAATGTCTTTGCGCGCAAGGGGTTTCTTGCCGAATATCGCAAAGCCCGCCAGATTGGCGCGATTGATCTGCGCGCGATACCCGGGCTGCCGGGGACGCACAATCACCAGAACGCTTGCGCCGCCTATGCCGTGTTGCGCACGCTGGGTCATGCACCGAAGGCAATTGAAGACGCGTTCCAGAGCTTCACCGGGTTGCCGCACCGGTCGCAACGTGTCGGTGAGAAAGACGGCGTGCACTTTGTCAACGACAGCAAAGCCACGAACCCGGATGCGGCGGCGCAGGCGCTACAAGCGTTCGACCGCGTCCGCTGGATCGTCGGCGGACAGGTGAAAGAGGGCGGGCTCAATGCGCTTCATCCCCACCTGGCCCGTGTCGCAAAGGCCTATGTCATTGGCCGCCATGCGGCAGAGACGGCGCTCATGCTAGGCGATTGCCCGCACGAGGTCTGCACCACTATGGGGCAGGCGGTCGCGCAGGCTGTCAAAGAAGCCGAGCCCGGAGATACCGTGCTACTTGCACCGGCAGCAGCCAGCTTCGACCAGTACGATAACTTCGAGAAACGCGGCGACGACTTCATTGCCGAAGTCTCAAAACACCTCTAGAGCGACCGGCCTTTCACCTGAGACATTGAGCATCGCTTTTTGCGTATCCCCTAAGGGAGAGGCAGCGAAAAGCGATTCAAGTTTCAGACCGGATGCTTTCGTTTCCATTGACCTGAAAATATCCCGGGGGGTCTGGGGGGCTGGCCCCCCAGCGGGTCGACGCGCAACGCGCGGCGAAACTCAGCAGTCACCGGGGCCGGCGGCCTCAAGATGGTACGCGCCCGACCATCGCCCCTCGCTGATACGAAAGCAAATCGTATCATCGGCCCTGACCCATCGCGGCTGGCTTGTCACCCATGCCGAATTGCCGTTTGGCAGCGTCACTTGAACCTGGAAACGGGCATTGCTGGGCGCACGCATTGACCCTTCCCAGCTTCTGTCTGTCACGGGCAGGACAACCGCTTCCGACGGCAAGCGCGGCTCAAAGAAGTAGAACACGCCGGTGAAGACGAAAAACGCCATTCCAGCAAACAAAACACCAAGGATCGCCGTGTAGATCCAGTTCCAGCGGAGCGTCAAAGAATACTCTGACCCGTCGCCGCCCAGTCCTTGAGGAACGCATCAAGACCTTTATCCGTCAGCGGGTGCTGCGCCATCTTCTTGATCACATCGGGCGGTGCCGTCGCCACATCCGCTCCGATTTTCGCAGCCTCTGTCATGTGGTTCACCGACCGGATCGATGCCGCCAGGATGTTCGTCTCGAAGCCGTAATTGTCATAGATCTCACGAATATCCGCGATCAGGTCCATGCCATCGAGATTGATATCGTCGAGCCGTCCGATAAAGGGCGAGATAAACGTCGCCCCGGCCTTCGCCGCCAGAAGCGCCTGATTGGCCGAAAAGCAGAGCGTCACGTTCACCATGTGCCCGGCGTCCGAGAGGGTCTTGCAGGCTTTCAACCCGTCCCATGTGAGCGGCACCTTGATCGCGATGTTCTCGCCGATCTTCTTCAACTCCAGACCCTCGGCAATCATCCCCTCGGCATCGGTCGCCACCGTCTCGGCGCTGACGGGGCCCGGCACCATGGCGGCGATCTCGGCGATCACTTCCTTGATATCGCGGCCGGATTTGTGAATGAGCGATGGGTTCGTGGTCACGCCATCGACCATGCCAAGTTCGTTCAACTCGGCGATCGCGGCAGTGTCGGCGGTATCGACAAAGAATTTCATCGGTGTCCCTCTGGCAATTCGGGTCTCGGTCGTGGCACTGATAGCGCAACCCCTTCGGGAACAAAACCCACTCAAAAGGAGCCGCAGATGGACCCCACCACCTGGATCGCCTTCCTGGCCGCCTCGACCGCGCTTCTCCTGATCCCGGGGCCCACCGTGCTGCTCGTGCTCGCCTATGCGCTCTCCAAGGGCAAGCGGATCGCGGTGCCGACCGCGCTCGGTGTCGCGACCGGCGATCTGATCGCGATGACGGCTTCGCTCGCGGGGCTGGGCGCGCTGGTTTTAACGTCCGCCACGCTCTTCACCGCGTTGAAGTGGATTGGGGCCGTCTACCTGATCTGGCTTGGGATCAAAATGATCCTTAGCGCCAAACAGGCCAGTCTCGACCTTCCGCAGGCCAAAGGTGACCTGACACCACGCGTGGCCTTCGCGAACGCTGCGGCGGTGACGGCGCTCAACCCCAAAAGCATCGTGTTCTTCATTGCCTTTGTCCCGCAGTTCGTCAGCGCCAGCGATCCGTTCCTGCCGCAGGCGACGATCCTGATCGCAAGCTTCGTTGTCCTTGCAGGTATCAACGCGCTGGCTTACGCGCTGCTCGCCGACAAACTCCGCGCCACAATCAGACGCCCTGCCGTGATCCAGTGGCTCACCCGCGCGGGCGGCGGCACGCTGATTGCGATGGGCGTCGCCACGGCCACGCTTCGCCGCGCTCCGGCCTGATGCGGCATTACGACGAAGGCGACCTGATCTCGGTCCTGACGACCCAGCCGCTGGACCGCACGCTCGATTACAAGGCGCCGGAAGGCGGCTGTTTCGAAGGCGCTTTCGTCGAAGTCCCGCTTGGGCCCCGCAAAGTGATCGGCGTTGTCTGGGGGGAAGGTGAGGGCGGCTACGACCTCTCCAAGGTGCGCTCCGTCATCCGGGTGCTGGATGCCGTGCCGATGCGCGATGAGATGCGGCAGTTCCTGATCCGCGCCGCCGAATACACGCTGACCCCGATGCCCGCGATGCTGCGGCTGGCGACGCGTTCGCCGGGCTTGGGTGACCCGCCCGCGATGCGGGTGATCTACCGGCGCGGTACCGTCGAGGAACCCGACCGCTGGACCGCCGCGCGCCAGAAGGTGGTCGCGGTGCTGGAGGAGTTCGGCGGCCTTGCTTTCACGCTGAGCGAATTGGCCGAGATGGCGGGCGTGTCGACCAGCGTTGTGAAGGGTCTGGTGAAACAAGGCGTGGTGGCCGAGGAAGAAAGCCCGCGCGATCTGCCTTACCCGCGGCTCCGGCCAGAGGCCCCGGGTCAAGCCCGGGGCAGCGTATCTCTGACCGAGGAACAGGCGCTTGCGGCGGAGGCGTTGCGCCAGGGTGTGATGGCGCGCACATACAGCACGGCGCTCCTGAAAGGCGTGACCGGGTCCGGCAAGACCGAGGTGTATCTCGAAGCGGTTGCGGCCTGTCTCGAAGCCGGGCGGCAAGCGCTCGTTCTTCTGCCGGAGATCGCGCTCACTGCTGAGTTCCTGACCCGCGTCGAAGACCGCTTCGGCGCGCGCCCCGCCGAATGGCATTCTGGCGTCACCATGACCGAGCGGCGCCGCGCCTGGAAAATGGTGTCGGAGAATGGGGCACAGCTTGTCGTCGGTGCCCGCTCGGCGCTTTTCCTGCCGTATCAGGATCTTGGCCTGATCGTCGTCGATGAAGAACATGACACGTCCTACAAGCAGGAGGATGGTGTCCTATACAACGCGCGCGACATGGCGGTGCTGCGCGCGTCGATGACCAAGGCGCAGGTGGTGCTGGCCTCCGCCACGCCGAGCCTGGAAAGCTGGGCCAATGCGGATGCGGGCAAGTACACGCGGCTCACGCTGACCGCCCGGTTCGGCGAAGCGGTGATGCCCGAGATGCGCGCCATCGACATGCGGGCCGAGCCGCTGCCGGCCAACCGCTGGATCTCGGACACGCTGGCAGGAGCGGTGCGGCAACGCTTGCAGGACGGTGAGCAGTCGCTCCTGTTTCTCAACCGCCGTGGCTATGCGCCGGTCACCATCTGCCGCGCCTGTGGACATCAGATTGGCTGCGATCATTGCGATGCGCGCATGGTCGAACACCGGTTCCAGAAGCGGCTAATGTGCCACCAATGCGGCGAGACGAAACCGATGCCAAAGGTTTGCCCCTCCTGCGGAGCCGAAGACCGGTTGGCCCCGGTGGGCCCCGGTGTCGAACGCATCATGGAAGAAGTGGCGGCGCTCTTTCCCGAGGCGCGCACCGCGCTGCTCTCCTCCGATCTTTACGGCTCGGCCCGGGCGCTGAAGGCGCAGATCGAAGAGATTGCGGAGGGTGGCGCAGATATCGTCATCGGCACGCAGATCGTCGCCAAGGGCCATAACTTTCCGCACCTCACGCTGGTGGGCGTGATCGATGCCGATCTGGGCTTGCAAGGCTCTGACCTGCGTGCGGCGGAACGCACCTTTCAACTGATGCGCCAGGTTGCGGGCCGGGCCGGGCGGGCCGAGAAACCGGGCGTGGCGCTGATGCAGACCTACCAGCCGGAGCACCCTGTTATTCGCGCGATCCTGTCGGGTGAGGAGGAAGAGTTCTGGACAGCCGAGGCGGCTGAGCGCCGCGCCGCAGGCGTGCCGCCCTATGGCCGCATGGCGGGCATCGTGCTGTCGTCGCCGGACATCCAAGAGGTGTTCGATTTCGGCAAGGCGCTGGCCTCCAACACCGCACCGCTCCAGCGGATCGGGGCGCAGGTGTTCGGCCCCGCCGCCGCGCCCATCGCCCGCATTCGTGGGCGCCACCGTGTGCGCTTGCTGATCAAGGCGGAGAAAACGGCCCCCATCCAGAAAGCGCTGGCGCAGTGGCTCGGCCAGTTCCGCGTTCCGAACAACCTTCGTATCTCGGTCGATATCGACCCACAGAGCTTTTATTAGAGCATGTTTTATCAAGTCGAATTCAAAGTCGCTGCCTCTCGCCTACGGCTCGAACGCAACTTTGAATACAAGAGTTTTTCAATGAGATAAAACATGCACGAGAAGGGGCGCTGCCCCTCGGCCTTCGGCCTCACCCCGGGATATTTTCGGGTCAATGGAGACCTTATGCAGCGGCGGTCGCGGGCGGTGTGCGATCTTCCCGAATGGGCAGATGGATCAAGGCGCTGAAGGCTCCGACCGCCACGCCGACCCACCAGACTGCGTTGTAGTCGCCCGTCACATCGTAGAGCGCACCACCCAGCCAGACGCCGAGGAACGAGCCCAGCTGGTGGCTGAGGAACACGAACCCGTAGAGCGTGCCCATGTAGCGCAGCCCGTAGAGATGCGCGACGAGCCCACTGGTCAGCGGCACCGTGGCGAGCCAAAGCGCACCCATGACGGCGGAAAAGATCAGCACACTGGTCGGCGTGATCGGAAACGAGATGAAGACAGCCGCCGCGACTGTGCGGCCTGTATAGATTGCCGCCAAAAGGTACTTCTTCGAGTAGTATTTGCCCGCCCACCCGGCGAGCAGCGTTCCCGCGATGTTGAAAAGCCCGATCACCGCAATCGCGATTGCCCCAAGTGCGGAGGTTGTGGTGATCCCGAGCGAATGCAGCAGCCCGCCTTGCTGGATCGGTCCGCAAAACTCGTTGAT
>JBCBBB010000105.1:0-11145 GCA_038532095.1 Pseudomonadota bacterium
TGCGCGTCGATCTTGCCAGCCGCGATGTTGGCGGCGCCCACAGCGGGGCTTTGGTTTTTCAGCACATACTGGTCGGACGTTATGTTGTTGTCTTGCATCGCTTTCAGCAGCATGCCCCAGGCGGCTGAACCAACTGGGGTCGAGACCTCTTTGCCGACCAGTTCGGTGATCGAATAGATGTCACTGTCGACAGGCACGACGATGCCGTTGCCGGAGCCTTTCAGGTTATAGCCTGTGCCCGCGACATAGAGCGTGCGGAGGCTGTCGGTTTCCTGAAACTTCGCGCCGTTGACGATGAGGGGATAGTCGCCCATCACCCCAAAATTCAGTTTGTTGGCGAGCATCTGGTTGGTGATCGGACCACCCGACGAATAGTCGGCCCAGGATACGTCATACTCGGCCTCGGCATATTTGCCTTCGGTCGGCAGGTACTTCTCCAAGAGCCCCAGCTCTTTGACGACGATCCCGGCGGTGTAGGTGTCGGTGCACATAGACTGGTGCCCGATGGCGATGCTGATCTTCTCAGCCTGCGCCATTCCGGCCAACGGCAGGAGCGCGGCTGCCAGAAAAGCGCTCTTGGTGAAATGTCTCATAAGCTACCCCCAAAGGATTGAGAACGGTTGCATTGCGGGTAGTGTCGGCGCCTTTTGCGGTCTGACCAAACGCCCAGACCCAAAAACAATGTAACAAACTGGTAACTTTTTCAGATGCTCGAAATTGATGCACAGATTGACGCAATTTCGGGCAAAATCTGGCCAAAATACGGCGCTCGTTGGGTGAAACGAATCGTCCTAATTTTGTTTATAATCAGTTAGTTATTGGATTTTTCTGCGACTGACTGAACCTCCGCGAGCAAGGCTCGGGAGGTAGATCAATTTGTCATGTCACACGGGCAAGCCGCGTGTCAGGCCGCCAGTTTCTCCAGCGCCCAGCGGACGTTTTTCCGCACGTCCGGGTCGGTGTCGTCCGCGTATTTTTCGAGGAACGGTGCGGTCTCTTTCACCGCCAGTTCCCCAAGCGCCGCGGCGCATTCTTTTCTCAGGTTCGGCACCGGCACATCCATCATCGGTGCGATTTCCATCGCGGCCTCGGTGGCGCCGAGTTTGCCAAGCGAACGCACGGCTTTGAGGCGCACCTGCCAATACTCGTCTTCGAGGACGCTGCGCAAAGCAGCGACGCAGTGTGCGCCGCCGGTTTTGGCCAGCGTCTCGGCAGCGGCCTCGCGGGCCAGCCATTCGGGATCTGTCAAGCTGTTCACCAACGTGGCTTCCGCATGCTCGGATTTGGAAAATCCAAGTGCCGAAAGAGCCGTGCGACGCACTTTTACATCCGCATCTTTTGCGGCCTCGCGCAATGCGGGCAAGGCGGTTTCGTCCTGAAGCCAGCCGATTACGCCAACGGCCTGAACGCGGACATCGGGCGCGTCATGCGTTAGGGCATTGATCGCAGGTCCCATCGCTTCGGGGCGGCGGAGTTCCTTGATCCCGGCCAAAAGCGCGGTGAGTTTGACCTCATCTGTTTCCGACAGATGCGGCAGGATGGCGTCGCCGGAAGCCGGGTCTTTCAACTCTGTCAGGCTGACGGCTGCGGCGCTGACCACGGCGAGATCAGTGTCATCGAGCGCGCTCACCAGAGCGGCGGCGGTCTCGGGCCCGTCGAAATCGGTCAGGGCCGTCGCTGCCTGTTTGCGGACGCCCGCGTCTTCATCTTTGATGGCGCGGGCGAGGTACGGGATCACCGCCGGATCGGCGCTGTCCATCAGTTCCATAACGGCCATGATGCGCGCGCCCGGGGACGGATCATCCAGCCCTTCGGCCAGGTCTGCGATGTCGTCAAAGTCTTCGAACAGGTCCACGGGCATCACTTCAACAGGTAAGGAAGGTTTACGGTGACGGCGTCCGTGGGGCAGTCGGCCTCGCACGGCATGCAGTACCAGCATTCGTCGTATTTCATGTAAGCGGTTTTTTTGCCGTCGTCCTTTTCGACGATGCGCAACACATCGAGCGGGCAGACATCGACGCAAACGGTGCAGCCTTTGTCGGCGATGCAGAGATCATCGTTAACGACGACGGGAACAGTGGTGGCGGTTTGAGCGAGGGGCATTGTCTTTTATGTCCTATCACCTTGTTACTTGAGGACGGAGTTACTCCGCAGCGACCGAAGACGCACCGACGCGCTGATTCGCATAGGCGTCTTTCTCATCTTCAGCGATTTCAACAACATACGGCTTCACGTCCTGCTTCTTATGCGCAGGCTTGCCATCCGCGCCTTTGGTCAGGATGGTGTGGCAGAACCAGTTTTCATCGTCGCGCTCGTACTCGACGCGATTATGGTAAAGGCCCCAGCGGCTTTCGGTGCGGTACATCGAGGCGGCCGCCGCCATCTCGGCGCAGTCGAGAATGGTGGAGGCCTCCAGCGCGCGCATCAATTCATGCGCATCGCGGACATACATGCCTTGTTCCATATCCTCGCGCACTTCATCGAACCGCTTCTGCGCCAGCTCCATTTTTGCTGTGACTTTCGGCGGTTGCAGATAGTCGTTCACAAGACGGCGGGTCTTGTATTCGATCTGGTTCGGCGGGATGCCATCGTCGCGTTTGGTCGGCGCCATGACGCGGGTGCGTTCGGCATCAACCTCGCCCATGTCGAAGCTGGCGTGGTCGACATCGGCAATGAAGTCGGCGGCATCGAGGCCTGCGAAGGCGCCGTTGGTAAACGCGCCGAGCATGTAGTTGTGCGGCACGTTCGCCATGTCGCCTGCCGCATAGAGGCCGGGGATGGTGGTGCGGGCGTGTTCATCGACGAAGACGCCGGAGGCGGAGTGGCCCGAGCAGAAGCCGATTTCCGAGATATGCATCTCGATCATCTGCTTGCGATAGTCGGTGCCGCGCCCTTCGTGGAAGTGACCGCGTGTGGGCCGCTCCACGATGTGCAGAACGCGTTCAATCTCGGCCACCGTTTCTTCGGCGAGGTGGTTCAGTTTAAGGTAAACCGGGCCCTTGCCGCCCTGAAGTTCGTCATAGAACTCCTGCATCATCTGGCCCGACCAATAGTCACATTCGATGAAGCGTTCGCCTTGCGCGTTGGCCGTGTAGCCGCCCATAGGGCCAGCAACATAAGCGCAAGCGGGACCGTTATAGTCCTTGATCAGCGGGTTGATCTGGTAGCATTCGAGGTTCGCGAGACCGGCCCCGGCGTGGTACGCCATCGCGTAGCCTTCGCCGGAGTTCGACGCGTTCTCATACGTGCCGTAAAGGTACCCGGACGTGGGGAGGCCAAGCCGCCCGGCCGCTCCCAATCCCATGATCACGGCTTTGGCGCGGACAACTAGGAATTCGGCGGAGCGGGTGTTGACGCAGATTGCACCTGCCACACGGCCTTCGCCGGTCAATAGGCGGGTCGCCATGAAGCGGTTGATGATGTTGATGCGCGCTTTGCGAAGCTGGCGATAGAGCGCCTTTTTCACCGTGTCGCCGTTCGGCATCGGCAGGACGTAGGTGCCGATATGGTGCACCTTTTTCACGTCGTACTCGCCGTTCTGGTCCTTCTGAAACCGGATGCCGAAACTGTCGAGTTCCTGGATGATGCCGTAGCATTCCTGAGCATAGCGATAGACCGCAGCCTGATCGCAGATGCCGTCATTCGCGATGGTGATTTCCTTGGTGTATTGCTCGGGCGTGGCATAGCCCGGGATCACCGAGTTGTTCAGCCCGTCCATCCCCATTGAGATGGCGCCCGAGCGCTTCACATTGGCCTTGTCGAGCAACACGACATTGGCCTCGGGGTTTTTGCGTTTGGCCTTGAGAGCAGCCATCGGCCCGGCTGTGCCGCCGCCGATGATGAGGATGTCGCAATCGATCTGCGTCAGTCCGTCGAGAATTTCGTCCATGCTTGACCTTTCAGTCTGGCTTTGTGTCAGCCTGCGCTGCGGTGCAGCGGGCGGATGTCAATTACTTGTCAAAGGCGGTCGGAAAGTTCGCGCAGATACGGGAAGGGGTAGATCGCTTTATCGTGGCCGTCCGAGAAGTGGATGTTCACGCCGTTTCCGATCTGGCTGAGGCCGGTGATGCGGATGCCCGGCAGAACCGAGACTTCTCCGTGGTCCAGGCGTTCGCGGATCGACCAAGCATCCTTGGCTTCTTTGCGCAGATAGGCGGCGGTGAAGGTCGTCGTGGCCCCATCGTCCCACGTTACGTTCAAGTGCTGGCAGTCGTCGCTTGCGGTCAGGCTGTCGATCATTTCGGCTCCCCGTTTGTTGTCTGCACTTTGGCGCGGGGGCGGCGGGGCCAATAGCAATTAGTTGACGGACAGCGCTGCTGCGGCGCGGCAAAACACAGCGAACTGCTGAGGGAGTGTGGCTTATGACGTTCGTCGTCACTGACAACTGTATCGCCTGCAAATACACGGATTGTGTGTCGGTGTGTCCGGTCGATTGCTTTTACGAAGGTGAGAACATGCTGGTTATTCACCCCGACGAATGCATCGATTGCGGGGTTTGCGAGCCGGAATGCCCGGCGGATGCGATTCGCGCCGATACGGAGCCGGGGATGGAACAATGGGTCGAGTTCAATCGGAAGTATTCCGAGGTCTGGCCCGTCATTCTTGAGGCCAAAGATCCGCTGCCCACCGCCGACGACATGGACGGGGTCGAAGGCAAGCTTTCCACTCACTTTACCGAAAAACCAGCCGCCGAGGCCGCCTGATGAATGTTCAAACCGCCCCCGCCAAGACCAAAGTCCTGCCCGACGCGCAGACCGTGACGTCTGTTAAACACTGGACCGACACGCTGTTTTCCTTCCGGGTGACGCGTCCACAATCCTTGCGTTTCCGGTCAGGTGAGTTTGTGATGATCGGGCTGTTGAAGCATGACGGCAAACCGCTCTTGCGCGCTTATTCCATCGCGTCGCCATCCTGGGATGACGAATTGGAGTTTTACTCGATCAAGGTGCCTGATGGTCCGCTGACGTCGCGCCTGCAAAAGATTGAAGCGGGGGATGAGATCATCCTGCGCCCCAAGCCGGTCGGCACGCTTGTTCTGGACGCGTTGCTGCCGGGCAAACGGCTATGGATGATCTGCACAGGCACCGGTATTGCGCCGTTTGCCTCACTCCTGCGCGACCCGGAAACATGGGAAAGCTATGATCAGGTGATCGTGGCCCATACCTGCCGGACCCGCGCAGAACTGGCCTATGGGGCCGAGATCGTCGACGCACTTCCGAACGACCCTCTGATCGGAGAATTGGTTGGCGGTAAACTACGGTACTACCCAACGACCACCCGCGAGCCTTCCGACATCGAGGGCCGGATCAGCGATCACATCCGCGACGGGCGCATCTTCCACGCGCTGGATTTGACCGATTGGCACCCGGAAGAAGACCGTGTGATGATCTGCGGCAACCTCGCGCTGAACAAGGATATCATGGCGCTTTGCGAGGCGCATGGGCTTCAGGAAGGGGCGAATTCCGACCCGAAGCATTTTGTCGTGGAAAAAGCTTTCATTGATTGAGCCAAGCCTCTGACAACACGTCAATATCCGTCACTCCGAAGAGCACGCTGTCCGCTGTGACGAAGGCAGGTGTGCCGAGTATTTCCAGCGCGATGGCGGCATCGCGATTGTAGGTGATGCGTGCTGTGATCGCCTCGCTTTCCATCACTGGTGCGATTTGTGAAAAGTCGAGATCAAGCTCGGCTGCGACCCGCTCAAACCCCGCGTTGTTCAAAGGCCCGCGCAGCGTCCAGAGGGCGTCATTGACCGTAGCATAGGCCGCATCGCCTTCCACGTCGCGCACCGCCATGGCGAAGCGGGCGGCGCGTTCCGAGCCGGGCGTCAGGATCGGCAGGTGGCGCATTTCGATGCGCACATCCGGATGCTGCGCCACGAAATCGACCAGCACAGGATGCACGGCTTTGCAGGGCACGCACTTGTAGTCGAAGAACTCGATCACCTTGATCGGGGCGTCCGGATCGCCGATGCCAAGGGCAGGCGGGTCGCTGAAAAGCTCTGGAAAGGCGGCCACGCGGGCCTGTGTTGCCGCCGCTGCTTCGCGCTCCGACAGGATTGTGAGGGCTTCCAGTATGATTTCCGGATTGTCGAGGATATAGGCGCGCACGCGGTCTTCGAAAGACAGCTCTTCGGCCACGGACCCTGCGGCGGACGCGGTCAGAATGCAGGCTGATAGAATTGTGTTGCGCATGTGCCATGCGAACTGTGGCAGACCTGGTCGTGCAAGTGTTGGTTGCAAGGGAATGGGCGGTCTGCAAGCTGGTGCTTAGATTGACGGCAGAACCGCGCAACCTGCGGCTGTTCCGCCAAAATCCTGTACAGTTTGAGCGCGGCCCGATTGTAAGCGGATGCGGCGGAAAGGCCCGCATGTGCGACTTGATCTTGTATGAACGCGACCCATAACCAGCGCATGGCCTTGAGTTACAAAGCACGGCGGCGCTGGTCGCTTTTCATCCTTCTGATCGGTCTGCCGGCTTACATCGTTGCGTCGGTGACAGTGGTGAATTGGCTGGACCGTCCGCATTTCCTTGTGGAGCTACTTGTCTACGTCGTGCTGGGCATTGTGTGGGCTCTGCCGTTCAAGGCCGTGTTCAAAGGTGTGGGCAAGGCGGACCCGGACGCCGAGTAAGCCAAGTGCCCCTCGTTATATGCCGCGCGCCGCGTGCCGATACATCTGACTGTGGTTTGAACCGAGCGCATCACCGCGGACCACTTCCATTCGAAAGAGGCTCCGCTCCAGATGCCTATTTGGAAGCCATTCCGGCACGATGGGACGCGCGCGGCGTTTTCGTGTTCGGATCCGAAGCAGACCAACGATGCTGATCAGGATCCACGAGACCTGAATAAGGACGGACGGCAGGTTATAGTTGCGCTGGAGTTCTAGGAGCACACAGGCCGCCGCAGCGATGTTCAACAGTGCGTAGGCTTCCTGATCGGCGCGCAGCCAACCGGTCTGAAGGGCCGCATAGGAGCCGAGGTAAAGGGCGACCCCGAGCAAACCAATTGTTGCGCTGAACGTGGCGTAATCCATCACACAACTCCTCTCGCGGAGATTACCACGCTTTGGGGTAGCCCCCTAGCATCAATATCGGCGGACCATTGCCGGGGCGCGTGACCCGCGCACTCTGTCACACAAAGGTGATTGGGCGGCGCGCCGTGCACTCGTAGAATGCCGCAAACACGGAGGATCTGTATGAAACGATTTCTGCTCGCGCTGTCCCTAACGGCGTTCGCCTCACCCGCCCTGGCCGACTATGTCACCGTGGAGGCCGAAGGGTCCGTGACCGAAGTATCGGACCGATTGGTTGCAGCTGTCGAAGGGGCTGGGGCCACCGTGTTCGCCCGCGTGCCGCATTCGAAAGGTGCGATGAGCGTGGATATGGAGCTTGAGGATGCCGAGTTGGTGATCTTCGGCAATCCCAAGCTTGGCACGCCCGCGTTGCAACAGGACATTCGCGCGGGGCTGATCCTGCCGCTGCGCGTTTTGGTGCATGATGATGGTGGCCAGACGGTTCTGACCTATGAAAGCGTGGATGCGATGTTCGAGGGGTTGGATGTCGCAAGTGATGCGCCGTTCCGGGCCGCCATGACGGGTGCCCTCGGTAAACTCACCGCGGCTGCGGCTGGGCAATAGGGCGAGAGCGAAGGCCCTCAAGCGAGGGCCTTTCTTGATCAGCGTTCTCTAAAAGTAGTGGTCGCGGCGCGACCCGTCATACCGCCCTGTTTTCAGACAACAGCGTTTGAAGCGTTTGCCGGACCCGCAGGGGCATAGATCGTTGCGCCCAAGTTTTTCCGACAGTTCCACATCGCCCATGCACCAGGCGGTCGCCGGTTTTCACCTGCGTTTCAGAGGGGAAGGACCTGCGCCGTTTCGAGAGTGTCTCGAAAGGAGGGAAGGTCGTCGGGACGGATACGTTTCGCCATGATAGCCTCCATCGGTATTGTGATTGGAGCGCTTGGTTAGTCGAAGGTGGGTTTCGTATCAAGCGCTGAGCGCATCCAACGCCCGAGCCAGGTCGATGGCGCCGTCATAGAGCGCGCGGCCGGAAATGGCGCCCGCGATGACGCCCGTGTCGCGAAGGCGGATCAGGTCGTCGAGAGAGGACACGCCCCCCGACGCGATGACGGGGACTGATACGGCCCGTGCGAGTGCGTCCGTCGCCGCGATGTTGGGGCCGCCCATTGCGCCGTCGCGGTCGATATCGGTGTAGATGATCGCGGCGATGCCCGCGTCTTCGAACGCTTTAGCGAGATCGGTAACGGTCATCTCCGTTTCCTCCGCCCAACCGCGCGTGGCCACTTTGCCATTTCGTGCATCAAGGCCGACGGCGACCTGGCCGGGGAAGGCCCGGGCTGCCTCCCGGACAAGGTCCGGGTTTTCGACGGCGACGGTGCCGAGGATAACGCGGGCGAGCCCTTTGGAGAGCCACCCCTCGATCGTTGCCATGTCACGAATGCCGCCGCCGAGTTGTGCCGGGATATCGAGATGGGCGAGGATGCTTTCGACAGCAGCGCCATTGACAGGCTCGCCGGCAAAAGCGCCGTTCAGATCGACGATATGCAGCCATTTCGCCCCTGCCGACTGGAAGGCTGCGGCCTGCGCGCCGGGGTCATCGTTGAACACTGTGGCGGCGTCCATCTCGCCTTTTAGAAGCCGGACACACTGTCCGTCCTTAAGATCGATGGCAGGGTAGAGGATCATGGCTTCAGGCTCCGAAATGTCAGGGGCGTAGATGCCGGTCGGGTGCGAAAACGGCAAGAGGCTTCTTCGTGTCCCAACGTCACACTTGCCTGACGCAAGGTCAGCACGTCACGGTGCGCGCGCGTTTAAACGGGAGGACATCATGACACGCAGTTTTGCAGTTGCGGCCACATTGGCGGTATTGGCCGGGCCGGTCTCGGCGGATCCGGTGCTGGGCACCTATCAAACCCAGCCGGGCGATGAGGGGAACTTCGCGCATGTGCAAATCTATCAGTGCGATGCCGATATTTGCGGTGTGATCCGCAAGGCCTTCGATGCGTCGGGCAAGCAAATCAAAAGCGATACGGTCGGCAAACGCATGATCTGGGGCATGCAGGCGCAAGGCGGTGGCAAATACGGCAAAGGCAAGATCTGGGCGCCGGATCGCGACAAAACCTATAGCTCCAAGATGGAGCTTGCCGGTTCGACACTGAAAGTGTCTGGCTGCGTTCTGGGGATCTGCCGGGGCCAAACCTGGAAGAAGGTCAACTGAGATTGTGGCTAGTGGCTGAGATCTTTGCGTTCATGCAGCGGTGGGGGTGGTAGGCCCGGAGGGACTCGAACCCCCAACCAAAGCGTTATGAGCGCTCTGCTCTAACCAATTGAGCTACAGGCCCGACCGTGCTGACGGGATAGCAGACGCGCGGGGCCGGTCAAGTCTTGGCGCCTCAGTTCCAACGCGGTGCGCGCGAGCCGGCGGCGACGGCCTCGGCTTCGGAACAAAACCAGCGTTCACCCTTGGATGTGTTGATGCGCGTTCTTCCGTAGGCGCGCGACCACGGTGCGTGGTAGATGCGGCCGCGCTCGGAAATGTTGCCTTTGATAACGCAACCTGGCGGCGCGTCCTCTTCCTGTGTTTCTGCTGCTTGCCAGCGGGCTGCGCGGTACTCCCAAGGCGGGGTGTATGCTTCGGAGAAAACCCCGTGGGCTTTATCCTTGCTGACCAGCTCATCGGCTGCATAGGCATCGGAGTACTTGAGAAACGCCCAGGCCATACCTTTGTCGATCATCTCCTTGCCGATGTCGCGCCCGTCCGCCTGACAGGTGGCAATGACCCGACCATAGCCATCCTCGGACATTCGGGTGCAGGTGACCGTCGCGCCTTCGACGATATCGGCAAGCGCCCGTGTCGCGTCGGCTCCGCAGGCCCAATCGCCGCAGCGTTGACCGTGTTCCGGCGCGTCAATGCCGTTCAATCGATAGGTGATGCCGTCCAGTTCCAGCGTGTCGCCATCGACGACACGCGGCTCCGCACCAGCGAAAGCCGTGGTTAACAGGAGGATGAAAAGACTGAGGCGCATGTTAAGGAAGGTTAACAA
Organism: Pseudomonadota bacterium; assembly: GCA_038532095.1. Lineage (GTDB taxonomy): Bacteria > Pseudomonadota > Alphaproteobacteria > Rhodobacterales > Rhodobacteraceae > JAJDOD01. The sequence continues at coordinate 10,064 of JBCBBB010000105.1, forward strand.
AACGCGACAGCCGCGCCAATCCGGAGCCCGTGGACTCTCTTTAGCGGTTCCGATACGCCGCAGGCGCGGAGCACGAGAGGATGCGATGGCGAAAAACGGGCTGACCTATGCCGAGGCCGGGGTCGATATTGATGCCGGAAACGATCTGGTGGAGCGGATCAAGCCGGCTGCAAAACGGACGGACCGTCCGGGCACGATGGCCGGGCTGGGCGGGTTCGGCGCGCTTTTCGATCTGAAGGCGGCCGGGTTCACGGACCCGATCCTTGTGGCCGCAACCGATGGGGTTGGGACAAAGCTCAAGCTGGCGATTGAGACGGGCACCGTAGGCGGTGTCGGAATTGATCTGGTCGCGATGTGCGTGAACGATTTGGTCTGTCAGGGCGCTGAGCCACTGTTTTTCCTGGATTATTTTGCGACTGGTGCGCTGAATGTTGATCATGCAGCCGCTGTTGTGGAAGGCATTGCCGAAGGCTGCCTGCGCTCTGGCACGGCCCTGATCGGTGGTGAAACCGCCGAGATGCCGGGCATGTACGCGGCGGGTGACTTTGATCTGGCGGGATTCGCTGTCGGCGCCATGGAGCGCGGCACGAGCTTGCCCGCGGGCGTGGAAGAGGGGGACATCCTGCTTGGGCTCGCCAGCGACGGGGTGCATTCCAATGGCTATTCTCTGGTGCGCAAGATCGTCGAGATCAGTGGTCTTGGATGGGGTGGTGATTGTCCCTGGGACGAGGGCACAGTTGGAGACGCACTGCTGACGCCAACGCGGCTTTATGTGAAGCCAGCGCTTGAGGCGGTGCGTGCCGGGGGTGTTCATGCGCTCGCGCATATCACTGGCGGTGGTTTGACCGAAAACCTGCCGCGTGTGCTGCCCGAAGGTCTGAAAGCTGAGATTGATCTGTCGTCCTGGACCATGCCGTCTGTGTTCCGTTGGCTGGCCGAAACCGGCGGGGTTGAAGAGGCCGAGATGCTGAAGACCTTCAACTGCGGCATTGGCATGGTGCTGGTCGTGGATAAGGCCACCGCACCGGATCAAATCGCGCTCTTGCAGAAGGCAGGGGAGACCGTTTCGGTCCTGGGCACTG
>JBCBBB010000106.1:0-10796 GCA_038532095.1 Pseudomonadota bacterium
GCTGGGATTTCTGGCGTGCGGGGACCGCCGACGTGGCGTTTGCCCGTGCGGTGCTGGAGGATGTCAAAGCCCGTTACCCGATCATCGAAGATCAGGTCTTTGTATCGGGCTACTCCTGGGGGTCGAACATGGCCTGGCACTTTGTCTGCGAGGATGGCACCGACATCGCCGCACTGCTGGCCATCTCGGGCACGCTGCCGCAAGACGAAGCCTGCACCACCAAGCCCGCCGAAGTGCGGCAGGTCTTCGGTTTGGCCGACAAGGTGCTGGACTTCCCCTTCGGCCCCGGCGGCGACACGACCTATCCGGTGAAGCTCTGGCGCGATGCGATGGGCTGCAAGGAGGGGATTGCCACAGGGGATTGGCAGCAGGTCGAGTTCCTGAACCTGACGCGCACCACATGGGACGATTGCACTGATGGGCGCGTCACGCTCGATATCCATCCCGGTGGGCATTTCATCCCGCATGGCTGGCTGGCGCGGCAGTTGGATGAACTGCTCGGCTTGCCGCTCAGCTATCCCTGAACGCAGCAAGGTCGCTTTCAGAACCGAACCTGTCGGCTGGACCCGCCAGCCGGGCTTTGGTTACGATAGCTTCGCCTCAGTGTTGAGAAGGGGAAGTGGCCCATGAAAACCCATGTCAAAGCGCTGGTCGTCGGTGGCGGCGCTGTCGGGACGTCCATCGCCTATCATCTGGCCCAAAAGGGATGGGACACGATGCTGCTGGAACGGGACGAGTTGACGTCAGGCAGCACGTGGCACGCCGCCGGGTTGCTCCCTTATTTCAACATGAGTTATGCCACGACGCACATCCACGACTACTCGATCAAGTTCTACAAAACGCTTGAGGAGGAGACCGGCCTCAACCCCGGCTTCTATGTGGTCGGCAATCTGAGGATGGCGCAGACGCAGGACCGGATGGATGAGTATATGCTCTACGCCTCGACCGCCGAGACCTGCGGGGTGCCCTACGAATGGATGACGCCCGACCAGATCAAGGAACGCTGGCCGCTGGTGCGGACCGATGATCTGAAGGGCGCGATCTATCACCCGACCGATGGCTACATCAATCCGGCCGACGTGACACAAGCCATGGCCAAGGGCGCGCGGCAGCACGGCGCCACCATCGAGCGCAAGTGGCAGGTCGATGGGTATCACTGGGTCGGCGATCATTGGGATGTGACCTGCACGAAGATGGTCGAGAAAGGCGGCAATCTGATCCCGTCTGAGGAACAGGTGACCATCCACGCCGAACATGTGGTGACGGCGACGGGCAACCATGCCCAGCGCACGGCACAACTGCTCGGCATCAAGATCCCCGCCATCCCGGTCGAGCATCAGTATATCGTCACCGAACCCGACCCGGCGCTTCAAGCGTATCGCAAAACCAGCCCGGAACATCCGGTGCTCCGCGATGCGGACGCCAAATGGTATGTGCGCGAGGAACGCGGTGGCTGGATTCTCGGCCCTTACGAATACGGCGCCCCGGCCCGGTTCGAATATGCCGTGCCTGACAGCTTCCGCGCCGACCTCTTCCCGCTCGATCTGGAGCGGATCGAGGAAGAATACATGTCGATGATCCACCGCATTCCATCCTCGGAAACCGCCGGTCTGAAGGACGACTATAACGGCCCAATCTGCTACACACCCGATGGCAACCCGCTGGTCGGGCCCGCGCCGGGCCTGCGCAATATGTGGCTGGCTGAAGGCTTCAGCTTCGGGATCACTGCCGCAGGCGGGACCGGCAAATATCTTGCCGATCTCATGGTCGAAGGTGAGGCCGAGATCGACATGGCGAGCCTTGACCCCAAGCGCTACGGCCCCTGGATGACCACCGAATACGCGATGCGAAAGAATGAGGAGTGCTACTCCCACGTCTATATCCTGCACCACCCGGATGAAGAACGCGAAGCCTGCCGCCCGCTCAAGACCGCCCCTGCCTATGACCGGCAAAAGGCCAAAGGCGCTCAATTCGGACAGGTCAACGGCTGGGAACGCCCGAACTACTACGGCCCGCTCGATGCCCCTGCCTCCTATGACCACGACAGCCGCAGCTTCCGGCGCGGCGGCTGGTGGCAATATGCGGCGGACGAAGCCAAGGCCATCCGTGAAGGCGTCGGCCTGATCGACGCAACCGCCTTTGCCAAACATCGCCTGACCGGGCCGGGCGCAACCGCCTTCCTCGACTGGTTCACCACCAACAAGCTGCCCCGCGTCGGTCGCATCAACCTGACCTATGCGCTAACCGGCGCGGGTACGACACGCACCGAATACACAATCGTGCGCGAAGGTGAGAACGACTATTACCTTGTCTCCGCAGGCGCGTGGGAGGCCTATGACGAGGATTTCCTCTACAAGGCCATCGAAGACAACGAAGACCGCTTTGGGCGGGTTAACGAGGAAAACGTCACCAGCCAGTGGGGCGTCTTTGCGATTGCCGGGCCCAAGTCGCGCGATGTGTTGCAAAGCCTGATCCGCGATCCGAACCCGGCCACGGCGCTCTCCAACACGCGCTTCCCGTGGCTGTCCGCCCGCAACATCGAGCTTGGCATGTGCCCCGTCAAAGCCATCCGCGTGGCCTATACCGGCGAGCTGGGCTGGGAACTGCACCACCCGATGGAGATGCAGAATTATCTCTGGGACCGGCTGATGGAAGCCGGCGAACCGCACGGCCTAAAACTCGTTGGCGCGCGGGCGCAAAACTGGCTCCGGCAGGAGAAATCCTACCGCGCGTTCGGAACAGAACTTGGCCGCGACGCGACGCCTCTGGAAGCCGGGCTGGACCGGTTCGTCGATCTCGACAAGGATTTCCACGGCAAGGACAAGATGATGGACACCGGCATTCGCGCCAAATGTGTCACGCTTCTGGTCGATGGACCTCAGGACGCTGACCCATGGGGGCGCGAGGCGCTTTACACCCCGGATGGCACACGCACAGGTCGCCTGACGTCTGGCGGCTGGTCCGCGCATTTCGGCAAGTCCATTGGCATGGGCTACGTCAAACCGGATCACGCGGAGCCGGGGACCAAACTGAAAGTGAAGATGTTCGACCAGCTTTGGGACGCCGAGGTCACCGAGGACAGTCCCTACGACCCGAAGAACGAAACCATCCGCAAGGACGGGTAAGATGGTCGCCTGGCTCGGACTTGCGCTGTCGGCCTGGTTGGCCCTCTTTCAGGTGCTTCTCACCTGCGGTGCCCCCTTGGGCTACCTGGCCTGGGGCGGACAGGACGCAGGTGTTCTGCCGAAAGGCAAGCGCATCGCAAGCCTGTTCTCCGCCCTGCTCATGGCCCTGTTTGCCACGGGATTTGGACAGATCGCAGGGCTTTGGGTGCTTTGGCCAGAGAGCCTTGTTTACGGCCTCATGGTGGCAGGCATCCCTTTGTTCGCCCTTTCCACCCTCGGCAACCTTACCACATCCAGCCGCGCAGAACGACGTCTCGGCGTGCCGGTGGCCTTTGGTCTTTTGTGCGCCTGTGCCGTGATGGTGTTCGCCTAAGTGGCATTGCGGGTCGACTGAAAGTGCCGATAAGGTTCGGACATGACCGAGCTATCCATCTCCCTGACCGAAACCGGCTCGAAGGGCCGGTACGTGACACAACCCGAACCCGACGGCCCGGAGGCGGAACTGACCTTCTCGCGCGCGTCGGAAACGCTGATCATCATCGATCACACCGGCGTCCCTGACGCGTATCGCGGCCAGAAGGTGGGAGTGGCGCTGGTCGCACGCGCGGTCGAGGATGCGCGGAAAGGCGGATACAAGATCCTGCCGCTCTGCCCCTTTGCGGCGGCCCAGTTTCGGCGCCACACCGATTGGGCTGACGTTCTGAACGGATGATCCAGCGCCTGGCACGCACCTTCAGCCTTCTTTGCAACCTCGCCTTTGTGGCCCTTGTCGTGGCAGCCGCATTGCCCGGGACACATCGCGTCATATTCCCCGAAAGCTTCGGCCTGACCGAGATCTCTGATCGCGTCTGGACGGATGCGCCAGCCCGCAGCAACGAATTGCGGAGCCTCGCCAACCAGGCGCGGAACACCGTGCGGCAGTTTTTTGGTGACGAGCCGCCAAAGCCCACGCTGATCCTCTGCGCGCGCGCCGCCTGCGCCCGCGCATTCGGCATTGGGGGCAACGGCCTGTCCATCGCGGACGTCACCGTTATGGTCAGCCCGGACGGCCTGACCCTTGGCACGCTCACCCATGAGATGACCCATTCCCGCCTGCATCGGCGCATGGGTTTGCGCAATATCATCCAGCAGCCCTATCCAACCTGGTTCGACGAAGGGCTCGCCACCCATGTGGCCCAGCATCCCAACTGGCGCGGCACGGTGACACCGGCGTCCCGCCAACGGATACGTGAGGTGCGCCACTTCTGGAACTGGGACAATGCCTATCGAGAACTCGGGGTCGGGCGGGCCTATGCCTCTGCCGCAGCCGAAGTGGCCGAGATCGAACGACGCGCCGGTCGGGAGGGGTTGCTCGAGCTGATCACCCGTGCCGAGGCAGGCGAACGGTTCGATCAGGTCCTGGTGGAAATTCTCACGCGCTAAAGTCTTCCGCCAAAACCAAAAACACCCCGCCAAAGTGGCAGGGCGCTTTCCATTCATCGTTCAAAGACTTCAGGCGGCGGCCTGGGCCTTCTCGATGTCTTTCTTGATCTTCAGCGCATTCGGGCTGAGATCGGCATCTTTCGCCTTCATCAGAAACGCGTCCAGCCCACCACGATGGTCCACGGTGCGCAGGGCAGAGGCGGCAACACGCAGGCGGAAGGTCCGGCCCAGCGTTTCCGACATCAAAGCGGTTTCTGTCAGGTTCGGCAAGAACCGGCGCTTGGTCTTGTTGTTGGCGTGGCTGACATTGTTGCCAACCATCGGGCCTTTTCCGGTCAGTTCGCAGCGGCGCGACATGGGTCTATCCTCGATGTTGCAAAGGCCGACGCGGCCCTTCAATACAAACGGGCAGCGCCGGGTGGCCCTGCCCAAGAATCCGTTGGCGGGTGATAAGCAATGCGATTTGGCCCGTCAAGACCCCGTTGCCGACCCAGGAGCCACCTGCGCCAGAACATCTGCCGCCGCCGCGCCGGGGCTGCGCCGCCCTGCGCCAACATCCGAACGCAGCCGGTCCATCGCCGCGCGCGCCGCAGGATTGCCCTTGATCTGGCGAAGCAGGCCCTGCTGCACCTCATCAGCAAACCAGGCCTCGGCTTGCTCGGTCCGGCGCGCGTCCCAGAACCCGGTTTCCTTACGATACCCGGTCAGCGTCTCGATCTCAGACCAGACCGCATCGAGCCCTTGTTCTTCGAAGGCCGATATCGTCAGCACCTTAGGGAAGTCCTCCGGATCCCCCGGCCGCTTCCGCAACAAGCGCAAGGCCCCGGCATAATCTGCCGCAGTCCGCGTGGCGACCGGTTTCAGCGCGCCATCCGCCTTGTTCACAAGGATCATATCGGCAATCTCCATGATGCCACGCTTGACCCCCTGCAACTCATCACCGCCACCGGGCGCGATCAGCAGAAGGAAGATATCCGACATGGCCGAAACGATGGTCTCGGACTGACCGACGCCGACGGTTTCAATCAGCACGATGTCAAACCCCGCCGCCTCGCAAATCGCCACGGCATCCCGGGTGCGGCGCGCAACTCCGCCCAACTCCGTCTGGCTGGGGGACGGTCGAATGTAAGCCAATGGGTCACGCGCGAGGCGTTCCATCCGCGTCTTGTCACCCAAAATCGACCCACCTGTCCGGGCCGAGGACGGATCGACCGCCAGTACCGCCACGCGCTTGCCCGCAGCCGTCAGGCGTGTGCCGAACGCCTCGATAAAAGTCGATTTCCCGACCCCCGGCGTGCCCGACAAACCAATGCGCAACGACTGACGTCCTGAGACCATCAGGCGTTCCAACAACGCATCCGCCTGCGCGCGGTGATCCGCACGCCCGCTTTCCACGAGTGTAATCGCCCGCGCCAAAGCCCGCCGATCGCCCTCCAGAACAGCTGTCGTGAATGTTTCGATATCGCCCATTGGCGCGGACCTTGACCCGCAAGTGCCGAACTGTCCAGTGCCTGCAACACCTGATTAAGGTTAACGCGCGGCCCTCCGGCAAAGGCGCCAGACCCATCCAGCTTCATCTCTTCAAAAATACGCAAATCCCGCCACTGCCGCCGCCGCCAAGGGTCAATTGCCGGGCGCACCATCCCCCGCTAAGAGACCTCTATGACGCGGCTTCCCATCCATGACATCCTGCCGGACCTTGTCGCCACGCTGAAACGCGACCGGCAAGCCGTTCTGCAAGCGCCACCGGGCGCGGGCAAGACGACACAGGTGCCGCTCGCCCTGTTGGAGGCCGATTTGACCGACGGCCGGATCGTCATGCTGGAACCGCGCCGGATCGCCGCGCGCGCAGCAGCGGACCGGATGGCGGAAACGCTCGGCGAACCGGTGGGACACACCGTGGGCTACCGCATCCGGGGCGACAGCAAGACCAGCGCAAACACACGTATCGAGGTCGTCACCGAAGGCATCCTGACCCGCATGATCCAGTCGAACCCGGAGCTCGACGGGATTGGTGCCGTCCTCTTCGATGAATATCACGAACGCTCGCTGAACGCCGATCTGGGCCTGGCCCTGACCCTGGAGTGCCGCAGTGCACTTCGACCCGATCTGATCCTAATGGTCATGTCGGCCACACTGGATGCCGATCCGGTCGCTGACTTGATGCAAGCCCCGCTGGTGACCAGCGCCGGGCAGAGCTTCCCGGTCGAAACCCGCTGGCGGACCAAACCCCGGACACGCGACGCCCGGTTTGACATGGATATGACCGCGCTTATCACAGACGCAGTGCACAACACCGACGGCAGCCTCCTTGCCTTCCTGCCGGGCGAAGGCGAAATCCGGCGGGTCATGGCGCGCCTGCCCGACATGCCCGACCTTGATGTCCTGCCACTCTACGGTGCGCTCCCGTTCAAGGACCAGCAGAAGGCGCTCAAACCCGGACAACGTCGCAGGCTGGTGCTGGCTACCGCGATTGCCGAAACCTCGCTCACCCTGCCGGACATCCGTGTCGTTATAGACGGCGGCCTCGCCCGGCGGGCGCGGTTCGATCCGGGTTCGGGCATGTCCCGGCTGGTCACCGAGCGCGTGTCCCGCGCCGAAGCCGACCAGCGGCGCGGCCGTGCGGGCCGGGTTGCCCACGGCATCTGCTACCGGCTTTGGACCAAGGGCGAAGAAGGCGCGCTCGCGGCCTTTCCCCCGGCGGAGATCGAAACCGCCGACCTGACGGGACTGGCATTGGAACTTGCAGAATGGGGCAGCGACAACCTGTCTTTTCTGACACCGCCACCGGTGCGCGCACTGGATGAAGCACGCACGCTTCTGAAGAGCCTTGGGGCACTCGATCAAAGCGGAGGAATCACATCTCACGGCAAGGCGCTGGCCCGCGTGCCCGCCCACCCAAGGCTCGCGCATATGCTGGTCACCGCGGGCGCGCCTGCCGCGCTGCTGGCCGCGCTCCTCTCCGACCGCGACCCCCTGCGCGATGCGGGCGCCGATCTCGGCACCCGGCTTGCGGCGCTTCGCGGCGACCGACGCGACCCGGCGCTGGACCGGATCAGGGCGGAGGCAAAGCGGCTGACCCGTTTTGCGGGACCGCACAACATATCCGATCCGGGCGAACAGGCGGCGCTGGCCTATCCCGACCGCGTCGCGCTCCGCCGTCCGGGCGATGCACCGCGCTGGCTGCTCTCGGGCGGCAAAGGGGTCAAAATGGACCCGGGCGATCCGCTCGCGAACACCCGTCTGCTGGTCGTGACCGACACGGACGGACACCCAACCGAAGCCACGATCCGAACCGCTCTGCCGATCAGCGAAGGCGCTGTGCGGGCGCTCTTTGAAGACCAGATCGAAACCGTGACATCTGCCACCTGGTCAAAACGAGAGGGCCGGGTGCTGGCCGTCGTGGAAGAGAGGCTGGGTGCCATAGCCCTCGCCAGCCGTCGCTGGTCGGATGTGCCGGAGGAGGCGCTGGCCCACGCCATGCTCGACGGCGTGCGAGAGTTGGGGCTGCCGCCGTCTCCGGCAGCAGACCGGTTGCGCGCGCGCGTCGGGCTGTTGAAAGCCGCCGGTCACGACATGCCCAACATGTCGGATGCAGCGCTGATCGACACGGCAGAGACGTGGTTGCTGCCCTATCTGGGAAAGTGCCGCACCAGCGCTGATTGGCGCAGCTTCAACATCCGGCCCGCGTTGGAGGCTTCGCTGACATGGGAGCAGAAACAACGGCTCGACCGCGAAGCCCCCGCGGAGTTCGAGACCCCGCTCGGGCGTCGTATCCCCATTGACTATGATGGAGAGGCCCCGAGCATCGCGCTTCGCCTGCAAGAGATGTTCGGCACCGTGAAACATCCGGTCGTCGCCGGGCGCGCCCTGCGCGTCACCCTGCTGTCACCGGCGGGACGCCCGCTTCAAACCACGATGGATATCCCCGGTTTCTGGGACAGTTCCTATGCGGATGTGCGCAAAGACATGCGCGGGCGCTATCCGAAGCACCCCTGGCCCGAAGACCCACGTGTGGCGGACCCGACACTCAGGGCCAAACGCAGGGGTGGATAGGTCAGAGGGGCTCTGCCCCACGTCACCTGCAGTGACGCCCCCGGGATATTTTCAGGTCAATGGAAATGCCTGTCAGGTCCACCGGTCCAGCGCCGCCTCGTCTTCGTCCTTGGAAGCGACCCAGCTTTCGCCCTTCGCGCCGAATTCTTTCTTCCAGAACGGCGCGCGGGACTTCAGGTAATCCATCAGGAACTCCGCGGCCGCGAAGGCATCCACCCGGTGGCGCGCGGCGGTGGCCACCATCATGATCTGGTCGCCCGGCTTCATCGGACCGTGGCGATGGATGATCATCGCGTCGGTCAGCGACCAGCGCTGCATGGCCTCCGACCGGATTTTCTCCAGCGCGCGTTCTGTCATGCCGGGATAGTGCTCGATCTCCATCTCGGTCAGTGTGCCGCCTTCGTCGCGCACCAGTCCGGAGAAGGTCACCACCGCGCCGGCCCCCGGCACGGTTGCCGTGAAGGCGTTGGTTTCGGCCCCCATGTCGAAGGGCTCAGGTTGGACGCGGACGCTCATCCGCCCGTCATCGGCGGGAAAAAGGCCACCTCACGCACGCCCTCGAGTGAGGCGGTCATCTCGGTCAAGTCCTGATCGACGGCGACCCGCACGGCGCTCATGTCGGAAAAGGCCAGCGCATGCGCTTCCGACCGGGTTTTCAGTTCTTCCACCAAATCAGCGACCGTGGCAGCGCTGGTTTCAATCCGTTCCTGCGGCTCCCCGATCCGTTCCCGGAGCCAGGCAAAATAGAGGACATCAATCACGGGTCATCCCTTAAATGTGGCAACGCTTTCCGGAAGTAATCAAGCCCGGTGATCAGCGTCAACACCGCCGCGATCCAGAGGAGGCCCACACCGACCCACCAGGTGACGCGCGCAGCGAGGTCAATGGTGCGCAGCGACAGCGGGTCAGCGCCGCCCGCAAAGATCTCGTCGATCACGGCGGCATCCATGCCGGTGGTTCGGTCCAGCAGCATATGCCCGAAGATGCCGGTGCCGAAGAGTACGGCAATCGCGATCATTTGCGCCGTGGTCTTCCACTTCGCCAGTTGTGTGACCTTGAGCGTGCCTGCGGTGTCACCCAGAAACTCACGCAGGCCTGAGACGAAGACCTCCCGGAAGATGATCACCGTCGCAGGCAACAGGATGTATGGATCCATACCTGCATAGCCTGTGATGACCAGCAGCGCGATCACCACCATCGCCTTGTCCGCAATCGGGTCCAGCATGGCACCGAACTTGGATTCCTGTTTCCACGCCCGCGCCAGATACCCGTCGAGAAAATCGGTGATCGCGGCGCTGACAAACAACAGAAGCGCGAACCAGTCCGCCCAGGGCCGGGTGAAATAAAGGAACATGATCACCACGCCGGGCGCCGCGAAGAGGCGCAGCACGGTCAGGATATTGGGCAGGTTCCAGGTCATGTCGTTGGGATAATCGCCTGCCTCTGAAAGGGAAAGCCCCTCAGGCTTCCGATAAGCGGAGATTCGTCCTAAGCTTGGCTTAGGTTCTTGTAAAAAGGTGTTTTGTCATGACCCGCGTACGACGACAGAGTTACACCCGCGCCGAGTATGTCTCGGACGTTGCGGTCCATCTGGCGGGCCTGGTCGCGGTCGCGGCGGCGGTGCCGATGTTGATCTCTCTGGCCTCGGCGAGCGAGAGCAGTGACGGTCGGATGGCCGCCGCGCTGGTCTATGGCGCTTGCTTCGCCGCGATGATTTCCTGCTCGGCGCTTTACAACGTCTTTCCGCATCCGGACTGGGAGTGGATGCTGCAACGGCTGGACCACGCCGCCATCTATGTGAAGATCGCAGGCACCTATACGGCCTTTGTTCTGGTGGCAGGACACGGCGTCGCGCTGGCCACTGGTCTTTGGGTGGCGGCTGTGATCGGGATCACGCTGAAACTGATCGCGCCGCAGCGATGGCGCTGGTTCGCCATCGCGCTTTACCTCGGCATGGGCTGGAGCGCGGTCGTCCTGGGCTGGGATGTCTTCGCCCGTCTACCCACGCTGGTGGTCGCCATGGTCGCGGGCGGCGGGCTCCTTTACACCGTCGGCGTCGTCTTCCACCTGTGGGACCGACTGCCGTTTCACAACACGATCTGGCATGTGTTCGTGCTGGCAGCCTCGCTGTTGATGTGCGCGAGTGTGATGACGGCGATTTTGGCTTAGTAGTGAGTGTCGCTTTGGCGGACG
>JBCBBB010000107.1:0-10447 GCA_038532095.1 Pseudomonadota bacterium
GCGTCTGGCATCGTTTGGGCGGTGGGCGACAAGGTCCGCAATTGGAAGGTCGGCGATGAAGTCGTCATCCACTGCAACCAGGACGATGGCGACGATGAAGAGTGTAACGGCGGGGACCCGATGTTCTCGGACAGCCAGCGTATCTGGGGCTATGAGACCCCGGATGGGTCGTTCGCCCAGTTCACGACCGTGCAAGCACAGCAATTGATGGCGCGCCCCAAACACCTGACTTGGGAAGAAAGCGCCTGCTATACACTGACCCTCGCAACCGCGTATCGGATGCTCTTCGGGCATCACCCGCATGAATTGAAGCCGGGCCAGAACGTTCTGGTGTGGGGCGCGTCCGGCGGCCTCGGGTCATATGCCATTCAATTGATCAACACCGCCGGGGCCAATGCAATTGCCGTGATCTCGGATGAAGACAAGCGTGAGTTTGTGATGAGCCTTGGTGCAAAGGGTGTCATCAACCGCAAGGATTTCAATTGTTGGGGTCAACTGCCAACGGTGAACAGCCCGGAATACAAACAGTGGTTTGCCGAGGTACGCAAGTTCGGCAAAGCCATCTGGGACATCACCGGCAAAGGTGTGAACGTCGACATGGTGTTCGAACATCCGGGCGAGTCCACGTTCCCGGTCTCAACATTCGTCGTGAAGAAAGGCGGCATGGTCGTCATTTGTGCCGGAACGACCGGGTTCAATCTTACGATGGATGCCCGCTATCTCTGGATGCACCAGAAGCGCGTGCAGGGCAGCCACTTTGCCCACCTCAAGCAAGCCGCTTCGGCCAACCAACTCATGGTGGAGCGCCGCCTGGACCCTTGTATGTCAGAGGTCTTCCCGTGGGATGAGGTTCCGCACTCGCACATGAAGATGATGCGGAACGAACACAAGCCCGGAAACATGGCTGTTCTGGTGCAAGCACCACAGACAGGCTTGCGGACTTTTGAAGACACGCTTGAGGCGAGTTTGAACCGCTAATAAAAAAATTTGAATTGTGCGCCCTGGTGCGGAGGTCGTGATCTGGCCTATCCAAACGCCCAGGGCGCTTTTCTTTTTTGCGTATTTACAAATGGTTAACTTCTGCCTCCCTCGCTATTTCTGGGGAGTTGATATTGGTGAATTTCGACACTCCGCTCTGCATGCTAAAGTTGTGTTAATAGTTCATTAACCAATCGGGATGAAGAAACACATGGTACATGATTGGATCCTCGACGTTCTAACAGACCTTCGTAACTTCGCGTCCAAAAACGGGCTCGGCCAGACGGAGGAGCAAATTGACCAAGCTTTGGTCGTTGTTGCCAGGGAACTGAACGCGAGGCAGGGGATAGCGCAGGGGACGGCGCAGTTTGGCCATGTTAGAAAGTTTTCTGGAACGGTTACAGAAAGTCGGAACTCTTGAAGATCTCGACTCCGCAATTTTAACGCTGAGCGGCGAGTTAAACGTCGAGCACGTCGTTTACCATTCCGTCAGCTCAAGCGGCGATCAGTATGCGGTCACAACGTATGAACCTGTCTGGGTTGATCACTATCTGGGCAACGATTATGCGCGCATAGACCCTGTGGTGCAGGCCTGTCTCAGGCGCTTTCATCCCGTTGATTGGAAGCGACTGGACTGGTCCGGCAAAGCCACCAAGACCTTTCTGCACGAAGCCGTCGATGCGGGAGTGGGCAATCAGGGGTTCTCTATTCCGATCCGCGGACCATCGGGCCAGTTTGCTTTGTTCACGGTCAGCGGGCGCGAGAGTGATGACATATGGGTCAAGTACACCGAAGATTACACACGTGCCCTGATCCTGGCGTCACACTACGTGAACCAAAAGGCGTTGGAGATTGAACGGGGCACGGATCAGGCCGACATCGCCAGTCTCAGCCCTAGGGAAACGGATGCGCTGACCATGTTGGCCTTGGGGTATAGCCGGGCCCAGGCCGCGGACAGTCTGTCAATCTCTGAGCATACGCTTCGTGTTTACATTGAAAGTGCCCGTTTCAAACTTGCAGCGATGAACACAACCCACGCTGTCGCACGTGCGATGAACCAGGGCCTCTTAAGGGTTTGATAACCGCACCGTCCGGTCCGTTTAACGCGGTCTGACCGATCCGAGCGGCAAGATCCGTTCTCATTAGCAAAGCGTCTTTACGCCTTCATCCGTTCACAACGGAAGGGGGCTTTCCATGCTTCGCTATATCTACGCAGACCAGATCGATCAGTTTCCGCGTCTTAAGGAGGGCATGTTCAAAGACCGTGCGGCCCAGTTCAGCGACCGGCTGGGTTGGGAGGTGAAAGTAGACGCAGAAGGGTATGAGCGTGATCAGTATGATGATCTCAACCCGATGTATATTCTATGGGAGCAGCCGGACGGCACCCATGGTGGGTCGCTTCGCTTGCTGCCGACGACCGGGGAGACGATGCTGAACGATTTCTTCAGCCACCTGGCGGACGACGTGGAGATCAGAAGCCCGCTGATCTGGGAATGCACGCGGTTTTGTCTGGCGCCCGGTGCTGAAGCCCGTGTCTCGTCCGCGCTGATGCTGGGCGTGCTGGAGATTGGGCTGAAGTCTTACCTGTCCCATGTGGCGGGTGTGTTCGATGCTCGGATGATCCGTGTGTATCGGCGTGTCGGGTGGGGGCCTACAATCCTGGGAACCGAAGGTCAGGGACGGGAGGCCATCAGCGCCGGGCTTTGGCCTTGTGAGAAAAGCTATCGCGCACGCCTGCTGTCCAAAGCCGGCGTAACCTCCGAAGTGGCCAACCACTGGTTCGACCGAAGCTTTGGCCATGTCGTGGAAAAGGCTGTTGCTGTGGCCTGAGCGGAGACGATTTCTGGTTCAGAAATCGTGCCAGAAAATGAGTCATTTTCTAGCTCAGCTCCACTGGTGGGGGCAGCGGCAAAGGGATAGTCTTGGCCTATCATGTCGCTTCCCATCACCACGTTCTCCGAAGATCAGGCTGAAGCCTTTGATTGCGTCGCTGACCTTCTAAAGAGCGCAGGCGTGAACATTGAGGAAAGCCTGACCACCCCGCGCAGCGAAGAAAGCCACGGCACCATGGCCGTCATCGGCAAGGCGGGCTCCGGGAAGACGATGTTGCTTGCACGTTTGGCGGACGCTCTGACCGAAGCCGGGGTGGAAACGATCAGCGGTGACTTCGAAGGGCGCCGGCGAAAAGATAAACGCACGCTTGCCATTCTGGCGCCGACCAACAAGGCGGCAAGTGTGTTGCGGACCCGTGGCGTCGCGGCCACCACCATTCACCGCATTCTCTACACACCGGTCTATGATCCGGAATACGAGAAGATCGCTGAATGGCTCATGGGCAACGGGGATCGGCCCGAGATCGAGGGTCTCACCGACGCAGCGCTCGACCGGGCGGCTTCATTCTTCAAACAGAACCGCTCCATTCCCGGTGCGCTTGCGGCGGCCGGGTTGAAGGGGTCTGATTTCATCCTGGGTTGGAAACGGCGTGAAGACCCGCTCGACATTGGGTTCGTCGATGAAGCGTCCATGCTCGATGCGCGTCAGTACGAAGACCTGGCCGAGATTTTCCCAACGCTTTTGCTGTTTGGCGACCCCGCCCAATTGGCGCCGGTCAATCAATCCGGATCGATGGTCTTCGATGCCTTGCCTGCGCCCCGCAAACTCACCTTGAACCGGGTCCATCGACAGGATCTGGACAATCCAATTCTCGATCTCGCGCACGCGCTCGGTCGGGAAGACCTCGGGTTCGAAGCGTTTGAACGCATGGTGGAAGAGGCTGCCGCCTCGGATGATCGTGTAGTGGTCGCGCCCCGCGTGGAAGCGGGCATGATGGCGCGCTCCCCAGTGCTGGTGTGGCGGAACGCAACCCGGATCCGATTGATCCACGCGTTCCGCGCCGCCTATGACGCACCCGCCGATGCGCTTTTGCCGGGAGAGCCGCTGATTTGCGACGGGATCGAGTTGCCACTGAAGCATCGCAAGAAACGGTTGGACCTGGAGGCGCGCGGCCTCATCAAAGGCGCGCAGGTGATCTACCTCGGACCCGGGCGCCGGGCCGGGTTCTCGCGCCTCCACGTGATCGGGGCACCAGAACCGCAGGTGTCCGCCGCTTCCATCGTGAAAATCGAGATGCCGGACGAAGAAGAGCCCTTCATTCCGTTTGCAGCCAATATGGGCGCGGCGTTTCTGCACGGCGCGGCTGTCACGATCCATAAAGCACAGGGCTCCCAGTGGCCGGAGGTTCAGGTCTTCGCGCCGGACCTTTATGCGGCCAGCCGGGCCGGGCGCATGGAGGCAGGCATTCCGCTTTGGAAACGGCTCGCCTATGTTGCGATCACGCGGGCGGAGGAACGTTTGCATTGGGTGACGCGCTACCGACTGGGAAAACCGGCGGAAGCTCTGGGCACATCGGATTTGGACGCGCCACCGGCGCCATTTGAACTGACAGGAGAGGGGGGCGAATGAGCCGGACCATCATCATCACCGGCGCAAGCCAGGGCATTGGCAAGGCGACCGCTGAGGCGTTTCTGGCCGCAGGCTGGACAGTCGGATGTCTGGCGCGTTCTGCGGAAAAGCTTGAAGACGCGTGGAGCAGTCGCGAGCGTGCGATGGCGCTGCCTTGCGACGTGACCGATAGTGCGGCCGTCGATGCGGCGTTTGACGGGTTTGTTGCGCAGCACGGGCAGCTTGATGCGATCTTCAACAATGCCGGGCGCGGCAGCCCGGCCGAGCCCATCGACGAAATCACCGACGAAACCTGGCACGCCGTGTTGTCTGTCAACGTCACGGGTATGTTCAATTGCGCGCGCGCCGCGTTTCGGCATATGCGGGCGCAAACACCGCAAGGTGGCCGGATTGTGAACAACGGGTCGATCTCGGCCTATGCGCCGCGCTGGCGGTCCGTGCCGTACACGACCACAAAACATGCCATCACCGGTTTGACGAAGTGCCTCAGCATTGATGGCCGCCCCTTCGATATTGCCTGCGGGCAAATCGATATCGGGAACGCTTTGACCGACATGACGGAGGACATGGCAACCGGCAAACCACAGGCGGACGGCACGATGGTTCCTGAGCCGACGATGGACGTGAACCATGTTGCAGAAGCCGTATTGCACATGTGTGAACTGCCTCTGGCAAGCAATGTGCAGACCATGACGATCATGGCGACCAAGATGCCGTTCGTGGGGCGCGGCTGAGGTATCCTGTCTGGATCAGTTGCGGATCAACCTGAAGGCGGCGGACGCACCCCAACCCGCTGCGATCGCAATCGCAATGGACATCAGGCCATAAAGCAGCGGGTCTTCCCGCGATAAGCGATACAAAAACCGCTCAAGCCCGACCTTCTGAACAGGTATCGTGGTTTCGAAGCTATCGACGACATCCCCGTTGCGCGTCAGGAAAAAGCGCGCGCTATAGTCGCCCTCGGTGAGGTTGGCCGGAAGACGGACAACGGTGTTGAACAAGGTCTGTTCCTCGAACGCGATGCTGTTCAGGTTGGTTTGATAGCTGCCCTGCCGTTCTCGGATCCGGATCAGCGCCTCCGTGAACTCTTCGCTTCCTTCGATGGCAGCCCCAACCGAGCGGATCGCACGACGAATTGAGATATGGTGGCGCAGATCCTCGACATCGTTGACAACATCACGCCACGGCGCAGTCGTGGCAACGGAATAGAAGCTCGGCGCCTGATCAACCTCAACCGTATCGGTGTTGATCCAGATGCCAAACCGGCGTTCCTTTCGGCGCACGTTGACCGCTTCCGACGGCCCCGAAACAGCTATTGCGACCTGTAGGGGTGCGTTGTCTTGGATCGGGCCTTCACGTTTCACGGCACCGAAAATCAGGATCTCCGAGCCGTCAAAATTCGTGGTGATCGAGATGCGGCTTTGGCTTAGGCCAACGACGACTTCCTCTGCCGTCGCGGGGGCGACCAGGGCCAAAAGCATGAGGAGAACACGGATCATCTCAATGTCCCCCAACGGCACCGACTGTGAAAAGTTCGGAAGGCTCGATCAGAAGATCGAGCGCCAGCTTGCCACAGACCGCCAAAACCATGAGTGAGAGAAGAATGCGGAGCTGTTCGGCGTTCAGATATGCGCCAAGGCGGGTCCCAACCTGCGCCCCGATCACCCCGCCGAGCAGCAGCAGGACCGCCAGAACTATATCAACGGTGAAGTTTGTGGTCGCATGCAGCAGCGTTGTGAAGCCGGTCACGAAGATGATCTGGAACAGCGACGTTCCGACGACGACTTTCGTGGGCATCCCGAGGATGTAGATCATCGCGGGCACCATGATGAACCCACCGCCGACGCCCATGATGGCCGCCAGAATGCCGACGAGCACACCGACAAGAACGGGCGGAATGACCGAGATATAAAGGCCAGAGGTTCGAAAGCGCATCTTGAACGGCAGAGAGTGTGCAATGCCATGTTTGCGGCGCTTTGGCTTTGCGCCAGGCACTCTACTGCGTCGCAGGGCGCGCAGGCTTTCAAGAAACATCAGGCCGCCGACGATGCCGAGAAAGACGACATAGGACAGGCGTACCAATAGATCGACCTGACCTATCGCTTTGAGCGCATTGAAGATTTGTACGCCCAACGCTGCACCGATAAGGCCGCCGATCAGCAGGACGGTGCCCATTTTCAGATCAACTGTGCGTCGCCTCAAGTGAGCGAGTGCACCTGAAAAAGAGGAGGCCACAATCTGGTTGGCTTCCGTCGCCACTGCCACGGCCGGTGGGATGCCAATGAAAAACAGCAGAGGCGTCATAAGAAACCCTCCACCGACGCCGAACATGCCTGACAACACGCCAACCAGCCCGCCCAACCCAAGGAGGAGAAACGCGTTGACCGAGACCTCGGCAATGGGGAGGTAGATTTGCATGCGGCATCCCATACGCCTGCCGCAGGTGGGGTTTCAACGACCAAATTGTTTGGTGGAATGGCACCAGTTGCGACAAATCGGAACATCCGGCACGGCGTCCGGGCACCATGGACAGAGGCCGGGGTGAATGACATGGTCGCGGGATGGCTGAACAGGCGAAATTCTTGCAAGGCAATCTGCTCCGCCACATCGCGGTCATGTCGATCACGTCGTCGGTCGGGCTTATGGCCGTGTTCGCCGTCGACTTTATCGACATGGTTTTCATCTCGATGTTGGGCAAAGCGGAACTGGCCGCTGCCGTTGGATATGCAGGCGCGATCCTGTTCTTCACCGGGTCGTTCGGGATCGGAATGGCCATCGCGTGCGGGGCACAGGTGGCGCGGGCGCTTGGTGCGGGGGACGAAGCGCTCGCACAACAGCGCGCAACCTCAAGTCTGATTTTCGGATTTTTCTTCGGCGCAGTTTTTGCAGCCATCGTTTGGATGAACCTGCACCCGTTGGTGTCACTGCTGGGTGCTACCGGTGAGACCCGCGACCTTGCGGTGCATTACATGCAGATCATTCTGCCCAGTCTGCCGGTGCTTCTTGTTGGCATAGTGGGGGGTGCAATCCTTCGCGCGCACGGCGATGCCCGGCGGTCCATGAACGTCCTGATTGTGGGTGGCATGGTGAACGCCGTGCTCGACCCGATCCTGATCTTCGGCCTTAACCTCGAACTGACCGGTGCCGCTATGGCGTCCATCGCAGCGCGGTTCACCATTGCGGGTATGGCGCTTGCAGCGATCCAAAAGCACCATGGCGGCTTCGGGCAGCCCAGCGCTGGAACCTTGGCGCGCGATTTTCGCCCGGTCTTTGCAATCGCCATCCCAGCGATCCTGACCCAACTCGCCACACCCGTTGGGCAGGCCTATGTCACACGCGCCATGGCCGAGTTCGGTGAGGAAGCGGTCGCCGGTATGGCTATTGTCGGGCGCCTGACCCCCGTTGCATTTGCAATCATATTCGCGTTGTCGGGTGCCGTCGGGCCAATCATCGGCCAAAATGCCGGGGCGCGGAACAACGAACGTGTGCGAAGCGCCTTCAACGAGGCACTTCTCTTTACACTCGGTGTGACGTTTTTCGTGTCCCTTATGCTGTTTCTTCTGCGCGAGCCGCTGTCATGGCTGTTCCAACTTGAAGACGCCAGCATTGCGCGCACGCTGGTCTTTCTCTTCGCCGGGCCGCTGTCTTTGCTTTGGTTCTTCAACGGCGTCATCTTTGTCGCCAACGCCGCATTCAACAATCTGGGCCACCCGTTCTATTCGACGCTCACCAACTGGGGGCGCCACACGCTGGGAACTATCCCACCCGTGATGCTCGGCGCGTGGCTCTTTGGGGCGCCAGGCGTCTTGATCGGCCAAGCCTTGGGTGGTTTGATTTTTGCGGCCATCGCGTTCATGTTGGCGCGTCGCGTGATTGCCGAAACCGAAGGGGACGCGCCCGCGCCGCGTGAGCCATTTGCACGTCAGGCTCGATTGATGAACCTGTTCCATCATCGCAGGTAGCTAGATCACTGCGGCACCGACCCGCGCAAGTTGGTCATCGACCAGCGCCTGTTCGGCTGGCGAAAGGCGCTGATGCCGTGGGTATCGCGGGTCCGCACGGTCATTCAGAACAGGCGCATCCCAGCCATCGGTGGTGCGAAAGAAGTCACTGACCGCACCTTCGTCACCCAGCCGCAGATACCCCTGAACGACCACATCCAGATAACTGAGAAGGATGGGGTGGTGCCCCGAATGCGGCAGGTGAAGGTCCTCAGGCGCGTGGTAGAGCCGCACGTCAGTCGCCGCACTGACCTTATGGGCCAGTCGCGTGGCAGGCTCCCTTACATAAGACCGTTCACGTTCGTCCAAAGCGCTCCAGTTTTCGCCGGGCACTGCGGCGAGGGCTCCGTCAATCTCAGTTGTTTCATCGCGCACGATGGTCAGGAACGCGACACTCCGGCCTTGCACGTGCCGCCATGTGCGGCGCCATCCTGACAAGCGCGCGGGATGCACCGTGCCAAAATCATGCGTCGCGGCGTTCACAAGGCTGCCATATCCAAAAACGTAAGCCTGCTGCATGGCTGGGTTCTGCCCTTTCGTTTTGCCTGACACAAGCTCTTGCCAGCCGATGGCATTCCCGCGTAAGCAAAAGAGGCGTAACGCGGGAGAATCGGGTTTTACCCCGTGCCGAAGGAGCAACCGCCCCGGTAAACTCTCAGGCCAAAGGACCGTGCTGCGCCGAACACTCTGGAGAGACCCCGGGATCGGGGCGCCGAAGGGATAACGATCTCAGGCGAAAGGACAGAGGGGGCAACGGCCCCGGCTGTATCAGCCGGATGAAAGGAGCGCCGATGCCTGAACTTGAGCGGACACCGCTTTACGATCTTCATGTGGCGCAAGGCGCGAAGATGGTGCCCTTCGCCGGCTACGACATGCCCGTGCAATACGCCATGGGCGTGATGAAAGAACATCTTTGGACGCGCGAACAGGCCGGGCTTTTCGATGTGAGCCATATGGGGCAAGTGCGGCTGTCCGCAAAATCAGGATCGGTTGAGGATGCCGCCGCTGCGCTAGAACGCTTGGTGCCAGTGAACTTACTCGGGCTCAAGGAGGGGCGTCAGCGCTACGCGCTCTTCACCAACGAGGAGGGCGGCATTCTCGATGACCTGATGGTCGCGCGCAAAGACGACCACTTGCTTCTTGTGGTCAATGCGGCCTGCAAAACCGATGACATTGCGCATTTGAGAACACATCTTTCCGAGACCTGCGATGTGACCGCGGTCGAGGATCGCGTGCTGGTCGCGCTTCAGGGACCCAAGGCAGAAAGCGCACTCGCGCGGCTTGTTCCAGCGGTTGCCGACACGCGTTTCATGGATGCCGTTGATCTGAACTGGAACGCGGAGACCCTTTGGATCACGCGGTCGGGCTACACCGGTGAAGATGGCTTCGAGGTCTCCCTCCCCAATTCAAGTGCACCGGAGTTCGTGCAGGCCCTGTTGGCCATGGATGAGGTGGCCGCCATCGGTCTTGGCGCGCGCGACTCCCTGCGACTTGAGGCAGGGCTATGCCTCTACGGGTCCGACATCGATGGCAGCACGACCCCGGTAGAAGCCGGGTTGGACTGGGCGATCCAAAAGGTGCGCCGGTCCGGTGGTGAGCGGGCGGGCGGCTTCCCGGGTGCGAAACGTATTTTACGCGAACTTGACCACGGTTCGTCGCGCCGTCGTGTCGGTCTCCGTCCAGATGGTCGCGCGCCGATGCGGGCCGAAACGGCGCTTTTTGCGGGCGACGCTCGTGTCGGGACAATCACGTCGGGCGCTTACGGTCCTTCGCTCGAAGCCCCGATGTCCATGGGGTATGTCGCCAACGAACACGCCGCCCCCGGGACCCAACTCGAAGGTGAAGTCCGCGGCAAACGGATGCCCGTGACTGTGGCCGATATGCCTTTCCGTCCTTCCACCTACAAACGCTGAACAAGGAACAGACTGATGAAATACACCGAAGACCATGAGTGGCTCCGCGCCGAAGGCAATGTGATCGTCGTCGGAATCACGGAGCACGCGGCC
>JBCBBB010000108.1:0-10331 GCA_038532095.1 Pseudomonadota bacterium
GGGCTCAAACCAGACCTTGAGCACATCTCTCTTACGTCACCCCTTCTCGTGGAAGTAATCATAGATCGTCTCGGCGATCTTCTCGGATATCCCGTCGACCGCCTTCAGATCCTCCAGCGCCGCACGGCTCACTGCCTTGGCCGAGCCGAAATGCGCCAACAACGCGCGCTTCCGCGTCGCGCCTACACCGGGCACGTCGTCGAGCGGCGTCGCCCCCACCGCTTTTGACCGTTTCGCTCGGTGGGCGCCGATGGCGAAGCGGTGGGCTTCGTCGCGCATGCGTTGGATGAAGTAGAGCACCGGGTCACCGCGCCTGAGAGCGAACGGGCGCCCGCTGTGGCGGTGGAACTCTTCCTTGCCTGCATCCCGATCCACACCCTTGGCGACACCGACCATAGGTACATCCTCGACGCCCAGTTCTGACATGACCTCATGCACCGCGCTCACCTGCCCTGCGCCGCCATCGATCAGCAATAGGTCCGGCCAGGCCTCCGACTGTCGGTCGGGGTCTTCCTTCAACAGCCGCTTGAAGCGCCGGGTCAGCACTTCGCGCATCATCCCAAAATCGTCGCCCGGCGTCAGTTCCGTGTCTTTGATGTTGAACTTGCGGTACTGGCTTTTGATGAACCCCTCCGCCCCGGCGACGATCATCCCGCCGACGGCGTTGGTGCCCTGAATGTGGGAGTTGTCATAGACCTCGATCCGCTTCGGCGGGCCATCGAGATCGAACGCCTCCGCCAGTCCTTTTAGCAGTTTGGTCTGCGTCGCCGTCTCTGACATCTTGCGCGCCAGACTTTCCCGCGCGTTCCGCAAAGCACCCGCGACCAGGTCCTTCTTCTCCCCCCTTTGCGGCACGAGGATCTCGACTTTTCGCCCGGCCTTCTCGGACAAGGCCTCCGCCATCAGATCAGCATCTTCAATCGCATCCGAAAGCAAAAGCTGCTTCGGCGGGTCCTTGTCATCATAAAACTGCCCGATGAAGGCTTGCATGACTTCTGATGCACCGGCCCCCGCCCCAGTGCGCGGATAATAGTCGCGATTGCCCCAGTTCTGGTTCGCGCGGATGAAGAACACCTGCACGCAGGCCTGCCCGCCTTCGAGGTGGAGCGCGATCACATCCGCTTCTGCCACCCCCGCCGGGTTCACAGCTTGGGTGCCCTGCACATAGGTCAGCGCCTTCAACCGGTCGCGCAAAGCTGCCGCGCGCTCGAACTCCATGGCGTCGGAGGCTGCCTGCATGTCTTCCGCGAGCTTTTCCTGAACATGGGTCGTGCGTCCGCGCAAAAACCGTTCGGCGTCGGACACCAGATCATCGTAAGCCTCTTCACTGATATAGCCGACACATGGCGCAGAGCAGCGCTTGATCTGGTAAAGCAGGCAGGGCCGTGTCCGGCTTTCGAAGGTGCTGTCCGAACAGTTTCGCAGCAGAAACACTTTCTGCAACTGATTGAGCGTTCGGTTCACCGCGCCCGCGCTGGCGAAGGGGCCGAAGTAATCGCCCTTTTCCTTCTTCGCACCCCGGTGCTTTTTGATCTGCGGAAAGGCATGTTCCTTCGAGACCAAAATGTTCGGGAACGATTTGTCATCCCGCAAGAGCACGTTGTAGCGCGGCTTCAATTGCTTGATCAGGTTCTGTTCAAGCAGCAGCGCTTCGGTCTCGGTGCGTGTGGTCAGCACCATCATCGAGGCGGTTTCACGGATCATCCGCGCAATGCGGGGGGAGTGACCCGTTGGGCGCGCATAGGAGGAGACCCGCGCTTTCAGATTGCGGGCCTTGCCGACGTAAAGAACAGCGCCCTTTTGGTCGAGCATCCGGTAAACGCCGGGCGAGCCGTCCAGCGTCTTGAGAAAGGCCTGAATGACCGTATGTCCGGTCGTTGGCGCGGTGTCTGAGGTGTCATTCATGATTCTTCTTCTGGCTGCACAAATCCGCATGTGGAGACAAGAGAAAACCTGTTCACAGAAACTGGGGATAACTTTATGGACAAGTCTGGTCTGACCAAGATTTTTCCTTAAAATTAATGCGTTTTAGGGGTTTGCCTAATTTTTAGGCAACATATCAAGCGTCTGATTTATATAGATATTTTTTCTTCCAGCAGCCAAATCCCTGAAAATGTTTAAGTTTTTGTGACACCCACACAGAGTGACGTAAGGGCGTGCACAACTCGCGTCAGACGGGCTTTACAACGGCGTTGTCAGACCTACTCGACACCCTGCACATCTGGCGTTTCCCACCCCAAATGTTGGCCGCCATCGACGCAGATCAACTGGCCTGTGACACTCGGTGCATCGAGGAAGTATTCCACCGCCCGCGAGACATCGGAGGGGTCTGCGCCACGCTCCAAAATGGTGTTCGCCCGCTGTGCCGCAAAATGCTCTCGCGACTGCCGCACGCCCTGCATGGTCGGGCCCGGACCAATCGCGTTGACGCGGATACCGGGTGCCAATCCTTGCGCGCTGGTCTGGGTCAAAGCCCAAAGGCCCATCTTGGCAATCGTGTAGGAGGCAAAATGCGGCGTCAGCTTCCGGACCCGCTGGTCGATCATATTGATGATCAGCGCACGGGCAGTGGGTTCGTTCCACTCCCCTCCGATGTCAGGTTCCGGCGCCTGCGCCGCGAAGTTCTGCGTCAGGACGAACGGCGCGCGCAGGTTCGATTCCATGTGCCGGTCCCAACTTTCGCGGGTTCCGGTCTCAATCGTATCATGCTCGAAGATCGAGGCCGAGTTCACCAAGACAGACAGCGGACCGCCGATTGCTTCCACAGCCTTCGGCACCAATGCCTGCATATCGTCTTCACGCGTCAGGTCCGCCGCAACACTCTCGGCGCGCACGCCCATCTCACGGCAGAGCCTGACGACATCGTCGGCGTCTTCCCTTGAGCTGTGGTAATGCACGACAACGCCAAAGCCGCGCGCGGCAAGACACAGTGCAATCTCGCGGCCAAGTCGTTTGCCCGCGCCTGTAACCAAAGCGTTTCCCGTCATCCGTAATACACCACCGTAATGATGTAGAGGATGTAGAGCACCGAAAGCAAAAGACCCCACGGCCGTGTCATATTCATGGATCGATTGAACACGAACGGCGCAATCAGCAGTGAGGCGAAGAGCATCGCCCAAAGATCATAGGACACAAGCGGGTTGGTCACAGGGATCGGCCCAACAAGCGTCGTGACCCCAAGGATGGCCAGCAGGTTGAACATGTTCGACCCGATGACATTGCCAAGAGCGACATCCGCCTGCCGACGCATGGCGGCCATCATAACAGTGGCCAACTCGGGCAGCGATGTTCCCAGGGCCACAAGCGTCAAACCGATCACTTCGTCCGAGACGCCGAACATCTCGGCAATTTCGATGGAACTGTCGACAAAAAGGTCTGCGCCCAGCGGCAAGCCGATCAGCCCCAGGATGATGAATACGGCGATCTTCCAACCAGCAAGGCCCGGTTCAGCCCCTTCGACCTCCTCCTCTTCCTCCTCGGCGGCAGCGGCTTTCAAGGCGCGGCGGTGGCGAATGGCCTCCCGCGCCTGATCCCAAAGGATGAACGCCAGAAGGCTCAACAGGATAAGGCCGTGCCACCATGTCAGCGGCGAAAAGAAGCAAAGCGCGATGAAGATCAGCGATACGCCAATCATGATCGAATAGCTCTTTCGGGTGTCAGAGCCCGACGTCTGCAAGGTGGCAATCAGGGCCGGGAAACCCAGCACGAGCAAGATATTCGCGGTGTTTGAGCCCACCACATTGCCGAGGGCCAGTCCCGGCGCGCCGGTCATGACGGCCTCAATCGAGATCAACAGTTCAGGCGCAGAGGTGCCAAACGCAACAATTGTCAGACTGACGATCAAGGCCGGAACGCCAAGGCGCAAAGCCACGTTCACCGCGCCCCGCACCAGAAGATCACCCGCAAGCAAGAGGATCACGAGACCCAGAATACCGGTCAACCAAACCATCGTGTCAGCCCTTCTTGCAGTCGCATGGGCCAGAGCCGATCCGGTGCCGCCCGCATGTTTCACAGCGCGCGGCTGTCTTCTTTTTGCGCGTCGGAAGCAACCAGTAGAGCTTGCCGAACATGCCAAGGATGGCGATGAAGACAAGGAACAAGGTTACGATCTTCGTCAGCATGCTGCGGTCAAAGCCCGTAGCGCGCGAAGGCGGCGCGATCTTCGATCTCGGTGATCGCATCGCCTAGAAGCGACATGCCGAACCTGCTCAGGAAGGATTTGCGCTGCGCATAGGGCTTGAGTTGCACCTTGTCGCCAAAAATCTCTTTCATCTTCGGCACCAGATGCCCGACGCCATCGATCAACCCGGTCGGCAGGGCTTCGTCGCCCACGAAGACCGAGCCGTCAAACAGTTCCATCTCGCTGTTCAGCCGGTCGCCGCGCTGGGTCTTCACATGGTCGATGAAGCCCGCGTGGATGTGTTCCTGAAGCTGCTTGATCCGGGCAATGTCCTCGTCCTTCTCAGGACGGAACGGATCAGCCAGGCTCTTCGATTTGCCCGCCGTGTAGACCCGACGCTCGATCCCGTAGCGGCTGATCAACTCGTTGAAGCCGAACCCGGCAGAGATGACGCCGATGGAGCCGGTGATCGAATGCCGATCCACCCAAATCTCATCAGCGGCACACGCGATGTAATACCCGCCAGAGGCCGCAACATCCTCGACGAACGCATAGACCTTCACCTCTTTCTCTTCCGCAAGCCGCCGAATGCGGGCGGCAATGAGAGAAGATTGCGTGGGTGACCCGCCCGGTGAATTGATCGAAAGCGCAACTGCCTCCGGCTTGCCCTTGGTGAAGGCTTTCTGAATCAGACCCGCCAAAGACTGATCGTTCAGCGCGCCGCGCGTCCCTGCCGCAATGACACCGTTCAGGCGCAGCACCGACACAACCGGTGGAGATTTCACGAATGGTATGAACCGCCTCATGCGCGCCATGTAGGACGACGCGCGCCGCGCAACAAGACGCAAGCCAGTATTCCGCCGAAATTGACCAAACTGGCAACCCAAAGCGCGAATAATGAGACTTTTCGGGCGCAGGCACCGTACGCATAGGTCACGTTTCTCCAACCTGTTTGAGGGAAAGTGCCCCTGTTCGAACCTTGCCCCGGCCCATCCCCCGGGGCTCGCATCCCGACTGTCCCGGGGCGAAAGCCTCGTCTCACTCGGCCACGTCAAGACTGGACATAGGGGCGCAGCGGCGCCGCTGACTTTCCAAAGATCGTCACCCGATCCGAACCTGTCTCACAGCCACGGCCCCGCCGCTGGCTGCGAAAGGCGTGTCACCTTGTCCTGATCACCCTTTGATGGATCAAACAGTGTGGCCGCCAGAGCAGGCATAGAGCGAGGGGCCGACCGCTGGCGTCACAATCGGGTCCAACTCGATCTCCGTCACGACGGATCGCGCCACCGGTTCGCAATCGGATAACGCCGGTCGAGCCAGAAGGCGCGCTTGGTCAACCGCGCCCCGGGGGCAGACTGGAACCGCTTGTATTCGGCGATATAAATCAGGCGTTCCACCTTTTTCACCACGTCCCGGTCAAAGCCCATCGCGACCACCTCGGCCACCGACTTCTCGTCGTCGATCAGCGCCTCGAGGATCACGTCCAGATCGGCGTATTCAGGCAGCGAGTCACTGTCCTTCTGATCCTCGCGCAACTCAGCCGTGGGTGGCTTGTCGATGACGCGCGGCGGGATCACCTCGCCAGCGGGCCCCTTCATCCAATCGCGATGATTGACGTTCCGCCAGCGGCAGGTCTCGAACACCCGCATCTTGTAGAGGTCCTTGATCGGGTTGTAGCCGCCCGCCATATCGCCATAGATCGTGGCATAGCCCACCGCGACCTCCGACTTGTTGCCAGTGGTCAAAAGCATCTCACCGAATTTGTTCGAGAGCCCCATCAGGATCACCTGCCGCAGACGGGATTGGATATTCTCCTCGGTCACGTCCGGCTCAGTTCCTTCGAACAAGGGCGCGAGCGCCTCTGTCACCGCGGCCCGCGGGCCGCTGATCGGCACCGTATCCAGACGACAGCCCAATGCGGTCGCAACGCCTGCCGCATCCTCCAGCGAGATCTCAGAGGTGTATTCCGACGGAAGCATCACACAGCGCACATTCTCTGGCCCCAGCGCGTCGGCGGCAATCGTCGCCACAATCGCGGAATCGATCCCGCCCGACAGTCCCAGAACCGCTTTGGAAAACCCGGTCTTATGGAAATAGTCGCGCACGCTTTCGACCATTACGCGATAATCCTGCTCCCAAGCGTCCGGAAAAGCCGCGATGTCGCCTTTCAGCGCGCGCCACCCTTCGGCGGTTTCCTCGAAATCGACATGGGCGATACACTCTTCGAACACCGGCAACCGCAGCGCCATCTCGCCGCCCGAGTTCAACACAAAGGACCCGCCATCGAACACCTGATCATCCTGCCCGCCAATCATATTGAGATAGACAAGCGGCAGCCCGGTCTCGACCACGCGGGAGACCATGACATTCAGCCGGGTGTCGAACTTGCCCCGGTAATAGGGTGAGCCATTGGGCACGACGAGGATCTCCGCCCCCGATTCCTCCAACGCTTCCGGCACTTCTTCATGCCAGGCGTCCTCGCAAATCGGCGTGCCCACGCGCACGACGCCCAGGTCATACGGCCCCCCAAGTGGGCCCTTGTCATAAAGCCGCACCTCGTCAAACACCGTCTCGTTCGGCAGATCATGTTTCAAAACCTGGCGCACCAGACGACCCGCTTTCAGCACGTGATAGGCATTGTAAAGCTTGTCCCCCTGCAAAAGCGGCCCGCCGATCGCCAGAGCGGGGCCATCGGCACAGTCCTCCCGCAGCATCTCGACATGCGCCATGCAGTCCCGGGTAAATGCCTCTTTCATCACCAGGTCCTGCGCCTGGTAGCCCGAGATGAACATCTCCGGCAGGGCCACCAGATCGGCCCCGGCCGCCTTGCCCTCCTCCCAGGCGCGCTTTGCCAGTGCCATATTGCCCGCAAGATCGCCCACAGTCGGGTTCATTTGCGCCAATGTGAGCCGAAACCTCTCGCCCATCTCTGCCTCACGTCTCCATTGACCCAAAAATATCCCGGGGGTGCGGGGGCAGAGCCCCTGCGGAGCGACGCGCGAAGCGCGGCGCAAAACCTCGTTCACCAAGGTCTTAGCAGAGTTGATCGCAAGGGAAAGGTCTGGCCCGGGAAAACCGTTGCGACAGCATGGACGGTCCTTTAGGTTTCACGGGAACGAACAGGGGCGGGACGAGAATCTCGCCGAGGGAGAATTGGGGAAAGCCATGAACCGGGCGATCGGGATCGGACTGCTGGCCTTCGTGCTTCTAAGCGCGACAAGCGTTGCAGCACAGGATATCATCACCAAGCAATATGACGACGGCGGTGTCTATGAAGGCACCTTCAAGGACGGCAAGCAGCATGGCACCGGCACCTACCGCCTGCCGAACGGCTACGTCTACGAAGGCGAATGGGTGGATGGCGAGATCCTCGGACAAGGCCGGGCCGAATTCCCCAACGGCTCGATCTACGAAGGCGCATTTGTCGCTGGCAAGCCTGAAGGCGTCGGCAAGATCACCTTCGCCGATGGCGGCACCTATGAAGGCACCTGGGTCGATGGCAAGATCAACGGCGAAGGCGTCGCGGTCTATGCCAACGGCGTGCGGTATGAAGGCGGCTTTGAAGACGCGCTGCACCACGGACAAGGCCGCATGGAAAGCCCAAACGGCTATGTCTATGACGGCGGCTGGGTCAAAGGCATCAAGGAAGGCACCGGCCGGATCGAATACCCGGATGGTGCGGTTTACGAGGGCGACCTCGCGCGCGGCGTACGCGAAGGCACTGGCACGCTGAAAATGCCCGATGGCCTCGTCTATGAAGGCGGTTGGTCGAATGGTCAGATCAACGGCACCGGCACGCTGACACAGCCCAATGGCGATATCTACGAAGGCGAACTGGTTGACGGCAAGCGTCAGGGCAAGGGCAAGGTCACCTATGCCAATGGCGACACCTACGAAGGTGATTTCGTCGCCGACCAACGGGAAGGCCAAGGCACGTTCACCGGCTCGGATGGCTACCTTTATGTCGGCGCGTGGAGCGGTGGCCGGATCGAAGGCACGGGCACCGTGACCTATCCCGATGGCTCGATCTACGAAGGCGACTTCAAGGAAGACGTCGCCCACGGCACCGGCAAGATCACCTACCCAGACGGCAACATCTACGAAGGCCAGTGGGTCGAAGGTGTGATCGAAGGTGAGGGTGTCGCCACCTATGCCAACGGTCTGGTCTATGAAGGCGAATTCAAGAACGCCAAGATGGATGGCACCGGCAAAATGACCTTCGCCGACGGCTATACCTATGATGGCGGTTGGAGCGAGGGCCAGCGCAACGGCTTCGGTGTGGCCACCTATTCGGACGGCACCGTCTACGAGGGCAATTTTGTGAACGGTCAGCGCGAGGGCACGGGCAAGATCACCATGGCTGACGGCTTCGTCTATGAAGGCGAGTGGTCCGCCGGTGAAATCGATGGAAGCGGCGTTGCGACCTATGCCAATGGCGATGTCTACGATGGCGCGTTCGTGCGCGGCAAACGACAAGGCGAAGGCACCATCCGTTATGCAAGCGGCGAAGAACAATCGGGCGTCTGGGAAGACGGCGCGCTTGCAGAACCATCGGACAGCAACTGACACCAATACGTGACCAGCCTGCTGAAAAGTAAGGTTTCGTTAACCAAATTGCCGAGAAATTTCAGCGAATTGCCCCAATTTCGCCGGATCTAGATGAGATACAACACGCGTTGCTGCTTTGTGTCGTGTGTAATCCAGAGTGTCCCGCGTATGATAAAACTATCTCCTGCCAGATTGGCAAAACGTTCAGCAGCGTTTCGATACACCTACTACCTCGTGACCGCATTCAAGCTGAAAAGCTTTAGGTCCTGGAAAAAGGACGGTGAACCGAACCCCTTTGTCGAAAAAACCTATCGTCACAACGTGACCGAACGTGTCGAGTTCACCGACATCTTCGAGGATGTGCTTAAGCCAAACCGCAAAGGCAGTCGCAACGCGATCTGACTTACAAGCCTTCCAGAAAAACCTCCGCTTCCGCCAAAATCGTCTCTCGACGATCCGCATCCATGCGATCCCAGGTGCGATACATGTTGGCCATGCGGGGGTTTTTCGCGAAGCGCTCCCTGTGCCGGTTCAGGAACGCCCAATAGAGCAGGTTGAACGGGCACGCCCCCTCCCCCAGCTTCGTCTTCACGGAGTATGCGCAGTCGCCGCAATAGTTCGACATGCGGTCGATATAGTTGCCGGAGGAGACATAAGGCTTTGAGCCCACGATCCCGCCATCGGCGAACTGGCTCATCCCGATCACATTCGGGGCCTCGACCCATTCGTAAGCGTCGGCATAGACCGCCAGATACCATTCGTGCACCTCAAACGGGTCGATGCCTGCCAGAAGCGCAAAGTTGCCGGTCACCATGAGCCGCTGAATATGGTGGGCATAAGCTTCGTCGCGCGTCTGCTCCACCGCCTGCGCGATGCAGCGCATGTCCGTGTCGGCCGTCCAGAAGAACTCCGGCAGCTTCCGGGTATGGTTCAGAACGTTGCGCGCTCTGTAATCCGGCCCCTCCCGGAAGTAGATGCCGCGCATGTATTCGCGCCAGCCGATGATCTGGCGGATGAACCCTTCGACCGCATTGATCGGCGCACGCCCGTCGCGATAGGCGGCCTCCGCCGCTTCACAGATTTCAATTGGGTCCAGCAAACCCGCGTTCAGATACATCGACAAGATTGAGTGCCACAGGAAGCGCTCATCGGCCAGCATCGCGTCCTGATAATCGCCAAACTTCGGCAAACCGCCCTTGATGAAATGCGTCAACGCCCGCCGTGCCTGTTCCCGCGTGACCGCGAACCAGAAGGGGCGCAACTCCCCGAAGTTGCCCGCAAACCGACCCTCGACCAGCACCAGGACCTCTTCGGTGATGTCATCCGGTGTGAACTGCATCGGACCACTGAAATCGACAGAGCCGGGGGCGGGCTTCCGGTTGTCATGGTCAAAGTTCCACTTGCCCTCGACCGGTTTGTCGCCCTCCATCAGAAGCCCGGTTTTCCGGCGCATCTCGCGATAGAAATACTCCATCCGGAGTTCCTTGCGACCCTCCGCCCATGCATCGAATTCGGCGTGGGAGGCAACGAAGCGGTCATCCTCCAATTGCGTGATGGTGAGCGGCGCGTCATCCAGCGCCTGGATCAGGCGCCATTCCCCGGGACGTGTGGCGATCACATCGGTGGTGCCATGCGTCTCGGACGCCGCGATCAGGGCCTCCAC
>JBCBBB010000109.1:0-10306 GCA_038532095.1 Pseudomonadota bacterium
GCGTGGACGATCCAAAGATCCGGCAGTTGGCCAAGCAGGACCGCGCCACAACGGTAGAAGAAGACATTCACCTCGTGGAATCGGTGCAACGCGGGCTTGGCTCGCGCGGCTACCGCCCCGGGCCGTTGGTGGTCGACCCAAAAGGCGGGGTGAACTCCGAGCACCCGGTCATGCATCTGCAACGCTGGATGCGCGAGGCCATCGATGGCTGAGCCGGTCACAGGGCGGTGCCTGTGCGGGACCGTCACTTATCGCACCGAAGGCCCACCGAAATGGACCGTGATGTGCCATTGCGAAAGCTGCCGCCGGGCATGTTCCGCCCCGCTGGTGGCATGGATGAGCTTCACGGCTGGGACAGTGACCTGGCAGGGGGAACGCAGTTTCTACCAATCTTCTGAGATCGGGCGGCGTAGCTTCTGCCCGACCTGCGGCACGCAGTTGAGCTTCGAGACCACGCGTTGGCCCGGCGAAATCCACCTCTATGCCGTCTCGCGAGGCGATCCGCAAAACTACAGCCCCGATCTGCACTGCCACTATGCCGAACGGCTCAAATGGCTGAACGTGGCTGACACGCTCGACAAACACCCCGGCACTGCCGAAACCTGATGAGGAGACCCCCATGAGCCTTTTTGACGAAGACCTGTTTCTGAAAGGGTTGGAACAGCGCAAGGGAACGCTGGGCGCAGAGTATGTCGAAAAGAATCTCGCGGCGGCGGATGACTTCACGCGGCCGTTTCAGGAGGCGATGACCGCATGGTGCTGGGGCTTCGGCTGGGGCGATGATGTGATCGACGCCAAGACGCGGTCGATGATGAACCTCGCCATGATCGGTGCACTGGGTAAGATGCACGAATGGGAAATCCACTGCCGGGGCGCGGTCAACAATGGCGTCTCCAAGGAAGAGATCCGCGCGATCATCCATGTCGTCGGCATCTATTGCGGAGTGCCGCAGGCGCTGGAGTGTTTCCGTGTCGCCAAGAAGGTGCTTGAAGAAGCGTGAGGTTCAGGTGCCGCAGAAGGTCTGCGGGACGATCTCATCATCGGTCGGCGGACGGGCAAGGTCGGCGTCCTCTTCCGCCAGCGCGAACGGGGTCTGCAAAACACGGGACAGCCGCTCGAAAGGCGCGAAATCGTCTGCCACACTGGCCTGGATCGCTTCTTCGATCCGGTGCGTGCGGGGAATGACAGCCGGGTTGACGCTCTGCAACATGGAGTGCTTGTCTTCCGGCGTCGTGTCTTCTTTCGCGAGCCTGTCCCGCCAACTCTTCTCCCAGTCATCGAAGCTGGATGGGTCCAGAAACGCGTCGCGTGCAGTCTCCGTCCCCAAAGCGCTGAAGGTATTGGTGAAATCCGCTTGCTGCTCGGCCATCCGATCCAACAGATCGCGGGCGAGGGCGTCGTCCTCCTCTTCTGCACTCGTCAATCCGAGCTTCGCCCGGAAAACTTCCGACCAGGCCTGTCGGAACAGGTCCGGGAACCGGTCCAAAGCGGCTTGTGCCGGCTCGGACGCTCCAATCAAAGGCAACAGCGCCATGGCAAGCTGGGCGAGATTCCACATGGCCACGTCCGGCTGCCGCCCATAGGCATAGCGCCCGGCATGGTCGATCGAGGAGAACACCCGGAGCGGGTGGTAGACATCCATGAAGGCGCAAGGCCCATAATCGATCGTTTCGCCTGAAATCGTCATGTTGTCGGTGTTCATCACCCCATGAACGAAGCCGAGGCCCATCCATTTCGCAATGAGCCGGGCCTGACGCTCAATCACACCGTTCAGCAGGTCGAGCGCGGTTTCTCCACCGGGCTGGTGGCGCTCCAGCGCGTGGGTGACGAGGGCCTCCAAAGCCTCCGTGTCGTCTCGCGCCGCGAAGTACTGAAACGTGCCGACGCGAATGTGGCTGGAGGCGACGCGGGTCAATACGGCGCCGGGCAGGGGTGCTTCCCGTAACACGGTCTCTCCGGTGGCGACGGCGGCCAGCGCCCGTGTCGTGGGCACGCCAAGCGCTGCCATGGCTTCCGAGACGAGGTATTCGCGCAAAACAGGCCCCAGCCACGCCCGCCCGTCGCCCATACGGCTATATGGCGTCGGGCCGGAGCCCTTCAGTTGGATGTCAAAGCGTGCTCCGTCGGGCGTTACGACTTCTCCTAGCAAGACAGCCCGCCCATCGCCAAGCTGCGGAACGAAATTGCCGAACTGATGGCCTGCATAGGCTTGGGCAAGCGGGCTGGCGCCGCCGGGCACTGTGTTCCCGGCCAAGGCGGCTATGCCTTCAGGGGAGCGGAGCGTTTCCGGATCCAAGCCGAGTTGTTCAGAAAGTGGATCGTTCAACGCAATCAGGTCCGGTTCTGCCACCGGAACGGGGTCCAGCTTGGTGTAAAAGCGGTCCGGCAGGCGACCGTAAGAATTGTCGAAGGGCAGATCGAGGCTCATGAGCGTGAACCTAGGGCGCGGGGCCGGAAAATGCATCATTTTCCGTCACATTTTCTGCCTCAGAAAATGCTCACGCCGTCCAGGTCATGAACTGATAGTCACGGGGCACAAATCCGGCCCGTTGGTAGAGGCGTTGCGCCACCGCGTTGTCGCGCGCAACCTCAAGGCTCAGCGCAACCACCCCGGCATCCCGCAGCGCTTTTTGCAGGGCGAGAAGCGCCTCGCTGCCCATGCCGCGCCCGCGCACCGCTTCGCGTATCCAGAACTCATCGACAACCCCGTCGAGCCCACCGAGTTCAATGGACCAGCCAAAGCTCACCGCAATGTAGCCCACCGGCGCCATCTTGGGGCCGATCAGCCAGATCGCGCCATGCGGTGATCCCTCCAGCAACGGGACAAGAGCGGCGCGGCGCGCCTCCTCCTCACTCGCGATGCCCTCGAACGCGTGATAGGCGGCCACCATCTGAGCGACGCGGTCCAGATCGGCGGCCCCGGCCAGATGCAGAAGCTGTGTCATGGCAAACGCGCCAGTCGCTCGGTTAGAAGCCCGAAGAACCCGTCCGCATCGATATCGCCCATGAACTGCGCATTGGCAGGACGCTTGGTGACGCGCCACCAATCGGCAACGGTCATGCCGCGAGTGAGGTCGGACTGCGTTTCGATTTCCACGTTGATCTGGCGGCCCGAGAAGAGGTCGGGCTGGAGCAGATAGGCAATGGTGCAGGGGTCATGCAGCGGCGCGCCTTCAGATCCGTACTTCTCCTTGTCGAAACGCTCGAAGAAATCGGTCCAGGCCGCCACCATGCGCCCGGTTTCCGTACCCATCGCACGAAAGGCATCGACGCGTGCGCGTGTCGTCAATGCCTTATGCGTAACATCGAGCGGCATAACTGTGAGAGGAATGCCTGACCTGAACACGATTTCAGCGGCTTCCGGGTCGACATAAATGTTGAACTCGGCGGCGGGGGTGATGTTGCCCACTTCGAAATAGGCGCCGCCCATCAGCACGATTTCCGCAATCCGTTCCGCGATGTCAGGCGCGCGCTGAAGAGCCATGGCAATGTTGGTGAGCGGCCCGATGGGCACCAGCGTGACGCTGCCTGACGGATGCTGGCGCAGCGTCTCGATCAGGAAATCGACGGCAGGCATATCTTGCAAGGGCATGGTCGGATCGGCCAGTTGGGGGCCGTCCAGCCCTGTCTTACCGTGCACATGTTCAGCCGTGACCAATTTGCGGCTGAGCGGTGCGCTTTCGCCTGAAAACACGGGGATATCCGAACGGCCTGCCAATTCACACACGATACGGGCGTTCTTCTGGGTCAGGGGCAGCGGTACATTGCCTGCAACAGCGGTGATCCCGAGCACGTCAAGCTCCGGTGAGGCCAGCGCCAACAGGATTGCAACGGCGTCGTCCTGTCCGGGATCGGTGTCGATGATAATCTTGCGGGGTGCCATGGCGCGACCATGGCGTGCGGCCTGACAATTGGCAAGAAGTCTCAGGCGGCGATGCGCATCGGTCCTGTGCCATCCACCCAGGCGACGAACCCACGTTGAAACGGCGTGCCAAGCGCGGTGACGGATTGGCGGTGATGTGGCCCGAAAGCGAGGAACGTCTTTGGCCCGCGATCGATCCGGCCGTGCAGCAACCGGCTGAGACAGGCGCCACCAGCGACCAGGATCAGCGCCATCAGGAACGGTTGGCTCAGCACGATCTTGCCGAGGTCCGGGACCATCATGACGGTCACAGCCAATGTCAGGCGTGACATGGCCATGGCTTCCATCATGAACCGAAGCCGCGGCAGACAAAGACAAACAGTAACAGCGGCAATCCCGACGATCACGGCATAGATCAAACCGGTCACGAGCGAGATGTGGACATGACCAAGATACACATGCGAACGCCAAAAGAAGAGCACACCGGCCAGATAAGCCAGTGCGATCACAAAACTCAGCCTGCGCCGGTCCTGATGTAAATTCGCCTTCAAAGCCGAAGACATGCCAAGCGCCGCTCCTATGCGGTGCCCCCACAGACCTCGTTACGTCGGGTTTCGGGCCAAAATGCGGCGGATGACTTAATTTTTCCTTTACGGAAACGGTCGAAACTCAATGCGGGGTTCGTTCGTGGTTGGGGCGAAAAGACGGTCCCTTTGCCCTTGTTAACGATTGTTCGCTTGCTCCTGCCGGTTCAGAGGGGCACATTGCGGCTCACGAGCAGATGGTTGAAGCCGGACGTAACGGCACCACATATAGAGGCCAGGAGAGGGCTCGCATTGCCGCTACGGGATGGAACCCTCTTGCAGCTTCAAGGACGCAAGAATGAATGAATCGTATGAAAATGCCTTCCCCGTACTCCCGTTAAGGGACATCGTGGTCTTCCCGCACATGATCGTGCCGCTGTTTGTGGGGCGCGAGAAGTCGGTCAAGGCGCTTGAAGAGGTGATGCAGGACGACAAGCAGATC
The DNA here is from genome assembly GCA_038532095.1 of Pseudomonadota bacterium. Classification (GTDB taxonomy): domain Bacteria; phylum Pseudomonadota; class Alphaproteobacteria; order Rhodobacterales; family Rhodobacteraceae; genus JAJDOD01. Next base: position 4,889 of record JBCBBB010000109.1, read on the forward strand.
CTGCTGTCGAGCCAGATTGACCCCTCCGTTGACGAACCAGATGAAAGCGGCATCTACGATGTCGGTGTTCTGGCCAACGTGTTGCAATTGCTGAAACTTCCGGATGGCACTGTGAAAGTGCTGGTCGAAGGCCGGGCACGCGTCAAAATCACGGACTACGTGGAAAACGACAAGTTTTTCGAAGCCTATGCCGAGCCGATCTCGGAAGAGATGGGGGATGAGGATTCGGTCGCCGCTTTGCTCCGTTCTGTCGCCGAGGAGTTCGAGCGCTACGCGAAGGTCAAAAAGAACGTACCGGAAGAGGCGTTGAGCCAGGTCGCGGACACGCAGGAGCCGTCCAAACTGGCTGATCTTGTCTCTGGCCATCTCGGCATTGAGGTCGACCGCAAACAGCAGCTTTTGGAGACTTTGGTGGTCGCCGAGCGGCTGGAAGCGGTTTACGGACTGATGCAGGGCGAAATGTCGGTTCTACAGGTTGAGAAGAAGATCAAAACGCGCGTGAAGTCGCAGATGGAGCGCACGCAGCGGGAATACTATCTCAACGAACAAATGAAGGCGATCCAGAAGGAACTGGGCGACGGCGAGGAATCGAACGAGATTCTCGAGCTTGAACAGAAGATCGCCGAAACCAAGTTTTCCAAGGAAGCGCGCGAGAAGGCGGAAGGTGAGCTGAAGAAGCTCAAATCGATGTCGCCGATGTCGGCCGAAGCCACTGTCGTGCGCAATTACCTCGACTGGATGCTGTCGATCCCGTGGGGCACGAAATCTCGCGTGAAGAAGGACCTTGGGCGTGCCCAGAAGGTGCTGGATGACGATCACTATGGGCTTGAAAAGGTCAAGGAACGGATCGTTGAGTATCTGGCCGTACAGCAGCGCTCGAAAAAGCTGAAGGGACCAATCCTCTGCCTCGTCGGCCCGCCGGGTGTGGGTAAAACCTCGCTCGGTAAATCGGTTGCGAAAGCCACGGGGCGCGAGTTCATTCGCATCTCCCTTGGTGGTGTGCGCGACGAATCTGAGATCCGCGGTCACCGGCGCACTTATATCGGCTCGATGCCCGGTAAGATCATCCAGGCGCTGAAGAAGGCCAAGACGACGAACCCGCTGATCCTGCTCGATGAAATCGACAAGATGGGGCAGGATTTCCGGGGCGACCCAGCCTCGGCGATGCTGGAAGTGCTCGATCCGGAACAGAATGGCACGTTTGTCGACCACTACATGGAAGTGGAATACGACCTGTCGAACGTGATGTTCTTGACCACCGCGAACTCCTACAACATGCCGGGCCCGCTTCTGGACCGGATGGAGATCATTTCGCTCGCGGGCTACACCGAGGACGAGAAATCCGAGATCGCGCGCCAGCATCTGATCGCCAAGCAGGTCAAGAACCACGGGCTCAAAGAGAAAGAGTTCGAGCTGACCGACGCGGCGCTGAAGGAGATGATCCGCACCTATACCCGTGAGGCGGGGGTGCGGAACCTGGAGCGTGAGATCGCCAAGCTGGCGCGGAAAGCAGTGACCAAGATCATCAAGAAAGAGGATGAGAAAGTCACTGTAACACCAGAAAATCTGGAAGATTTCCTTGGGGTCAAAAAGCATCGTTATGGACTTGCTGAGAAAGAGGATCAGGTCGGTGTGGTCACGGGTCTGGCCTGGACCAGCGTCGGTGGCGATCTTCTCCAGATCGAAGCGCTGCGCCTGCCGGGTAAAGGTCGGATGAAAACCACGGGTAAGCTCGGCGACGTGATGAAGGAGTCGATTGATGCGGCCTCTTCGTATGTCCGCTCGATTGCGCCGTCGATTGGGGTGAAGCCGCCGCAGTTCGATACGATGGACATCCACGTCCACGTGCCGGATGGCGCGACGCCGAAGGACGGGCCGTCGGCTGGTCTCGCCATGGTGACCTCGATTGTGTCGGTCTTGACCAAGATCCCGGTGCGCAAGGACATCGCCATGACGGGTGAGGTGTCACTGCGAGGTAATGCGATGCCCATCGGCGGGCTGAAGGAGAAGCTGCTCGCGGCCCTGCGGGGTGGCATCAAGACCGTGCTGATCCCGGAGGAAAACGCCAAGGACCTGCCGGAAATCCCCGACAATGTGAAGGAAGGGCTGGAGATCATTCCGGTCACGCACGTCTCGGAAGTGCTCAAACTGGCTTTGGTCAACGAGCCCGAAGCCGTGGAGTGGGATGAAGCAGCCGAGGAGGCTGCGGCAGCCGCACGTTTGGCGGCACAGCACGCATCACAAGGCGGCGCCGTCGCACACTAATCGCGTTAATTTCCAAGCGGGCCGGAAACTTTGAAAGTTTCCGGCCCGTTTTCTTTTCAAGAAAACGGCCTGTCGTTCAGGGTCGGCTGATCTTTCCGCCTCCCACAGGTGCTGCGACCCCGGTTGTGCCGGGGGCCGATGTCGGCAGCTTACGCATCACCCGCACCGCGAGATAGGCGAAGGCCTGTGCCTCCAGCATGTCCCCATTCAGGCCGACATCCTCAACCGGTTTGACCGAGCAATCGGTCCGCGATGCAAGGGCCTGCGTCAGACCTGGGTTCAGCCGGCCGCCACCAGTGACAAGGATCGCAGCGGGTGGGCTGGGGCAATGGATCAGGCCCTTGGCGACAGCCCCCGCGGTGCCAGCCGCAAATGTCGCCGCAGCATCGGCGTCATCAAGATGGGCGACAAGGTCCGCCCATTCAGCAAAATCATTGCGATCCAGCGACTTGGGCGGGATCTTGGCGAAGTAACGGGCGGACATCATCGCCTCCAGCACCCCGGAATCCACCGACCCCGCAAGGGTCAACGCGCCATCCCGGTCATAGCGTTCGCCCAATCGTGCCTGCACCAGATCGTCAATCAACGCGTTGGCCGGCCCCGTATCGAACGCAAGGCACGCGCCATTCGCATCCGGACTGGCAGCGTCCGGATCAATCCAGGTGATGTTCCCGACCCCGCCAAGATTGAGGAAACAGAGCGGCGCTTTCGCCCCGATGTGACGCGCCAGGGCCCAATGATAGAACGGCGCCAGCGGCGCGCCTTGCCCGCCAAGCTCCATATCGGAAGAGCGGAAATCCCAGACCACGGTTTTGCCAAGCACCTCCGACAGCACCGCCCCATCGCCCGCCTGCAAGGTGGTGCCCTGATCGGGCAGATGGGTCAGCGTCTGGCCGTGAAAACCAACGACCTCGTGGCCCTGAAACTGATCGAGCAACTCGGCATGGGCGGTCTCGACCACCTCAGCGGCGGCATCGACCTCTGGCCCCGTCAGCTTGCCAAACCCCGCCCGGATCGTCTCCCGTTCAGCAACCGAGTAGGGCCGGTACTGGTGCGGACCAAACTCGAACACCGCGACGCCATCAGTCAAAACCATAGCCGCATCGACCCCGTCGAGCGAGGTGCCCGACATCGCGCCTAAGGCCCAAAGCGGCTCTGATTGGCTCATGGCTTTCCCTTTCCGGCGCGTCCAAGTAAGAGGAGGGCCGTTAAGATCACGTAATGGATGGGCCGATGACCTACCACCCGAAATCCGAGTTTCTCGCGACCATCATGGCGCGCGGCTTCGTGGCGGATTGCACTGATTTGCAAGAGCTGGACGAACGCTTCCACAAGGAAACCGTGACCGGGTATATTGGCTTCGATCTGACGGCGACCTCGCTGCATATCGGGAACCTTGTTCAGATCATGCTGCTCCGCTGGATGCAGAAGACCGGTCATCGCCCGATCACGCTGATGGGCGGCGGCACCACCAAGGTCGGCGACCCGTCCGGCAAGGACGAGATGCGCAAGATCCTTTCGGTCGAGCAGATCAACGCCAATGCCGACGGCATCCGACAGGTCTTTGCCAACTACATTTCCTACGGCGATGGGCCGACGGATTCGCCCCTGGTGAACAATGCCGAATGGCTCGACAAGCTGGGGTATATCGACTTCCTGCGTGACATCGGAAAACACTTCACGATCAACCGCTTGCTGGCGTTTGAGAGCGTGAAATCACGCCTCGACCGGGAACAGGCGCTCAGCTTCATCGAGTTCAACTACATGCTGCTTCAGGCCTATGATTTCCTCGAGCTCTACCGCCGCCACGGCTGCATCCTGCAAATGGGCGGGTCGGACCAATGGGGCAATATCGTCTCGGGCGCCGATCTGATCCGCCGCGTCGAAGCTGCGGATGCCTTCGGGCTGACGACGCCGCTGGTGACGCGCTCGGACGGCAAGAAGATGGGCAAGTCGGCTGACGGCGCTGTCTGGCTGAACGAAGATATGATGTCGTCCTATGACTTCTGGCAGTGGTGGCGGAACGTGGACGACGCTGATGTCGGCAAGTTCCTGAAGATGTTCACCGAATTGCCGCTGGACGAATGTGATCGCCTTGGCGCTTTGGGCGGGGCGGAGATCAATGAAGCCAAGATCATTCTGGCCAATGCTGTCACCGGGCTCTGCCGGGGTGCGAATGCGGCCGAGACGGCCGAAGCCACCGCGCGCGAAGTGTTTGAAAAGGGCGGGGTCGGGGACGACTTGCCCACGCTTGACCTGACCGCAGCGGACCTGGCAGAGGGCCTGTCCATCGTGCAGCTCTTCGTCCGCTCTGGTTTGGTGAAATCCGGCAAGGAAGCGAAACGCCTGATCGCCGAGAATGGCGCGCGCCTAAATGACGCGCCTTTGACCGATCCCGGGCATATGGTGGATGCCGGCGCGCTTGCAGAACCGATCAAGCTGTCGGCCGGGAAAAAACGTCACGCGCTGGTGCGGATCGCGGAGTAAAGCCCAGTTCAAACGGGTGCTATGTCAACGACGGAGGCGTCGCCCAAATTTCTGGACGCTTGCCGCGTTTTTGTGCGCATTTTCATGCATCAAGTTCAGATCATGAACCGCGGACGCTCCGAAAACCGCGGTGGGACGCCCCGCCTGTTCTTGAGGCGTTCAAAATCGATGTTTTGCATTCGCCCTGCTAATTGCCGATTAGGGTAACTTACTAAGAAATCGAATAAATCTCCATATCCCGCCATAACTATGTCGCGTCACACTCCTATGTCCGCAAGCTATTGAAAGCCGGAAACAACCTTGGGTATATGGGCGGCGCACCGGGACATCGTGAGGGAGGGTGGTATGGCAGGCCATTCAAAATGGGCAAACATTCAGCACCGAAAGGGGCGGCAGGACGCGGCCCGCTCAAAGCTGTTTTCCAAGCTATCAAAAGAGATCACCGTCGCCGCAAAAATGGGCGATCCGGACCCGGATAAGAACCCGCGTCTTAGGTTGGCGGTGAAGGAAGCAAAGTCGCAATCCGTACCCAAGGACGTGATCGAGCGGGCAATCAAAAAGTCTGAGGCCGGGGAAGGCGACGAGTATGAGGAAATCCGCTACGAAGGGTACGGTCCGGGCGGTGTCGCCGTCATCGTCGAAGCCATGACGGACAACCGCAACCGC
>JBCBBB010000110.1:0-10262 GCA_038532095.1 Pseudomonadota bacterium
TAGTTCAGGCCGCCTTCTGTTCAAAACTCCCTGAAGACGGACATTCATCGGCCACGATTACAGTCACTGGCACTGCACAGTCCCAACCAGCCGCCCATTGCAACCCTCGACAGCGACACGACAACAGAGAACGCAACGTTCACGCTCGATGTGCTCGCCAATGATACCGACCCGGATGACAGCCCGGCGGCGTTGACGGTCGACACATTCAACAACGTTGTCGTGACAGGAGGCGTTACGACAGGTGGCACGGTCTCCATTGTTGGCAATCAAATCGAGTTCGAACCAGGCACAGATTTCGATGCGCTCGATGATGGCGACACCGCGACGGTGACCTTCGACTATACAATGTCCGACGATGACGGCGCGACCAGCACAGCCTCGGTGGTCATTACCGTGACCGGCGAAAACGACGCGCCTGTTGCCAATGACGATACCGCAGCAGGCACAGAGAACGAAGCGCTGACCATCGACGCGCTTGCCAATGACACCGACGTGGATGGCGATGACGCACCAGCGAACTTTGTCCTGAACGCCGCCATATTGGAGGACGTGGTTGGAGTTGCAGATGGCATCACTGGCAGTTCTGTTTCCATCGATGCCAACCGGATTGAGTTCATCCCAGGGCCTGGTTTCAACGAGCTTGATACCCTCGATACAGCGACAGCGACCATCTCGTATGTGATGTCTGACGCTTCGGGCGCGACATCCACCGGCACGGTCACTGTGACGATCACCGGAACCAATGACACACCCTTGGCTCTGACAGATTCCGGCAGCGGTACGGAAAACCAGGTTGTTACCATTGATGTCCTCGCAAACGATCTTGATCAGGACGAAAGCGACACGCCGGCCAATTTCTCACTCGACACGGTCGCCATTCAATCGGTCACGGGTGAACTCCTGACCGGTGGAACTGTGTCGGTCGTGGGCAACCAGCTTGAGTTTGATCCCGGCACTGACTTTGACGCGCTTGATACCGACGAGGTTTCAACGGTCACGATCGACTACGTGATGTCGGATGATGAAGACGCCGCGTCTTCATCCACCGCAACTGTTACCGTGACAGGCGTCAACGACGCCCCGGTCGCGGTGCTGGACACGGCGAGCGCGTCGGACAACCAAACCATCACCATCGATGTTCTGGCAAATGACACGGATGTCGATGGTGAAGATAACCCGACGAACTTCAGCCTGAATGCGATCACGGATGTGGCTGTATCTGGCGCTCTGACAACGGGTGGCACTGCCAGCATTGTCGGAAACCAGATCGAGTTCGACACAGGTACAGACTTCCAGAGCCTGGCCGAAGGCGAAACGGCGACAGTCGTCATTACGTATCAGATGTCCGACAACGAAGGCGCAACATCGACGTCAACCGTCACCATCACGGTCAATGGGACGAACAACAACCCACCCGTTGCCGTGGATGACAGCGCCACGTCCACCGAGAACGAAACGGTTACGGTAGACGTTCTTGCCAATGATACAGACCTGGATGCCGGGGACGACCCGACAAACTTCACGCTTGTCAGTGGGAATGTCGTGTCTGCATCGGGCCTTACGGTTTCCCTTGCCGGTTCGGTCGATGTCGTTGGAAATCAACTGGAATTTACTCCGGAAACAGGTTTTGACGAACTCGACAGTGGGGACAGCTCCATCGTCGAGATCGCTTATACTGTCGCGGACGATGAGGGTGCGACCGACACCGGGACACTTCTTCTGACTGTACTCGGGGCAAACGACGCCCCGGTGGCGGCAGTGGATTCCGTGTCGGGATCGAAGAACGAAGTCCTCACGATCGACGTGCTGGCCAATGATACCGATGTCGACGCAGGCGATACGTCTGCCAATTTCTCGATCGATGACGCCACGATCACAGATGTCAGCGGCGCGGTGACGACAGGCGGCCTTGTCAACATCGTCGGCAACCAGCTTGAGTTTGATCCAAACGGCGATTTCGATGCGCTCGGGATCACCGACACGGCGACGGTGACGATAAGTTACGAGATGTCGGATGATGAAGGCGTAACATCGACGTCGACAGTAACAATCACCCTGAACTCAGGAAACGTAGCCCCCACGGCCGTTCCCGACACGGTGTCGAGCACAGAAAACGAAGTTCTCGTTGTGCTTCCATTGGCAAACGACACTGACCCTGACATTGGTGACGAACCCGCCACATTCTCGCTCGACGATGTCAGCATCGACAGTGTGACCGGTTTGAGTGGCACCACCGGCGGGAGCGTGTCGCTCTTTACCTCCGACAGCTTCCGCTTTTTCCCCGGCGCAAATTTCAATGAGTTGGATGCAGGTGACATCGCAACTGTCATTGTTGACTACATCATGTCGGACGACGATGGCGCGACGTCCGCGTCGACCGTGACGATCACTGTAAATGGCGTCAATGACGCGCCGGTCACTTTCGCGGACAATGGTGCAGGCACGGAAAACGAGACGCTCAGTCTCGACGTTCTGGCCAATGATACGGATGTCGACCTTGATGATGGACCGGCGACCTTCTCGCTCGACAGCGTTGCCATCACCAACGTATCCGGAGCGGTCACGTCCGGAGGGTCCGTTGACATCGTCGCAAACCAACTCGAATTCGAGCCGGGAACGGACTTTGATGTTCTAAACACCGGTGAAACAGCAACGATCACCGTGTCTTACACGATGTCCGACACTGGCGGCATAGAGCGCTCCAACGTCGCGACCATCGTCGTAACCGGAACAAATGACACCCCGGTCGCGTTTGCGGACAGCGACAACGGCACGGACAACCAAACCCTGACGATCGATGTATTGAGCAATGACACCGACGCCGATGCCGGGGACAATGCAGCCAACTTCGTACTCGTGGACGCCACGATTGACGAGGTCACAGGCGCCGTGACTTCCGGCGGAGAGGTTTCGATTGTCGGCAACCAGTTGCGGTTCGATCCGGGCACCGACTTCCAGGGCATGGCGTTCGGTGACAGCGCCACCGTTACCATCTCCTACACGATGGAGGACGATGAAGGCGCGACATCCACATCAACCGTGACAATTACAGTGACAGGGACCGACAACACGGCACCAGTGGCCAACACGGACACGGGCAGCGGGACCGAGAACGAGGTTCTGACACTCGATGTGCTGGCCAACGATACCGACGCAGACCCGGGCGATGATCCAACAACCTTCGTGATCGAAACCGCGTCTGCGATTGAGGATGGAAATGCGTCTGTCGTCGCAAACCAAATCGAGTTTGACCCTGGAACGGATTTCGACGCGCTCGACGCCGGTGAAACCACGACGGTCACCATCAACTACACGATGGCAGACGACGAAGGCGCGACATCCACCTCGACTGCAACGCTCACACTCACCGGCGTGAACGATGCGCCATCGCTCGACGTCAACACAGGCACAGTGGTGCGCGCAGGCGGAACACGCGTCCTCACCGATACGCTCCAAACCAGCGACCCCGATAATGATCCAACCGAAATCGTGTACACCGTCGCCAGCGGGCCGTTCATCGGCCAGCTGGAACTTCTGAGCAATCCAGGTGTGGCAATCACGAGTTTCACACAGGCCCAGCTGACCGAGGGCGACGTAATTTACATCGAACAATCCGCGACGACCGGAACGGATACATTCAACTTCACCGTTTCCGATGGCACGGCCACGTCCTCGAACCAAGTCTACTCGATCACCATCGCCAATGCGGCGCTTTGGGACAATGAGTCCAACAACGGTTCCTGGCATACCGCCCAGAACTGGTCCGACGATCAATTGCCGGGATCGGATGACTTTGTCGTCATCAACGATCAACCCGGAACCGTGTCCTACACCACCGGAACGACCGAGATCACATCCCTCGACCTGATCGACGAAACGCTCACAATCAGTGGCGGGACACTGTCACTCCAGGATTTCTCCACAGTTGGCTCGGCAGCCCAACTGAACGTCGATGCCTTTGGCACTCTTCAAACGGAAGGCCGTCTGGAGATTGAAGGCAATCTGGACATTCAGGGCGGGACGGTGAGCGGGGGTGTTGCGGGGGGTGTTTTGCAGTTTGACGATCCCGCGCAGGTGACGATCTCGAACTACTCGACCTTCGATGCCATCTTCGACAATGTCGAGGTGCAGGGCGATCTGGCACTGACCAACTCGATCGCGGTGCAGTTCCGGAACGGCGCGAAGGTGCTCGCCTCGGACGGGGTCAGCCCGGGCACGATCAACTTCGTGCGCTCGAACTTCGGGACCGCCGCCGTCGAGTGGCTCGACGCCGACACCGTGGATGATCTGACGATCAACCTGGCCTCGGTCTACCCCTCCGACATCAAGTTCACCGGCGCCGCCGGCGAGACGCTGATCTTCGAGAGCGGCGTGACCGTGCAGAACGGCGCCGGCCGCCTCGGCGGCTTCACCGAGGGCGCCAATGTCGACTTCCGCGGCACCCTCACCAACGCCGCCGGCACCACCGACCTGGTCTCGCTCATCGCCTGGAACGGCAGCTTCCTGCAGGGCGGCAGCGTCTCGGCCTCGGGCGGCAATGACATCACCGTCAGCAGCTTCTTCGGCGGCACCACTGTCGATTTCCAGAACAGCGGCACGATGAGCGTCGACGGCACCGGCAGCGTGCTGACCCTGGCCGACACGTCCACGGTGCAGAACGACGCCGGAGGCTCGATCACCGCCACCAACGACGCCCGCATCACCATCGCAGGCGACCTCACCAACGCCACAGGCAGCACATTCACCGTCACAGGCGCAACGCTGGGGCTGACCGGCACCGTGTCCAATGACCCGGGTGCGACCATCGAACTGATCAATGGCGCAGAGCTCGAACTCAACACCACGCTCGATCTGGCGTCGCTGCTCTCTGAGTTCACCTTCACCGGGGCCGGCAATGTTGTGCAGGTGGCGGGACCGAATGGCGATCTCGATCTGGAAGGCGCGACCTTCGATGTCGACACCCTCAACGCCACGCTCGACCTGTCTGGCGGGACGGTGAGCGGGGGTGTTGCGGGGGGTGTTTTGCAGTTTGACGATCCCGCGCAGGTGACGATCTCGAACTACTCGACCTTCGATGCCATCTTCGACAATGTCGAGGTGCAGGGCGATCTGGCACTGACCAACTCGATCGCGGTGCAGTTCCGGAACGGCGCGAAGGTGCTCGCCTCGGACGGGGTCAGCCCGGGCACGATCAACTTCGTGCGCTCGAACTTCGGGACCGCCGCCGTCGAGTGGCTCGACGCCGACACCGTGGATGATCTGACGATCAACCTGGCCTCGGTCTACCCCTCCGACATCAAGTTCACCGGCGCCGCCGGCGAGACGCTGATCTTCGAGAGCGGCGTGACCGTGCAGAACGGCGCCGGCCGCCTCGGCGGCTTCACCGAGGGCGCCAATGTCGACTTCCGCGGCACCCTCACCAACGCCGCCGGCACCACCGACCTGGTCTCGCTCATCGCCTGGAACGGCAGCTTCCTGCAGGGCGGCAGCGTCTCGGCCTCGGGCGGCAATGACATCACCGTCAGCAGCTTCTTCGGCGGCACCACTGTCGATTTCCAGAACAGCGGCACGATGAGCGTCGACGGCACCGGCAGCGTGCTGACCCTGGCCGACACGTCCACGGTGCAGAACGACGCCGGAGGCTCGATCACCGCCACCAACGACGCCCGCATCACCATCGCAGGCGACCTCACCAACGCCACAGGCAGCACATTCACCGTCACAGGCGCAACTCTTTCAATCGCAAACAGTGGAACACTGGACAACAGCGCCGCCGGCACGCTGTCCTTGGACACTGTCGTCTTTGAAGCCGATGGCACCTTCGTCGGAGACCTCTCCCTGCAAGACGTCGACATGACGTTTGCGGTAGGTAACGCGATCACAACGTTTGTTCATGACGGCGATGTTGTGGTGGGCAACGGCACAGAGATTGAATTCAACTTCAACAACACGGCTGGAGCGATCGATCTTTACGACATTTCCGGGAGCGCCACGTTCAACTCGGGCGTTCTGATCTTTGAGAAGGGCGGCTTCGATGTAAGTGCTGGCGACAGTTTTGTGTTCCTAGAAGCCGGGTCAGTCTCGTTAGCAAACGCGGATGTGGCTTTTGCCGTCACTGGCGTGAGCAGCGGAACGGATTGGACCCTCGACTTCACCAACATTGACGGGGACGCAGACATCGAGGGCGTTCTGACCGCCAATGCGACAGCATCAAACGGATCGCAAACGCTCTTCTACGGCTCGTCCGGTGACGACGTCTTCAATTCGGCTCTGTTCGGTCCGGACATTCTGGACGGGAAGGCCGGAGATGACGACATCTCCGGTGGTACGGGGGCGGACAGGATCATCGGCGGTGTTGGGAACGATACCCTGACCGGCGGCAATGGTGTGGCCGCGGACTTTGCTAGTGATGTCTTTGTCTTCGATGTAAACGAAGGCGATGACGTGATCACCGACTTCGAGAACGGAAGAGACCTGATCGATGTATCCGCGCTTGGTGTGGCAGACACCAGCGGGTTCACAATCAGCGACGTGGGTGCCGATAAGGTCATCGATTTCAACAACGGCACGACCGTTACGCTTTCCGGGCTCGACGGGGTACTGATCGACGATGCCGACTTCATCTTTGTGTGATCGCGGCTGTTCCCGCTTAGGCGGGCGGGGCTTTAGCCGGACAGGGCAGACAGCAACGGGCTGATATGCTTTTCGTAGCGGCGCCACCTTTGGCGGGATGAGCGATAGATGGGCTGTCGCACTTGCCACCGGCTTGCGGTGTGGACGCTTCTGTCGGTCAGGTGCGGTGCGCTGCATTGCGGTTCCCAGTCGAGCCCAAGGAACGCGATGATTTCTTTTGAGACGGCCTCGGGCGTCTCGACCAGGTCCTCATAGTTTACTTCAAGTATGGGGATCGGTGAAACGCGCCGCCAATGCTCCATCATCTTTTCATAGGTTACATAGAACGCCCCAACTTGGCTCAGATCGAAGGCAAAATGCTGACCTTGTGTGAAGTTCTGAAAATAGCAGGAAAGGCACGTATCGACCGGGTCACGGCGGCAATGGATGATCTTCGCGTGTGAGAAAAGCGACGATATCAGGCCCACATGCCAGAAGTTCAAAGGCATCTTGTTCACGATGCCTTTTGCGTCGGGCGCCATCTGCTTGAGCCGGAGGATATATGATTTTGCCAGCCCACGCAGAACATCAGCATCGGCCAGTTCCAACGAGTGTGGATAGCTCACATCACCGTCCGTATGCGCATCAAGGGCGTCGGATATCTGCTTGATATCGCCAAGCTCGCCCGCGCCAAATACAGCACTGTGGCTGGCCAGAATTTGCTCCAGAAGCGAGGTGCCGGACCTTGGCATACCAACAACGAAGATGGGGAGTGCCGTTTTGAAGGCCTCCTTGTTCCGGTTTTGAAGCAGGTCGGCTGTGCAGACATGGGCCATCAATTCGCGGAAACGGGTGGCAACACGGGGGTCATATTGAACGTTCTTCGCCGTATTTCCTGCTTTGTAATGCGCAAAGGCACGATCGAACTCTTTCAGGTCGTCAAGGAACTTGGCAACAGCGAAATGAAGGAAGCACCTGTCTTCGTCAGACACCGCTTTGCTCTGCAACAAGGCTTCGATCTGGTCCACCAAGGGATCTGAGGTTCTGAGTTTAATAATGGCGGAGAGGTTGTAAAACGCCTCGGCGTAGTCCGGTTTGAGCCGGATCGCTTCGCGCAGGTGGCCTTCGGCGGCGTAGATGTCCCCAAGGATGGAAAGGACAGCTGCATAATTGTGATGGATGTGAGGTTCGTTTGGTGCAGCTTGAAGGGCACGACCGATCAGATCCTTGGCCGTCTGGAAATCCTTGTTTTGATAAAAGGTCAGGCCGAGAAGGTGCGTTGCGTCAACATTGCCGGGATCGGTTTCCAGAACCCGCTTGTAAAGTGTCGCGGCCTTCTGGTGGTGCCCCGACTTCTGAAGCGCGACGCCCTGGGTCACGAGTTCCTTGGATTCTGCGCGCTTCATACTGTCTCTGGGTTGGTGCTGTGTCTGCATATGACGCTACGCCGGGCAAACCCTTAAGCCAAGCGAGCATGCACCCTCTAAGGTCTAAGGCGCGCATGACCCGCGCCCTTGATGCAGCAAAGTATAGGATCAAAAATCAGGAACCACGTCGCCGATGTCTTTCCAGACACCGGGTTTGCCCTTGCGCTCCCTGCGGCTGAGATACCAAAACCAAATCTCAGCCTGGTTTTCCGCGATCAGGGGAAGGGATGTTCCTTGCAGGCCGTTCCAAGGGACAAATGGATTGCTTCTCAAGTAACCGTGCAGTTCCAACCGCTTGTTTTCCTTGTGGCTCGGTGCGCGCTTATGGAAGCCATAGGTATCGGCAATGATAAGCGTGTTGGCCTTCGCAGCAAATGGGCGGGGCGGGCCATACCCAAGGTCCGACAAATCACTCTCACCCACTCGAAACGAGCCGAGCGAATGATGCAAACGCGGGTCAGCTTTTGCCGTCAGGCTTTGCGTGTACTCCCATTCCAACCGCTCGGGCGTCAAACGATGGGACCCGGGCACATAGACAAATGGCCCATCCTCTTCGCCAACGTCTTCCAGAAAGAGCCACATCTTTGCGGTCGAGTGGAAGGTATCGGAATGCATGGCCGTTTGTGGGTCGGCGGTTTTCTCTGCCGCATCGGCCAGTACCGTTTGCAAGAACATGACCGGAGCACCGGCGCGCCCTGCGGCGTATCCCATGAGGCGGCGCATATGCGTGCTCTGCGCATAGGCGCGCGCCAATGGTACCTTGTTGGAAAGCGGCGCCATCCGGGTTGTGGTCGGCCCCTGTCGCATTTCCTTGGTGGGAAGGGCGGTTGCAAGCAATTCCGATTTCAAGGCCCGGAAGTCTTCAACGGGGAGTGCCGGGTATTTCTGAATGAAACCGTCGCGCTCGAATGCAGCGACATCTTCAACCGGCAGCCTGCGCGCCATTTTGGACCGTCTGCCGCTTGCCAATGCGGCTGCCAGCTGCACCCGTTTACGGTGCAGACCCTTGTCGTTTAGATACGCGTTTCCCAGGATCGGGTTCTGGCGGAACGATTTGTCAGACCCCAAAACCCCGAGAAGGGACCCAAAACCGGATACAAGGTTCACCATGGCTTTTCCATCATATCAGCCCCGATCCTAAGTCGCCCGTGGTGTCTGAGACAACCAAGCGAACGATCAGACGCATGCATTGGCAAGGTTCCACTCATCACGGCTACGCGGAGAATCTGTTGGTACAGAATCAAAGCCCATGTGTAGGCTCAAAGACAAAGCACACACCCAGTCCATCAGGAGAAAACCATGAGACGGCATGCACCACCGATGACCCGACGTACGTTTCTTTCCGCGGCGTCCGCCGGAACCGTGCTGGCGGGCATGCACCCGTTCTCGGCTTTTGCCGCCGCCGGACAGGCCCATCTCAGGATCATGGAAACGACCGACCTGCACGTGCATGTCTACCCTTATGACTATTATTCCGACCGCGCGGTCGACACCGTTGGTCTTGCACGCACCGCAGCCCATGTCGCGGACATCAGGTCGGAAGCCACGAATGCACTTCTGATCGACAATGGAGATTTCCTGCAAGGCAATCCCATGGGTGATTACATCGCGTATGAACGGGGCATGAAAGACGGGGACATGCACCCGATCATCGCGGCAATGAACGCGCTTGGTTTCGACGCGTCGACCCTTGGCAACCATGAGTTCAACTACGGGCTTGATTTCCTCATGAAGTCGCTGGCGGGCGCCGCGTTCCCGGTCGTTTCCGCAAATGTCGCCAAAACCTTGGGAGCGACGCCGACCCAGGA
Organism: Pseudomonadota bacterium; assembly: GCA_038532095.1. Lineage (GTDB taxonomy): Bacteria > Pseudomonadota > Alphaproteobacteria > Rhodobacterales > Rhodobacteraceae > JAJDOD01. The sequence continues at coordinate 9,851 of JBCBBB010000110.1, forward strand.
TGAAACACTCGTCAAACCATATGTCATTCTGGACCGTATGCTGACCGATGGCGCAGGGAACACACATCCAATCCGGGTGGGCCTGATCGGCTTTGTACCGCCGCAGATCATGAACTGGGATCGCAGACATCTGGAAGGCAACGTGTCCGCGCGCGACATCGTTGCAACCGCAAAGGCCTATGTTCCGCAAATGCGAGAGGAGGGGGCCGAAATCATTGTCGCGCTTTCGCATTCCGGCATTGGCCCTGAGGATTACGTCGAAGGCATGGAAAACGCCTCCGTGCCGCTTGCAATGGTCGATGGTATCGACGCCCTGCTGACCGGACACCATCACCGGGTCTTCCCAAGCGAAGCATATGACGGGATCGCCGGTGTCGACACCACCACAGGAACGATCCATGGCAAGCCGGCC
>JBCBBB010000111.1:0-10135 GCA_038532095.1 Pseudomonadota bacterium
GAGATCACAAAACCCGATCCCAACGCCTGACTGCGGCGCGGGCGCTGCCCGTCGGGACCATTGCGATCCATGAAGTCGCGGAAGAAGTCCTCAAAAGGCGAGCCTTCCGGAACCACGGGACCGGGTTGAGCATTGGTCGCCACGGTGGTGGACGTGGTGATGTTCACCACCGATGGGCTGATCCGTTCAGCGAGGTCAGCGAATGTATCCGGCCGCGACTGAGCCGCGGCAGCAAGCGTCTGCGCCAGCAAAAGCGCGACGCCGAGAATAATTGGCCAGACGTAGTGGATTGGGTTGGTCCGGCGAAGTGCGAGCGTCGTGTCTTTCACGCTGTCCTCCATGTTCATGGGTAGCGCCGTGCTGGCGCATCCGGTGTGCTCCATTCTTATGATAGATAAGAGCACAATTGCACAAGCCAAGTCACGTTCTCTCATAATCACACAGGGGTGATGCACGAAAAGGCTCTTCTGGACATGTTCCCACCCGAACCACGCTGTCTGCCCGCCAGTATCGGTCAAAGGGGTTTCCGTGGGACAGCGGCGGTTCGCCTTGCTGTGGCGCCTCTATGCGACGCATCAACTGTTGTTTGGCAAAGATCGCTGCGCGCCCCGGATGCCCTGTCTCAACGGCCCGTTCTGCGATCTGACCCAAGGTCCAGCGATCTGTCGCAAGCAGTGCGGCCCGCTCAAGAAGGCTGTCATGGTCGGCCTGTTCAGCGCGCAGTGCCGTTAGGTAAAGCCGAATAGCACGCTCATTTTGCGCGGAACGCAGCGCCTCACCAAAGGATTGCGCAAAGGCCTGAAGCGGGCCAAAGGATGTATCCAACCACGCCGCCCTCGCTGTGTCAGGCAGCTCCGTCTTTGGAAACACCGCTTCTCCCAACACGCCGTGAATGAAGTCCCGGTCGTCCTCCAACACCATAGCAGCGTCGATAATCGTCTCCCGCGGCAACCTGAACGCCATGCCGGGAAGCGTGCACCCCTTGATCAGACCAAAGGCACGAAACGGGTTGTGACGACACTCAATAAAAGGCGGGTGCTGCGCATTGATGGCCGCAAGGACAATGCCAGCACTCTTGGACAAGGCCTCGTTCTGGCGGATAGACGGCGGCACGACACCCTCGGGAAGGCCGATGGCATTGGCAAAATCTGCGACGACATCGACAGCGCCAAACAGCCGAAGATGGAAACGCGACGGCCCCACAGCCTCCCGATACCCCGCGAACCGCGCACGATAACGCGGCAAGCGCGGTCGGTCGAACAAGTCCGGCAAGGTCGCCCCGGACCACTTGATCGCCTGCTGACCTGCGCTGTGCATCCAGCTCTGGGGCTCCCGCGCATAGGCAATCACATGCACTTCATCGCATCGCTCTTCCAGAAACCCTAGAAACGCCTGCCGTTCATCCGAACGAAGCTCCGTCAATTCATCCGCTGACACGATAATGTGGCGATGCGCTTGCGCGTCGAGTTCCTCAGCAAGCTGATCGCGATGGTAAGCCTGATCAAAGGCTACATCGTCAAAGCTGTGCATGGAGGCAAGGCGGTCCGCATCCTCCGGCGCCCAGAAGGCAAGCGCCAGACGTTCGGAGTGTTTTCGTTCACCCTCAAGATAGTGGAAACCAGCATCACGCAGCGCGGCGCTCGACCGGGAAAACGCCGCCTGTATCGAGGTCGTCCCGGTTTTCGGCGCCCCTATATGCACGAATGCCTTGCGTTGCATGATGTTCCGCTCCTGCCGGACCATCATTGTCAAATCGTTAACCAGCCAGCGTGGCAGCCAAAAAGAAAGGGGCGCCCAGAGGCGCCCCAGTCGGTCAGTCCGCTAACAGGGAGGAGTCAGCAGCTGTAGTACATCTTGAATTCCATCGGGTGCGGGGTGTGCTCGTAGGCGTAGATTTCTTCCCACTTGAGCTCCATGTACCCTTCGATCTGGTCCTTCGTGAACACGTCACCGGCCAGCAGGAAGTCCATGTCGGCTTCCAGCTCGTCCATGGCTTCGCGCAAGCTTGCACAGACGGTCGGGATGCCTTCCAGCTCTTCCGGCGGCAGATCGTACAAGTCCTTGTCCATCGGCTCGCCCGGATGGATTTTGTTCTTGATGCCGTCAAGGCCAGCCATCAGCAGCGCCGCAAAGCAGAGATACGGGTTCGCCGACGGGTCGGGGAAGCGGGCTTCCACACGCTTGGCTTTCGGGCTTTCCGTCCACGGAATACGCACACAGCCCGATCGGTTCCGAGCCGAATACGCGCGCAGAACCGGCGCTTCAAAGCCCGGGATCAGACGCTTGTAGCTGTTGGTAGACGGGTTGGTGAAAGCGTTCAGCGCTTTCGCGTGCTTCAGAATACCGCCGATATAGTACAGTGCTTCGTCCGACAGATCGGCATATTTGTCGCCCGCGAAGAGCGGCTTGCCGTCTTTCCAAATCGACATGTTGCAGTGCATGCCTGTGCCGTTGTCGCCGGCAATCGGCTTCGGCATGAAGGTGGCCGACTTGCCATAGGCATGCGCCACTTGGTGGATCACGTACTTGTACTTTTGCAGGTGATCCGCCTGCGCGGTCAGGCTCGAGAAGATCAGGCCCAGCTCGTGCTGACAGGACGCCACCTCGTGGTGATGCTTGTCGACGGCCATGCCCATGCGCTTCATCGTCGAAAGCATTTCCGAGCGGATGTCCTGCCCGTCATCAACCGGCGGAACCGGGAAGTAACCACCTTTGACGCCCGGACGATGGCCCATGTTGCCCATCTCGTAATCCGTGTCGGTGTTCCAGGACGCGTCGATGGCATCGACCTCGTAGGACACCTTGTTCATCTCGGTCGAATACTTCACGTCGTCGAACAGGAAAAATTCCGCTTCCGGTCCGAAATACGACACATCGCCGATACCAGAGGACTTCAGATAGGCCTCAGCCTTTTCAGCGGTCGACCGCGGGTCGCGCTCATAAGCTTCGCCAGTGTCCGGTTCGACAACCGAGCAATGCACCGCCATCGTCTTCTCTGCGAAGAACGGGTCCATATAGGCGCTTTCAGTGTCGGGCATCAGTTTCATGTCCGACTGGTCGATCGACTTCCAGCCCGCGATGGACGAGCCATCGAACATGAAGCCTTCATCAAGGAAATCTTCGTCGACCTGGTCCGACATGACCGTCACGTGCTGCAGCTTGCCGCGCGGGTCGGTAAAGCGGATGTCGACGTACTCTACGTCTTCATCCTTGATCGTCTTCAAGACGTCACTTTTGCTCATGGGGTGTACCCTCTCCCGTAGATTTGACTGTTTGGATTATCAGAGTGCGTCCGCACCGGCCTCGCCGGTTCGGATGCGAATGGCCTGGCCAATGTCGCTGACGAAGATCTTGCCGTCGCCGATCTTGTCCGTTTTGGCAGCACCAACGATCGCTTCAATTGCCGCGTCGACCTGGTCGTCGGGCAGAACGACCTCGATCTTCACTTTAGGCAGGAAGTCGACGACATACTCGGCGCCGCGATAAAGCTCGGTATGTCCCTTTTGGCGACCGAAGCCTTTGACTTCCAGAACCGACAGACCTTGGACGCCGATCTCCTGAAGTGCTTCTTTGACCTCATCAAGCTTGAACGGCTTGATGATCGCTTCGACCTTTTTCATGTTCCCGTTTCCTCCTGAGCTTTGACCGGGTGAGACCATGTGGCGCGGGCACCCACAATCTGAGCGCGTTTAGCCCAAGCCCCACATCCCCAGTTTGTTATGTATTTGCTACTTTTTTAGGCAATGCGCCCGATATGCAAGCAAAACTGAATCGCTTGTGCATGCGAAAGTGTTCAGAAACAGTTCAATTGAGACTGTCCACATGAATCGGATCGCCCATGGGACTCCTGACCGCAGCCCAGATGCGCGCCATCGAACAAGCCGCCATCGAGAGCGGCGAAGTCACCGGGCTGGAGCTGATGGAACGCGCCGGGCGCGGCGTCGTGGAGGCGATCTTCGAGGAATGGCCGGAGCTTCAGCAGACCTCCCATCGTGCCGTGGTGCTTTGCGGACCGGGGAACAATGGCGGCGACGGGTTTGTCGTGGCGCGGCTCTTGAAAGAGTGGGGTTGGGAGGTGGAGGTCTTCCTCTACGGCGACCCCGACAAGCTGCCCCCGGATGCGCGCGTGAATTATGAGCGGTGGACGGTGTTAGGTGAGGTTAAACCGCATTCAGAAGAATGTAGCGAGTTTCCAGCGGTAACAATCGACGCGCTCGTCGGCACAGGATTGAGGCGCCCAGTCGACGACCCAAACATCTGGGAGATGCTTTGGCAAGCAGACGATATCTCAGATCGAAACTGGGACCAGAAAACTCCACCCTATTCAGTTGCAATAGATGTCGCTTCGGGACTGGACGCGGACTCCGGGCAAATACTTGGCTTGCCCCCGCCCATGGCGTTAATGCTGCCAGAGCTCAGCTTACCGTGACGTTTCATGCTTCCAAGGTTGGGCATTATGTGGCGGATGGTGTCGAATGCTCCGGAAAACTCATCGTCAAAGATATCGGCTTAAAGGGTGGCCCTCGACCGCCGGGTGAAGTTGAAGCCCCCTCGTCGCGCCTTGGTGGCGCGCCTTCGGCACGACGGGGCGGTCGGGGGCTGCCCGGCATGCCGCCGGGCCAAACGGTCGGGCTGATCGAACGCGAAGATATCGGCGTCACGAAACTCGGCGACCACAAATACACCCACGGCCACGCCCTGATCCTCACCGGCGGTCCCGGCAAAACCGGCGCCGCCCGCCTCGCCGCACGCGGCGCGCTCCGGATTGGCGCGGGTCTCGTCACCCTCGCCTGCCCGCCCAACACGCTCGGCGAAATCGCCGCACACGTCACCGCGATCATGTGCCAGCGGCTCGACGGCGCACCGGGCCTGCGGGAAATGCTGGAGGATGAGCGCCTCAACGCGCTTTGCCTCGGCCCCGGCATGGGACTGGGGGCGGACACACAAGCGCTCGTCATCGAAGCCCTCAAACGCTCCTCCCCCCTGGCCCCCCTCGCGCCGGAGGGGGGAAGCGCGAACACCGACGGGACCGCCTCCCCCTCCCACGGGGAGGGGGACCGAGGGGGAGGCCGCCCTCGCCGATCCATCGTCCTCGACGCCGACGCGCTCAGCCGGTTCGAACGCAACCCGCAAGTCCTTTTCGACCTGACCCATGAGCACACCGTCCTCACCCCGCATGCGGGTGAGTTCAAACGCCTCTTCCCTGACATCGCCGAAAAGCTGAACGCCCCCGCCACCACCGGCCCCGCCTATTCCAAGGTCGATGCCACACGCGAAGCCGCAAAACGCGCGGGCTGCACCGTGCTCTTCAAAGGCCCCGATACTGTCATCGCCGACCAGACCGGGCGCTGCTCCATCAACTCCAGCGCCTATGACCGCGCCACCCCATGGCTCGCCACCGCAGGCTCGGGCGATGTGCTGGCGGGCTTCATCACCGGCCTTCTCGCGCGCGGCTTTCCTCCAATGGAGGCGGCGGAAACCGCGGCCTGGCTTCACACCGAATGCGCGCTGTCTTTTGGTCCCGGTCTGATCGCCGAAGACCTGCCCGAGGAACTCCCCAAGGTGTTCCAACGTCTGCTCAATGCACCGACGTAATACCGACGCGATACCGATGTCATACCGACGTTCGGCAACCCGCTCAATTTCCCGTGTGTTGCGAGGGGGTTGATAGCCGTCAACTTTGTCTTACACTCACATCAAACACCGGGGGAGGTGGGACATGAACCCGATCACAACGCTCGACGGGCAGAGCGATCTGCCGCGCTATTTCGCTGCCACGTTCTCGCTTGCGCAGAAGATCAACAACGGCCGCATTGATTTCGTTCTGCCGGATGGGCGGCGGTTCCGAGTGGATGCTCCGAACCCCGGCCCTGTGGCCGAGATCACCGTGCACAACCCGGACACCTTCGCGCGCCTGATCCGCGAAGGGGATCTGGGCATGGCCGACGCCTATCTCGAAGGCTGGTGGTCCACACCCGACCTGCAAGCCTTCATGGATGTGGTCCACGCCGACAACAACGATGCCTATGACAGTTTCGCGGGCATGCAGCTGGTGCGCATCTGGGAACGCTTGCGTCACTGGATGAACCGCAACACCAAAGAAAACGCCCGCAAGAACATCTCTTACCACTATGACCTTGGGAACGCGTTCTACGGGCTCTGGCTCGACGATACGATGACCTATTCCTCGGCCATCTTCGAGACCGGGCAGGAAAGCTTGGAGAACGCACAGACCGCCAAGTACAAAAGCATGGTCGACCAGATGGGCGCAAAGCCCGGAGATCACGTGCTTGAGATCGGCTGCGGCTGGGGTGGATTCGCGGAATATGCTGCGAAGGAACGTGGTCTGAAAGTCACCGGGTTAACAATCAGCCAAGAACAGTATGATTATGCGACAAGCCGGATACAAAAGGCCGGGCTGTCCGATCAGGTGGAATTCAAGCTGCAAGACTACCGTGATGAGCGCGGCACCTATGACGGCATCGCTTCGATCGAAATGTTCGAAGCGGTCGGTGAACAATATTGGCCTGTGTACTTCAATAGCCTCAGAGAACGGCTGAAACCGGGCAAAAATGCGACATTGCAGATCATCACGGTCGAAGACGCCCGCTTCGAGATTTACCGTAAGTCTGTTGATTTTATTCAGAAATATATCTTCCCGGGCGGCATGCTCCCGTCCCCCAGCGTTTTGCGCCAAGAAGTTGAAAAAGCTGGCCTGAATGTCATGAAATCGATCGAATTTGGTGAGAGTTATTCACAGACTCTTCGTCGCTGGCACGAAACCTTCAACCAGCGGTGGGATGATGTGGCGTTGCTTGGATTCGACGGTCGGTTCAGACGTATGTGGAATTTCTATCTCACGTCTTGCGCCGCGGGGTTTCACTCCGGTTGTATCGATGTGACGCAAATAACGGTAACCAAACCGGGATAGAACACATGCCTACGGGTGCAAAACTGATCGGCGCAATCACTTTCATGGCGCTGGCCTATTTTATCTCAGACTTGATCAAGCCCCTGTTGCCAGAGGGCACGAATGTCAGTCGCCTCTCCGAGATCAACGCAATCGTTGGTCTGCTGATGGGCTGGCGTGTCATGGGCAAGGGCGCTGGACATACGTACAAACAATCGCTCGGCTACGGGCTGACCACGTTGGCCGCCACCGTATTCTGGAGCCTTTTGGTCTGGTCCGGCTACGAGATGCTGCAACGGTCGATCAAGATGTACTATGACGGCCCGGTGGAAGCATTGCAGGAAATGGCGGCGCTGTACGTTGAGTACGCCAAGCTGGCCGCTGTGCAGGAAGTCGTGATCCCGGCGTTGATCGGTGCGATCTTCGTCTCCTGGCTGACAGAGTACTTTGCGCGACGCTGGTCTTGACCCGACCGGTCTTCCTGTTCGGGACCCTTCTCGACCCTGAACTCTATGAAATCGTCTCCGGCGCGCCCTTTGCGGCGCGCCCGGCCAAGTTGGAAGATGCACGCGTCCACTGGGTGGACGGCGAGGCTTATCCAACCCTTGTAGCAACACCGGGCCAAAAGGCACCCGGCATCCTGGTGTCGCCAAAGGACGCCGCCCGCGCCCGGCTCGACTTTTACGAACTTGGCTTCGGCTACGCTTTGGAAACACGCCGGGTTCAAAGCGAAGACGGCCCTGTGGATGCCGACATTTATGTGGCGCAGGGCGATCAGCCCATTGGCGCCGCATGGTCATTTCAGGAGTGGCAGCAGGAACACGCAGCGCTCGCGCGCCTGGCCGCGCGGGAATACATACTGCTGCAAGACACCCACACCCCGGAAGCAGCAGCGCGCACCTTCCCACAAATCCGCGTGCGGGCGGCCTCATGGCTGCGCGCGCGGCGTGAGCCATCCCCTGAGCCGTTCTCACCCAAGATGGCAGCGCACACTGTCCGCCCAGAGCGCACTGAACAGCCCTATACGGACTTCTTCGCCGTGCGGGAGGATTGGCTGAAGTTCCCAAAGTTCGGTGGCGGAGAGGGGCCGCTGGTCAAACGCGCAACCTTCCTTGGAGGAGACGCAGTGACCGTACTGCCCTATGATCCATCGATCGACAGCGTTCTGATCATAAGGCAGTTCCGGCACGGGGCCTTCGTGCGAGGTGACAGCAATGCATGGGCCTTGGAACCCGCAGCCGGCCGCATTGACCCAGGCGAGGGTCCGGAGGACACGGCGAAGCGGGAGTTGCTGGAAGAAACCGGGGTTGTGGCCACGAGCCTCCACCTCGTTGGGCGCTACTACCCGTCACCGGGTGCGTATAGCGAGTACCTCTACAGCTATGTTGCGACCGCGGACCTTGCCGGTGAAGACGGTGGCGTCGCAGGGCTGGAAACCGAAGGCGAAGACATCATGCGCCATGTCGTGCGATTTTCCGACGCCACGGCGATGATCGAAACCGGTGCAATCAACACCGGCCCTCTGATCCTGAGCCTCGGCTGGCTCGCCTTGAACAAGGCGAAATTCACTTAGTAGTCAGGGGAAACCCAGCGACCTTCCTCAGCCGACCTGTAGATCGCGTCTTCTATTGCTATGACGGCAAGGTAGTCCTCTGCCGTGTTTTCGAGCGTTGTGCCACTTCGCAGGGCCTCCACCACATGAGCCTGTAGATGATAGACACAATCGCCGCCGAAACCTTTCGCAGTGGTTGGCGCCAGAACGATGCGGTCGTCTTGCGCTCCGAAGGCGCGCAGGCGGACGGAGCCGTCGCCCGCAAGACTTATGGTGCCCTTGGTGCCCTCCACAAGCGCCTCCCCCATCGTGCAGCGCGTATTCGAGGCCGCATGGTCGAGAAGACGGTTGCCATCGAACAGGGCGCGCACACCATCCCCCTGATCGAAGAGGATGTAGCCCGCATCTTCCCCGGCGATCAATGGGTTCATCTGGCGCAGGTCCGCCATGACCCGCTTCGGGGCGCCCGCCAGATATCGGAACGTATCGATCCAGTGCACCGCTGTTTCATGCACGAGAAACCGTGGCATTTGCTGGAAATAGGGCTGCCGGTCCAGATAAGCTTCCGGCCCTTGCCCATCACCCGGCCTGAGCCGGAAGGTGATCTGCAACAGATCACCGATCTCCCCGGCGTCCATCAGCGATTTGATGACGCGGTACCAGGGCTGAAAGCGGAAGTTCTCATGGATAACAAGCGGCACGCCAGCCGAAGCCGCCAATTCGGCCGCAGCCTGCGCTTGCTTGATGTCCAGACAGAACGGCTTCTGACAGATGATGGCTTTCGGTGCGTGTTCAAGCGCGGCGCTGATCGTCTCAAAATGGGTGGGCGGTGGCGTAATGATGTCAACGATATCGGGTCGGATATCAGCCAGCATAACACGTGCGTCGCCATAGGCGGCCAGGCCGGTCGCTTCTGCCCGGCTCAGGTCCCGGTCAACAGCAGCCACCGGCTGAGCGCCCTCAAGGCGGGCCCAAGCGTCATAGTGAAACCCGGCGAAATACCCGGCTCCGATGCAACCAACCCTGAGTGTCATGACCTGCTCCCCGCCTTCACCGGCCTTACCTGCCATGTTCTGGCGTCGAGGACGAGAGGTGGGGCCAAAAACAAGAAAGGGCCGCGCTGTCTCGCGCGGCCCGTTCAATTTGGTTCGCTGTGCTTGCGCTTAAAGCAGCGACTGCACGTTGATGCCGAAGGTGATGGCCCCGATCAGCTCACCCGTCGCCGGATCGGTGATCGGCATCGACACCTGGCTTTGATAAGACCCCGTGCTGTCGTCATACTCGACTTCACTGATGTGAATGTCGCCCGAGCCATTGCCATAGGTCTGCTGCCACTTGGCTTCATCACCCTGCCAGTAGTCCGACGTCTCGACGCTCTGCGCAACGTTCAGACCATGGTTGTCCATGGCAAAAACCTCGGTCACAAAGTTGGCCGTATCAGCCTGCTGACCGCGCAGCCACTCTGAAGCCGGACGGCCCAGAAGATCGTTGATCAATGGCTTGGACGCTTCTTTGCGCTGGGCGCGCCAATCCAGATCGAGCTGATCGATATCGGCCTGTGTCAGGGTGGCATGAGCCGCGTTCTGCTGACGGATGGCTTCGATCAATTGATCGTTCTCAAGCCATGTGCTCAGCTGCTCTTCCGCATAAGCGCGAAGCGGCACGCGATACAC
>JBCBBB010000112.1:0-9924 GCA_038532095.1 Pseudomonadota bacterium
TTTAATCAGTGGGTCGCAGGTTCGAATCCTGCACGGCTCACCACTTCGATACTGACTTTTTCCCATGATGAAGGCCGGTTTGATCTGGACTTTTGCGGTTGGGTTTGAGTGTTGAGCGGCAGCGTGGAGAGCGCAAGGGCGCTCAAGCGCTGGCCCGGCGCTTTTGATTAAGTACTTCGTCGGGGAGAGGTAGCCGAGCGCCGAATACGGGCGCTTGCGCACAGTCATGCCATAAGAACCTGGTCTGGCGGTTCGTCGAGCACCCTAATCAGCGCTTGTCGAGGACATAACGGAAAAACGCCAGAAAGTCAGCCATGGCCATTTGACCGGCATGGATCGAGTGACGACGGCGATCGTTGAAGTCGTCGAAAAGGTACACAAGCCGCGACAGGTTCTGATAATACTGACGGCCCATTGTGTAGGCCTGTTCAGCGCGCCAACGGAACTTTCGTGATAAGTTCTCCAACTCCTCGGAGCCCGGCTCGTCGATGGCCATCAAGCTGAGTGTCTCCGCCATGTAGGACGGCGGGAAATGCACGGGTGCATCCAGCAGCTTTTCCGCTTCAAGCAATTCCCCAAGCCAGATTTTTGCTTCCGAGAGCCGGTTTTCTGCTTGATCTTTGGCCACGCCCTCGGCCGTTTCTGCAAGCTTCTTTTCATACGCAACAATGAGTTCGCGTTGAAGCGAAGCGTTCAAGTCCGCCTCGTAGAGGGTCTTGATATTGCTGAGATGTTCAAAGCGTATATCAACAAGGTTGAGCGTTGCCGTAATCTCATGCAGAAGGCAGTGCGCGAGGTCGTGACTTGCCTGCGACAGCTCTTCTTTGCTCGCCGACTTCTTTAAGTTCTCCAAGACGTCGCGTTTCTCGGTGACCTTACGCATGGCACTGATCTTTTTACCAAGCGCAACTTGTGACTTACTTTGAATGTCAGATCGAGCGCTCTGCATTGAAGAGTGTTTTCTGCTGGATACTTCAAATTCGCGCTCTGCGTCCCAGAGACGCGCTTCTATCACTTCGAATTCGTTGTGAAATCTGTCTGATGATCTGCGCGATTTCTCCAGGTCTTCGAGGAAGTTCTTGTATTTATGATTGGAAAAGAGCGTCTTCCAGCTTTTCAGGTTTTCAGAACTCCAACCTAAGCGCGTTACAGTCTTTTTCTGGGAAACTCGTATGTTGTCTTTTTCTTCGCGCCTGATGTTTCTCAGCAAGTTCTGTAGCATAACGAGCTTTTTATTAGTGTTTTCTATGTGCATGCTACAGATGTTCAGTTGTCGTTTTGCTTTAAGCCTTAGGCGGTCTGTTTCCGACTGAGCAGCGGCAGTTTGTTTTTCCGCTTTGGCTGTCGCTTTTTTTGGTTGATCACCAATATGCGCACGCCAATCGAGTGACATATCACAACCGTCGACAGCGACAGCATCATCTATCAGCGCCTTTAGGGCAGTCAGGTTGGTCAAAGCAGGGTATTTGTGATGCGTCACAAGATAGATAAGCATGGCCCGCGACATACGGCGATGCCGCACCTCGGCCGGTTCGTAAGGGAGCTTCGAGTAGTTTTTCTGGTAGGCTCCCACATGCATCGCAAGCCGTTCGTCAAGCATCGAACCAACTTGGGCACTCAACTTGTCCATCTCCGCATTCCAAGCGGCGAGGTAGGACGACACAGTATCCTTATCCAGACCATCATCGGTGCCCACAGCCTTCACAAACACGCTGAGGCCTGAAATCAGCAACCTCATTTCCGAAGCGAGTGCAGCGGCCACGATTTCTGCCGTGTCGGTGGTGCGATAGCGGCTGGCTTGTTCGGTGTCGGCGTCTTCTCTCGTCAGGTGGTCATTGGCTTGATTTTCCGGGTAGGCGAGCTTTTTGAGTTCAACAATACGCTGGCTTGCAAAAACGCCGATCTGGATGAGGATCGAAAGAAACTTCAACTGACTTTCGCCTATCTTAAGGTTCTCTGCACTGTCCCGCAGCCGATCTTTGACAGTGTGTTGGTCTGCCGAGTCCTTGGATTTCTGCCGTGCCATCAAGACAGCCCGTGCCATCCGAAGCAATCGGATGACGTGTTCGGCTGTGATCTGACTTTCAAAACTTGCCGCGTCAGGATAATTCGCGCGGTTTACCGCGCGTGCGCCGTTAAGGCTCAGGACAAGCGCAACCAGAATGCGTTCGTGGCTATTGCCGAACGTTTCGAACAAGACATCATCGCCATTTTCGCTATCGCCGTCGTCTTTTCCTTTGTCACCGCTATGGCCAGCCCACTTCCCCAGGTAGTCTTGCAGAACCTCAGCGACGCCGCGCAGTTTGTCATCGTTGACTTTACTGTCTGACCAAAGGAACCACTCATCCAATTGCTTCCTGGTTTCATTGTAGATCTCGCTGACATAGGATTTTCCGTCCGTTGGGTTTAGGCTCCATGGTTTGCCAAAACACTTGCCGATCTCGTCCAGCTTGGTTTCGGTTGCGTCGAGTTCAATCCACGCTTCCATCAATGACGTGCGCGCCAAAACCGCCTCGGCGAGATCAACAAGCGAGCTATAGGCGATCTGCATAACGAAAGTCGGTAGGTTCTTGCTATCGAGGGTTGACCAACGGTTTTTGTCAACCTCTTTAGGGGTGTCGCCATCAGTGACGATATGAAGCTCATTTTTCGAAGCCTCCAATCGCGTGACATTGAAGCGACGCACTTGATGCAGGGCGAGCGCATAGTTGAGATGCGCGCGGAACAGATATCCTTCTTGTCCTGTCTTTTTCTCGTTTGGCGGGGACTTGAACTGCCCAAAAAAGTTGTCTGGAACTCTGTAGGCGGCACGCCCTTTGAAGAAATAAAGGTCTCCTGATTTGTTGTAGAGTTCGGCGAAACTGAGTGCAAAAAGGTTAAGGTCTTCCGGTTTGGCAAGACGCTGCCGCAGTTTCTTGAGTTGATCTTCGGCGATCATGAACCCCGCGTCCAGCCCGCTTTCAAGCTTCTCGGCAGTCCAGGCGCTTGCAAAGGTCGGTTGGAAGATCAAGGAAAGGTGCTTCAAAATGACAGACAGCCCCACTGCGCCATTTTCTTCATCTTTCAGCGCGACATCCATAACGACTTCGGCAAAGACCTGAGCGGCGTGATACTGCGTCTGGGCGCGCTCTTCGTCCGCTTGCTGCTCGAAGGTGAGACCAATTTGCAGCATCAAACGAATTCGGCGAATGGCCCATGGGAAGTTCAGCCGAACCGCTTTGCGCGCCGCTTTTGAGCCGCTCAAGAGCGCCATCAGGAAGGGTTCGGGATCCGGCCCTGGCCGGTGCGAGCCGAGGACAGCCAGTCGTTCCACGTTTCTTGTGACGTTGTCGCGGCTTGCCAAAACTGACTCTGCCTCGTCCTGCACCGGGTCATCGGCATCAAGACGGCTGCCGATGCTTCGCATGAACTCAGCGTCCACCGAGCGCAATGCCCGCTCATAGTAGCTGCGCGCAATGTCGTAGGACTGGTCAAACTCGTAAAGCTCTCCGAGCGCAGTCAGCAGATCAGCGTTCTCTTCTCCGGCTGTCTCAAGCATGCTGGTGAACGTGGTCTTCAACTCATGGCTCTCATCCAGCGTGAAGTTGAGTGCAGCCATCTCGGCTTGCGAAATACGTGAGAGGTAGCGGATCTCGATCGCAAGATCAGACCGGAAACGGAAAGCAAACAATCCGTTCAACACCCTGTGAAAGTACCTCTCCGCAGAATTGGTAACAACGGAATCGAACAATCGGCGCAAATCCGGAGCGCGATGAATATGCGCCAATTCATCAAGGCGTTCGATTGAAGACCAAGAGAATGCGCGGTTATGCATTTTCATCAGGAAGTCAAAAATGAAGATCGTGTTGATCGTGATCTTATCGTCCCGCTGGAGCAGGTCCGCCCCAAAACTTGCCTCGATATGCCGGAAGAGTGAATTGATAAACTGGGCGCGATAGGTCTCTTTGTCGTCGATCACAAGCGAGTCGCGCGATGTCGGTACCACCGCATCGCCTTCAATATCCGGGCTCAGAAATGAGCCACTGGGTCGGATCAAAGTGCCAACCAGTTCGTTGAGTTTCTTGGGTGAACCAGCCGAGCGATATGCGAGGAAGCCGATAAGTGTGACAAAGAACTCGCGCTTCCAGATCCCGTTCAATTCCCTGAGCGCGTACTTCCTTTCAGTGGCAAAGCTTCCGAGGCGCGCATCAATCAGTTCGAACATGCCGAACTTTTCGCGCAACGGCGCAATGTGGTTGGCAAAGAAGCGTGCCGTGGTGCTCATCCGGCCAAGGCCCAACCAAGGCAGATAGCGGTTGGCGCGCAACTCTTGTTCAAGCTCGCGCGCACTGATGAAGTTGTTGGACAGAAACTCAAGCACCCGCAAGTCCAGCGCCCGTTCTGGCTGTGCATAGTGTGGTAACAGGGCGTTGCTGTGCCTCGCTCGCGGTAGATCGACCAAAAGCGACTGGAGGTAAATTTCGTGATCGAACACGGAGGTTAGCAGGGGTTGTGTCGAGCCCAGGCGGTTTTGATCACGGATCCATTCGTCATGAAGGGAGCGCCCGCCGACGAAGATAAACCTTGCAGGTGCCGCCGAGATGACACGCTTCATATCAGACAAAAGACGATGCAGGCGGAACGCGCGTTGCCGTTCGCTGTCAATCGTTTCGCGGTCCTGCTTGTCCACTTGATAAGAGGTGTATTCGGCGCCGACCGAACCGCTCAACTTGTCAAGCTCGTCAAAAATGAAGTGAATGTCAGGCCGAGGGATCGTAAGCTGTCGCTGCTTCCTTAGCCCAGCAACCGGATTGCCGCGCAAGTCTGTCAGAAGCGCGAGAAGTTTCAGTTCGACACTTCGCGGATCAAGCGCGTCACGCGAGGTTTCAACGTCCATCCTGGTTTCATGATCGCCAAGTGGCGACCAGAGGCGGCTGATCTGAAGTCCGGTTCTTGCACTGCGCGTATCCGACCGACGCAGCATGAGTTCGTCGAGAAGGCCTTCTATGCGCTTCAGGTTTTTTCGGTAGGGCAGGATGGGATATCGGCGGCTGATCCGGTCAAGGATGCCGTAGATCACAGCGAGAAGGAGGAGATGGTAGATCCGAAACGAAAGCGATGGATCTTCTTGCGATGTCTCATTGCTCTTTTCGCCCTCCGCCCCCACGAAATCCGGAGGGCCGACGTTGAAATGGAAAAACCAGAATACTGGCAGTGAGGTCACAGGCTCGCCTGGGGTGGTCCTGTATGGTGCGGGCAACTCGAAAGGAACGATCTCGGCATAAAGAAAGTCAATCACGGGCTCGGCCACACCTGGTGCGACGTCGCAAATCAAGTTGGGAAAGAGAACAGTGCGTCCTGTCCCATTTGGGGAGAGGTTAATTGTGTCGAGATAGTCGCAGACGTTGTCCGCACTTGGTGTGCTGTCTGTCGTTTCCGGGGTTTCCCCTTTAAAAACCTCATTCTTTTCGTTCAGCTGGCCGATTTCTACAATTTCCGATTTGCGGGGAAAGTCGAACCACGCGCTTCCCAGGAGCACGACAAGGATCATCACCGAGAACCCCATCCCGAAGGCGCGAATGATCTGGTAGGGCGTGCCGAACTTGACAAATGTATGCCGGTAAGCCCGGCGCAAACCGTCGAGCATCGCATGAGTGACACCTCGGTGGTCGAGCGACACAAAGCCCAGGTTGACGTTGACCTGCAAGACCGGAAGCCAAATCCCGGTGATGACCGAGGCAAATGTCGCGCTTTCCATCATCCGGAACCGGCGAAGTGCCATCCGCTGGAGCGCATTTCGCCGACTGAAAAGTGAATCACGCTGCTGTTTTGGAGCAATCTCCCCGTCCTTCACGGGCGGTTCGTAATAATCCAGAAGCGTTTTTGAGCGCAGTTCGGGATAACGCTCTTTCTGCCGTTCGAATTGTCGCGCTGCGGAGACTTCGAACCAGATCGGATCGAGATGATGGTGAGCCTGCTGCGGCCGCCGCGGCCCGCGCGCCATGGCACGCGGCTGACGCTGGTTCACGAAAGGCCGATTTATCCATTCGTACTCAATCAGAAAGAGAAACGCGAAAAGGAAAAAGACGCCTATGAACCAGCCTCTGATCTCATCGGAGGCAAGATCGAAGAGGGTAAAGGCGGCCGGAACAACTTTCTTCTCGCCGGCGTCGCGATTTTTGCAGTCAGCGCTTTGACGGCCGCCAGACGCATCCTCGTTGCAGGTCTTTGGCCCAGCGTCGTCGACCTGGTCCTTTGCGGCGGCATCAGTCGGCTCTTTCGGATCACCTGTCGAGTTTTGCGTGCTTGCGTCTGACTGGGTGTCGCTTGTTTCCTCCGCACCCGAGATAAGCATCTGAAAGCCAGCGGATATGTCGGCCCACGTCAAATCGAACATCGCGTCATAGTTCCGCAAGGGCCGTTCATTGCAGTTCAGTACAACGTCGCCGGAGTTCGGGGCGTTCGGATCACTGTCTGCTGCGGTTGCTGCCCCGCCATTTGATGCGTTGGAAGCCGCATCGTTCGTTTCGGCCTGTTTCCTAGCGTCTTCACAAAGAGCCCAGGCTTCTGGCGTTGCGCGATCTTCCTGCCCCGACAAAGGCACCAATGCCGGATAGAGCAGTTGAAGCGAAACCAACATGAGAGCGATTGCCTTCGCGACCAGAACGGCCTCGACAGGTGGTGCAAAAAACCTTGGTTCGAAAATTGGCTCTTCGGTGACGGAACCTGATTCAAACTTCTCGAAACGCTTTTTGAAGAAACGATCCCGGCCCAGATAATAATACGACCGCCGAAACGCCACGACTGCCATCGCAACACCGCCTGAGCCGGCTGTCGAAACAAACGTTGAGAGCGTTAGGACCTCAAGCAAACCGCCCAGTATGAAAAGGCTGATCGCTGACACAATCGTCAATATGAGTGTCCGGAGCCAAAGCCGCGAGCCAATTTCCGAGTCCGCGTCAACCCGGTTTTTCTTGAGAGCCGTTATTCGTCTGACGGCGAGGGCCTGTCCAAGGACAGTTCCCTGGACCAAGGCCGCACCGATGGCGAGAAGTCCAAAGTAGAACTTTCCAAGCTGCTCATTGCTGGCTTTGCCATCGCCCGGGATGTAAAAAGCATGTACCTCTAAGACCCAATGAAAACAGGCTGTGAGCAATATGGTTGCCGCCAAAGGCAGGATGAGATTTGACGTCGCGACGTAAACCATGCTCTTCCGCTCTGTGCGGACAAAGCCCTCTTCAACCCCTTTAAAAGGTCCCAAAGGCAGCGGCGCTTTGAACATGAAAAGCGAGCCGAGAGTGAACAAGACGCCCAAACCGAGTATGAAGACTGCAATGGAATGGGTCGGTGATCCGAAGGGCGGAAGCACAAGCAATAAAAAGGCAATCGCACCGGAAAACGCGATTGATAAAGCCGATGGTGCAACGCGGGGTACGATCGACAGCGCACTTCGCAAGGCCCTGAAGCCAAGCAGGAAGGGCACTGTAGCTACGACCAAACAGCCGATTGTGGGAGCAAAGAGCAACGGGCTGCTTTCCAATGCAGGCACCAGGAATGTCAGCAACTCACCCGCCGCCAGCAAAACTCCGATGATGGCCAAGGTGAAAAGGATCAGCAGCAGGAAGTCATAGATTGATCGGCCGACACCACTTCCAAGAAAGCGTCGAAAGTCATTCTGGCGATAGTCTTGAAGGCAACTTTCTACAAAGGTTGTTTTTCCAACCCCGCGCCGTCCGGTGATCAAGAAAGCGCCGCGTTCGCCAATTCCGGTCAGCGCATCGACGAAAAAGGCGCGTTGACCTTCGCGACCTACAAGAACAGGCGTGTTATCCCATTCCCGTGGTCTGTTAATTCTGAAACGTCCAAATGGAATAATGAACTGATTACGTAAAATACGTCTTGGCTTAGACACCCAAAAATTCCCCAAACTACTCGATTATTCAAAACTGAAAATGCGGTCGCATACAAGCCTAGAAGTCGTTTTTGATGGAAACAGTATGGGGCAGTATTAGAGAGCAAATGTCGAATATAACTTTGCTTGAACAATCGAATGGATATTTGACGGTCGTCAGGGAGGCATGCAGTTCCCCTTTCGTCTTTCCCATCTTGGATTGCGCAGGCATCCGCTTTGCACCAAATGCCAACGCGGTTTGAGGGCACGCGTAGTGCGGGCGCCCTTCGGCCCCTGATCTTTTGGATTGAAACGCATCGCATCTGCGCGCTGGGCACACGTGTTTGGCACGGTCTTTGGTTGCAGCAAATGAAACACTTCTTTCCCGGCATCGACATCGAGTTGAAACATGCGCGGCTCAGAAGGGCGCATCAGCAACGCAACAAAGGATTGACCAAGATGACACCTACAGAACTCAAACCAAAGAACATTGTCGGGCCCTATTCGGTCTGGCCGCGCCAGACACAGCAGGGTCAACGCCGCGCGCGCCGGTGACTATGCACGTCGAACAGGTTGGGAGGTTTGCTTTGAGCCAACCTTCCGATCTGCTCACGCCTGTGGTGGCGCAATCGGAAGCTCAACGACGAAGCACGCGCCTTGCCCGGCCTTTTGTTGCAGGGTGAGTGTGCCGCCATGTGACGCGACAATTCGGTTGCAGAGTGCAAGACCAACGCCGGTGCCTTTGCCGGCGGATTTTGTTGTGAACAACGGATCAAAGACCCGCTCGGCGATATCGGCCGGTATGCCCGGACCGTTGTCCCTGACAAACAGCCGCACGGTCTTCCCGTTCTCCGGCGCTTCGGCGTGCAGGGTGACCTTGTCGCCCACTCCGGCGTCCGAGATGGCTTGTGAGGCGTTGACGAATAGATTGGTCAGAACCTGCACGATCTGCGTTTCGTCCACCTGAATGTCAGGCAAAGTATCCGGCACGTAAGAGGCGACATCGACAGCGGCGCCCTGTTCGCCCGCGAGGAAACTGTCAACGGCAGTGTCGGCAAGCACGGCGGGTGACAGATGGACAAGTTCCAGCGGGCGGTCGCGCGCCATGGCGAGGAAACTGCGGACGATCCGGACACAACGTTCAGCCGCATCGGAGACCTTGTCGACACGGGCGTGGATCGGGGCGGACAACTCTTCTTCCTTCAGGATCAGCATGTTGCCGACCACAATTGAGAGCGGGTTGTTCAGTTCGTGGGCGACGCCCGCAAGCAACTCACCAAGCGCTGACATCTTCTCGGCCCGGAAGATCAGATCGCGTTGGCGGGCAAGCTCGGATTGCATGGCGATCTCGTCGCTGAGGTTGAGGATGCTGTACACCACGACATCCTCACCGCGATAGTCGATGAGGCGCGCGGAAATGGAGGCCGGGAACTCGGTGCCGTCGCTTTTGCGCCCGGTGATCCGCATGTCATCGACGCGCGCGTCTGGAAGCAGCGTCGTGACGAAATCGGCGCGGTCTTCGCGATGGGCAAAGTGGTCATGGCTGTTCATGCCCTTGCCAAGGAGTTCCGTGGCCGATGGCGACCGGTAGAGGATCTGACCATCACCGATGCGCGCCATCGTCAAACTGGTCGGACAGGCTTCCAGCACCTTGGACATGACCTGCTCGATCTCGCGCTCTTCTTCTTCGGAGGGGCCGCGCAGGTCGATCCGTATCGCGAACCCGCCATCTGAGAGGGCGGTCAATGTGATCTCGGCATGGGTGCCGTCGGCGAGGCCCGCTTCGATGGGGGGAACGTTGCCCGGTTCGATCAGCAGCATTTCCTCGACATGTCGCAGGTCGTTGCAGGTTTTAGTCGGCAGGATGCCTTTGCGCTCCACCTCGGCCAGGAAGAGGCTCCAGGGCGTTCCGGGGTTGGTGAATTGATCGATGGACATGAAGAGGCTTGAGAACGACGCGTTTGCCATGACCAGGCGCGCCTCGCCATCGAACAGCGCGGCGGGGTCGGGAAAGAGGCCGATCACCTCGGATGTCGGGACGGCTGTCTCGGGTG
>JBCBBB010000113.1:0-9718 GCA_038532095.1 Pseudomonadota bacterium
CAACTTCGCGGACCTGAGCGCAGGCATCGCACGCACGCTTGCAACCGGAATTGAAGAACGTCTCTGGTCGGCTCATGGTGGGATCCTTCGCTGCGCCGCCCGTCAGCGGCCGAGTTCAAAAATGTCGTAGGTGGTTTCGCCCGCCTGTATGCGGGCCCGAATGGTGTCTTCCCGTGCGGCCACCTGCGCGACCTTGGTCAAGACGTCTTCGGCGCGTTCAAAAGGAATGACGACGACACCATCATCATCGCCCACGATGATGTCGCCGGGTCGAACAGCAGCCCCGCCGACTGTGATCGGAATGTCCACTTCATCCGGCTCGGTCTTGGCTGTCGCTTCGGGGTGAAAACCGCGACAGAAGACCTGAAATCCGAGAGCCGCGATATCGGCGCTGTCGCGGATGGTACAATCGAAGACGGCACCGACGATGCCTTTGACCTTGCAGGCGTCGGCCAACAAGTCCCCGAAGGGACCGAACCGGTCGGAGGCGCCGCCATCCACCGCCAGAACATCCCCCGGCTTTGCCATGTGAACCGCGCGATGGATGGCGCCGTTCTGTCCCGGCGTGATCCGCACGGTGCGGGCCGGGCCTGCGATGCGGTGGCCGGCCAGGAGTGGACGGATGCGCGGCGTGAGCGGTCGCACACGGATATCGGCGTTGCAAAGGTTCCCGGTGGGGTAAGCGGAGAAGTCGGCTGGGGTCATGTCTGTGCCTCATGTCGCTTAAGGAACGCGGCCAGTTCTGCCCAAAGCACCGGCGGATTTGAGTACATCGGGAAATGACCGGACTGCGGTATCTCGATCACCTCAACACCCACATTCGAGAGGTGACCCAGATAGGAGAGATGCGCGTTCTGTGCCCCGTGGACGAAGGCACGTGGACAAGTCAGGTTCTCCATGATCTGCATAAGGTCTCCAGTGTCCGACAGGTCAACCATCGAGCGGAAAATCGGTGCGAAACTAGTCGCCTGCACCTTGCAATCCAGCGCGGCGGCATAGAGCGCGGACGAGAACTCGGCCCGGTCCTCAAGGCGTGCTTTGAAGCCCGCGAGAAAGTCATCTGGTGTCTCTGCCGGATAGTCGATGATCTGGCGGGACAGAAAGCAGTCCTCTGGCGCGACGTTGCCTTCGATATCGAAAAAGCTCAGCACCCGGTCCGCGTTGGCCTTGGCCAGCAGCAAGGCGGTCAGGCCGCCCATCGAATGGCCAGAGAGATGAAATCGGTCAACCCCAAGCGCAGATAAGGCCGCCTGCGTGAGTTCGACCAGGAGCGGAATGGAAAGCGCTTCCGGATCGCTGATCCGTGATGCGCCGCACCCGGGCGCGTCCCAGAACAGAAGGTCCCGGTTCCTGAAATCCTCCCGCAGCGCCAGATCGGCATAGTCTTCCTTGGTGGATCCGAACCCATGCAGGCACAGGAGTGTGGGCAACGACCCGGGACGACGCAGATAGGCGAGTTCGATGTCAGCGCCCTGAACTTTCAGTTCCAAGGTCCCCCTGTCGAACACGCAATCCCCCAATCGATTCGTTTGCCTTTCTACGTTTTCATAGACGGCTCATCTTTCAAATACTATGTTGACCGCATGATTGACGGAAAAGATCGTGAAATACTGTCTATCCTTCTGGAAGACGCTGCCATCTCAAAGGCGGAAATTGCACGCCGTGTCGGGCTGGCGGCCTCTGCTGTGTCCGAGCGGGTCCGCCGCATGGAGGGGGACGATATCATTCGGGGCTACGAGATCAGACTTGACCCCGATGCGCTGGACAAGCCCCTGCTAGCCTTCGTGTTCGTTACCGATGCCAAGCCAAGCCAGGGCTTTGATACCGCAGCGGCGTTATCCGGCGTGACCGGTCTGGAAGAGTTGCACAAGATCGCCGGAGATGACTGTTACCTGTTGAAAATCCGGGCGTCGGGCACGGATGAGTTGAACGCCATCATCGAACAGCAGATCAACCCGGTGCAGTCTGTCACGCGGGTGCGCACCACGATTGTGTTGAAATCCGTGGCCGAGAAGGCCTGCCTGGCCGGGCATGACCTGATGGCGCTTTAGGGTCAGGCCCCTAGGCTGCCTGCCGCTCACCGGTGATGTAGCCGTCGATCCGGGCGATCTGGGCCTCGCTCAAACGGAGGCCGAGCTTGGTGCGGCGCCAGACGAAATCCTCGGCGCTGCGCACCCATTCGACCTCCATCGCGCGGTCGAGTTCTCGTGCCGTGATCGTGGCGCCGAAATCTTCGCCCATATCCTCCGCCGTCTTGGCGGTGCCGAGCAGGTCGCGCGCTTCGGTGCCATAGGCGCGCACCAGGCGGCGCGCCCAGAAATCGGTCAGGAACGGGTAGTCGGCCTTCAAGCCATCCACCAGCGCATCAAACCCATCGACCGGGAAATCGCCACCGGCAAGCGTGACACCCGCCGTCCAGGGCCCGGTCGCTTTCGGAAAGAACGGCACGATCTTTTCCAGCGCCGCTTCGGCCAGCTTGCGATAGGTGGTGATCTTGCCGCCGAACACGTTCAGAAGCGGCGCTTCAGACCCGTCGACCTTTAGCACATATTCCCGCGTCGCTGCCGTCGCTGATTTCGCGCCGTCATCATAGAGCGGGCGAACACCAGAATAGGTCCAGACGATGTCGTCTTCGGTGATCGGTGCCTTGAAGTACTGCGAGGCGAAATTCACCAGATAGGTTTGTTCTTCCGGGGTGCAGACCGGCGGCTCGGAGGCATCGCCATGTTCCTGATCTGTGGTTCCGATCAGGGTGAAGTCGGTCTCATAGGGGATGGCGAAAATGATACGCCCATCGGTGCCCTGAAAGAAGTAGCACTTGCCGTGATCGAAAAGCTTCTTGGTGACGATGTGACTGCCGCGCACCAGCCGCACGCCTTCGGTGGAGTTCGAGCGGACGGTCTGGCGGATGATGTCGCCGACCCAAGGCCCGCCTGCATTGACCAGCATCTTGGCGGTGACATCTCGCTGGCCCTCGCCATCTTGCAGCGTGATGCGCCACTGGTCGCTCTCACGTACGGCCTCGACCACGCGGGTGCGCACCATGATGTCAGCCCCGCGCGCCTCAGCGTCACGGGCGTTCAGCACAACCAGGCGGCTGTCTTCGATCCAGCAATCGGAATATTCGTAGGCCCTTGCGAACTTTTCATGGATCGGAACACCCTCGGCAGAGTGGCGCAGATCGAGCTTCGCGGTGCCGGGCAGGATTTTCCGCCCGCCGAGGTTGTCATAGAGGAACAGGCCCAGCCGGATCAGCCAGGCCGGGCGGCGCCCTTTCATCCACGGCATCACCGTGCTGAGCAGGCGCGAGGTTGGTGTGCTGCTATCGAAGCGCATATCCTTGTGGTAGGGCAGTACGAAGCGCATCGGCCAGGAGATATGCGGCATCGCTTTCAGCAGCGTTTCCCGCTCTTCCAGCGCTTCCTTCACCAGACGAAACTCGAAGAATTCGAGGTAGCGCAGCCCGCCGTGGAACAGCTTGGTGGACGCGCTCGACGTGGCGGAGGCGAGGTCATTCATCTCGGCCAGCGCGACGCTCAGGCCCCGACCCGCCGCATCGCGTGCAATCCCGCAGCCGTTGATGCCGCCGCCGATGATGAAAAGGTCGTAAGACGTGTCAGATGCCGTCATGCGTTCGTTCCCTGTTGCAGCTTTGGATTTAGGCCGGAATGCCGCGCGCGTCCACCGGGAATGTGAGCGGTAACGGAAGCCTTGTGAACGAGCGTTCACTAAGTTAATGTGACTGGGGAAACGGCTAGAACGGGACGCTGATGGGCATTCTGAGATCCAACCTTTCGGTGAGTTCCGAGGTCTTTCAGGCCAATCGCAAGGCGCATGGCGTTCTGATGGATGGTATCCGCGCCGCCTCTGACCGGGTGCTGTCCGGCGGTGGCGAAGCGGCGCGCGAGCGGCATCTTTCCCGCGGCAAACTGCTTCCACGGGACCGTGTGGCGGGGTTACTCGATCCGGGCGCGCCGTTTCTAGAGATCGGTCATTTCGCAGCCCATGGGCTCTATGATGATGCAGCGCCTTCCGCCGGTGTGATCGCCGGTGTCGGGCGGGTGCAGGGTCGCGAAGTAATGGTTGTTTGCAACGACGCCACGGTGAAGGGCGGCACCTATTTTCCGCTGTCGGTGAAGAAGCACTTGCGCGCACAAGAGATTGCAGAGGCGAACCACCTGCCTTGCGTCTACCTCGTCGACAGTGGCGGGGCGAACCTGCCCAATCAGGATGAGGTCTTCCCCGACCGCGACCATTTCGGGCGCATCTTCTACAATCAGGCGCAGATGAGCGCCAAGGGCATCCCGCAGATCGCCGTTGTCATGGGGTCCTGCACGGCGGGCGGGGCCTATGTGCCCGCGATGTCGGATGTGACGATCATCGTGAAGAACCAGGGCACGATCTTCCTCGCCGGTCCGCCTTTGGTGAAGGCCGCGACGGGAGAGGTGGTGAATGCCGAGGATCTCGGCGGTGGCGATGTGCATACGCGGCTTTCGGGCGTTGCGGATTATCTGGCCGATGACGACACCCACGCTTTGGCGCTGGCGCGGCAGGCGGTGAGCAACCTCAATCGCGGCAAGCCCGCGACGGTGGAGCGGGTGGCGGTGGAGGAACCGCTCTATGATCCATCCGAGATCACCGGCGTTGTCCCCGCCGATCTGCGCACGCCCTATGACATCCGGGAGGTGATTGCGCGCGTGGTCGACGGCTCGCGCTTTGACGAGTTCAAGGCGCGCTATGGGGAGACGCTCGTCACCGGGTTCGCGCATATCTGGGGCATGCCAGTGGGCATCATCGCCAATAATGGCGTGCTTTTTTCCGAAAGCGCCGTGAAGGGCGCGCATTTCGTGGAGCTCTGTTCGCAGCGGAAGATCCCGCTGGTCTTCCTGCAAAACATCACCGGCTTCATGGTTGGACGCGATTATGAGGCGGGCGGCATCGCCAAGGATGGCGCCAAACTGGTGACGGCGGTGGCGACCTCCGCTGTGCCCAAGGTAACGGTTCTGGTCGGCGGCTCTTTTGGTGCCGGCAATTACGGGATGTGCGGGCGTGCTTACTCGCCCCGGTTCCTCTGGACCTGGCCCAATTCGCGCATCTCGGTCATGGGCGGCGAACAGGCAGCCGGCGTGCTGGCAACGGTCAAGCGCGACAGCATCGAGAAGAAGGGCGGGTCCTGGAGCGAGGCGGAAGAAGCCGCGTTCAAAGCCCCGACGCTGGCGATGTTCGAGGAACAATCGCACCCGCTCTATGCCTCCGCCCGGCTTTGGGATGACGGGATCGTGCCGCCGGAGAAGACGCGGGAGGTGCTGGGCCTGTCCCTATCGGCCACTCTGAACGCCCCCATCGAGGAGACACGCTTCGGCGTGTTCCGGATGTGATGGCGACGCAGTTCATTCAACTAAACGAAGGCTGGAACGCAGAGCCGAATGCACCTGAGAACGAGTATGCGGTAGAGGGTGCGGTGTTCTGGCTTCGATTTCAACACAACGGGTTTCAAGTCGAAACTGAACGAGAGACGGGTGACATGTTTCTTCGTTTCGAGGGCTGCCATGCGTTTCGCTTCACATCGATCAACGATGAGGGCTTCTACCTTGGTCAATGCCGCTTCAGCCGATTGGCACCAGAATGGGGAGAGTTTTACGAGATCGTTGGCGACTTTCAGGAAGAGAAGGACCCCACACCATGGCAGCGCGTTGGCGCTTCTGAAGGTCCTTTCCGGAACTTCCTGTTTTACACTCGGGATGAAGCCGTCGAGGTGAAGGCGGCGACTTGGGACCTTCTTTGGGATGCGCCGCAGCTGGATTTTGTGACGAGCAGAACATACGCGCGCACATTTCCGGACGATGTTATGAGCCACAGGTGATACGGATGGATCCGAAAGCACTTCTCTCGCGATTGCAGGCCATCGACCTCCCCACCCTCACAAAGGACGCGGAGATCGCGGTGTATTTGGTCCACAACAGCCGGGACGCGGAGGATTACTTCTTCCTCTTCGATTTCGAGGAGTTCGCGGATCGCTCGAACCAGGGGCTGTTTGTCCGTCCGGTCTTGCGCATCTTTGCAGGGCGGGACGATTTCAGCCGTAGCACCTTCGCGCAAGAGTTTCGCGCGGTCTTTGCCCGAGAGTTCGATGCGATGCGCGTGGCGCTGGCCGACAAGAAGGGCAAGCGCGGTTGGCTGAATTGGGATTTTGGGGTGAACAGCGCGGTCGATCTGCTGGGCGGGTTGGTGGCCAATCTTGTGCTCGCCACCGCCCTTTCGATCGGGAAGGGCGTGTTTGGCAATGTGCAGCTTCCGAAACTGCTGAAAGGCAAAACCGATGAGGCCAAGTTGCAGGACGAGATCGATGCCACCAAGCGGAAGGTGGAAACGGCGCTGGAGCGGATCGAGGTGACGCTGCACCCCGAGCTCTACGACCACGCCTATCGTGATGGGCCTTTGGGCAAGATCAGCGGGCTGGACCGGGAGGCCTGGCCCCTGCCCGCCCATGTGCGCGCGCATCTGAACGACGGGGAAAGCGGGGCCTGGTGGGGATGATCGATACACTGCTGATTGCCAACCGGGGCGAGATTGCCTGCCGTGTCATCGCCACGGCGCGGCGGATGGGTCTCCGCACGGTCGCGGTTTACTCGGATGCGGATGCAAGCGCGCGGCATGTCGCGATGGCGGATGAGGCCGTGCGGATTGGGCCTGCTCCGGTGGGGGAAAGCTATCTTCGCGTTGAGGCGATCCTGGCGGCGGCGAAAGCGACCGGCGCGGATGCGATCCATCCGGGCTACGGCTTCCTGTCGGAGAACCCGGAGTTTGTGGAAGCTGTCGAGACGGCGGGCTTGACCTTTGTGGGGCCACCCCCCTCTGCCATTCGCGCGATGGGTTTGAAGGACGCGGCCAAGGCGGCGATGGAGGCCGCAGGCGTGCCCGTCGTGCCGGGTTATCATGGCGCGGATCAGTCGCCTGACCTGTTGGTGGCAGAAGCGGAACGGATTGGCTATCCGGTGCTCATCAAGGCGCGCGCGGGCGGTGGCGGCAAGGGCATGCGCCTCGTTGAAACACCGGAGGCGTTTGCGGAGGCTTTGGCGGCAGCACAGCGGGAGGGACAGGCGAGCTTCGGCGACCCGGCGGTGTTGATCGAGAAGTTCATCACCTCCCCCCGGCATATCGAAATTCAGGTCTTTGCCGACACGCAAGGCAACACGGTGCATCTCTTCGAGCGCGACTGCTCGCTCCAGCGCCGCCACCAGAAGGTGATCGAGGAAGCCCCGGCCCCGGGCATGCCGGAGGACGTGCGCGCCGCGATGGGACAGGCTGCGGTCGAGGCCGCACGTGCCATCGGCTATGTCGGTGCGGGCACGGTGGAGTTCATTGCCGACGGCTCCGGCCCGCTCCACCCGGACGGGTTCTGGTTCATGGAGATGAACACGCGGCTCCAGGTCGAACATCCGGTGACGGAAGCGATCACGGGGCTCGATCTGGTGGAAATGCAGCTTCGGGTGGCACGTGGCGAGCCCCTGCCCTTTGAGCAAGACGATCTGAAGATAAACGGTCATGCGTTTGAGGCGCGCCTTTATGCCGAAGATGCGGATGCCGGGTTCCTGCCAGCCACGGGACGGCTTCAGCATTTGGCGTTCCCGGACGGTGTGGCCTTTGAGTACGGCGCGGTGCGCATCGATGCGGGTGTGCGTCTGGGCGATGACATCACGCCGCATTACGACCCGATGATCGCGAAACTGATCGTTCATGGCCCGGACCGTGCCACGGCGCTGCGGCAATTGTCGCGTGCGCTTGGGGAGACGCAGATTGCGGGCACGGTGACCAATCTGGGCTTTCTGAAACGGCTGGCCGACCATGCGGGTTTCGCGGCGGGGCAGGTCGATACCGGTCTGATTGCGCGCGATCTGGACGCGCTGACGGCGCGGGACCCGGACCGCGACAGGCTCGCCTTGCAGGCGGCGGCTTTGACTGCGCTGGAGTTGCCGGGGCGTTCGGAGCCGCGTGACCCTTGGGATACCTCAGGCGGGTGGCGGCTTTGGGGAACGGCCGACCATTGTGTTGTGTTGATGCGCAAAGATGAGCGGCGCGACATCATCGTGAAGATTTTTGAAGACGCACTCTACGAGATTGACGGCCACGAAGTGCATGCCGAGAGCACGGAGGGCGGTCTGCATCTTTCCGGCGCTCTTGAGGCAAACCTTGGCACCTTTGCTGACGCCAACAGCGTCACGATTTTCGACGATGGCACGGTCACACGGTTCGAGCGGATCGACCCGCTGGACCGGAGCGGCAACGAGGCTGGTGGCGGGCATCTGGTGCTGGCACCGATGCCGGGGCTGGTGACGCAGGTCATGATAGAGGCCGGGGCCGAGGTGATTGCCGATACGCCTCTGCTGGTGCTGGAGGCGATGAAGATGGAGCATACGCTGCGCGCGCCCCGCGACGGGGTTGTGGCGGAGGTTTTGGCCGCCAGCGGTGCGCAGGTGGAAAACGGTGCTGTTCTTGTCAGGCTGGAGCAGGACGATGGGTGACCGCGTTGAAATCGTCGAAATGGCCCCACGCGATGGCTTGCAGAACGAAAAGGCGAGTGTGCCAACAGCGGACAAGATCGCTTTGGTAGACATGCTCTCAAACGCCGGGTTTCGGCGGATTGAGGTGACGAGCTTCGTCTCGCCAAAGTGGGTGCCGCAACTGGCGGATGCGGCGGAGGTTATGGCGGGGATCGCGCGTAAGCCCAGAGTGGGCTATGGCGTTTTGACGCCCAACCTCAAAGGGTTGGAGCGCGCGCTTGAGGTGAAACCGGATTGGGTGGCGGTGTTTGCGTCAGCCTCCGAAAGGTTCAGTAAGGCGAACCTGAACTGCACGATTGCCGAAAGCCTTGAGCGGTTCCGACCTGTCGTGGCAGGGGCGCAGGCGGCAGGGATGCCGGTGCGCGGCTATGTCAGTTGCATCACCGATTGCCCCTATGACGGCAAGGTCGCGCCCGAGGCGGTGGCGGAGGTCACGCGCGCGCTGTTCGACATGGGATGTGTCGAGGTTGGGCTTGGCGATACCATCGGTGCGGGCACACCGGAGAGCGTCGGTGCGATGCTGGATGCCGTGCTTGACGTTGCGCGCCCCGAGACACTGGGCGGGCATTTCCACGACACGGGCGGGCGGGCGCTGGAGAATATCGAGACGTGTCTGGAGTGCGGCTTGCGGGTGTTCGATGCCGCGGTTGGCGGGTTGGGCGGTTGCCCCTATGCGCCGGGCGCGAAAGGGAATGTCGCGACGGAGGCGGTGTTGGATCGGTTGACCTCCCTCGGGTTCGAGACGGGGCTGGACGCCGAGGCGGTTACGGCTGCCGGACGGTTTGCACAAGGGTTGAGATCATGAGTGCGTATGAAACCTTGATGGTCGAGACAGACGCGCGCGGCGTGTGCCATCTGACCCTGAACCGCCCGGATAAGCGCAATGCGATATCCGGCCAGATGATCGCGGAATTGAGCCACTTCGCCGCGCATATGGAGGCGCGTGTTGTGGTTCTGTCCGGCGCCGGTGACGTGTTCTGCGCGGGCGGCGATCTGAACTGGATGAAGGCGCAGATCGAGGCGGACCGGGCGACCCGGATCACGGAAGCCCGGAAGCTGGCCGACATGCTGCGCGCGTTGAACGAAATGCCCTGCCCCCTGATCGCACGCATTCATGGCGGCGCCTTTGGCGGCGGCGTGGGGCTTGCCTGCGTTGC
>JBCBBB010000114.1:0-9621 GCA_038532095.1 Pseudomonadota bacterium
GCGTGGGGGACGAATTCGGGAAAAGCGGCCCAGTGCCAAAGACAAGGCAGATAAGCGCCGCACCGCATGTCCCGTTCGACAGAGCGCGCGTGTCCGACAGCGGCATCAAGCATTCCGGCCAACTCGGGCGTCAAACAGCCCCACGCTTGCTCGGTGCGCCCGACCCAGGCGTCAACGCTGGCAGCATGTCCGTCGTCGAGTGTCATGCCGCTGCTTTCCGCTCCAGAACGCTCGCCATGGTCGCCCCCATGGCAGATGGGTTTGGTGCGACGGTGATGCCCGCTGCCGATAGAAGCTCGACCTTCTCCTGCGCACTTTCGCCAAAGGCGGAGATGATCGCGCCCGCGTGACCCATCTTGCGGCCCTTGGGTGCGGACAGACCCGCGACATAGGCCACCACGGGTTTCGTCATGTGCTCGCGCACATAGGCCGCCGCCTGCGCTTCCTGCGGCCCGCCGATTTCGCCAATCATCATGACGGCATCGGTCTCAGGGTCCGCTTCGAAAAGCTCGAGGATGTCGAGGAAGGACGAGCCGTTGATCGGGTCGCCACCGATGCCAACGCTGGTCGACACACCGATGCCAAGCGCCTGCATCTGGCTTGCCGCCTCGTAGCCGAGTGTGCCCGAGCGCCCGACGATCCCGACGCGCCCGGGTGTGTAGATGTGCGGCGGCATGATCCCCATGAATCCCTTGCCGGGCGAGATCACGCCTGCGCAGTTGGGGCCGATGAGGCGCATTTTCCGGTCACGCGGGAAACGGCGAAGGAAGCGCTTCACCCGCATCATGTCCTGCGCCGGAATCCCATCGGTCACGCAAACGGCTGTTTTGATGCCCGCATCCGCCGCTTCCATCATCGCGTCTGCCGCGGCAGGTGGCGGCACAAAGAGAAGCGACGCTTCGGCCCCGGTTGCGTCAACGGCTTCGGCTACCGTGTTGAAAACAGGCCGGTTCAGCACGGTCGTGCCGCCCTTGCCCGGTGTGACGCCAGCGACAACCTTGGTCCCCGCCTCGATCATTTCCTGCGCGTGAAATTGTCCGATGCGGCCCGACAGGCCCTGGACGACAACGCGGGTCTCTTCAGTGATGAGAATGGCCATGAACGTCTCCTCCTCAGGCGGCTTTGGATTGCGGACGGGCGGCGACAGCGGCATCCGCCGCGTCGGCCAGAGTGTCGGCGCTGATGATCGGCAGGCCACTTGTCGCAAGGACCTTGCGGCCCTCCTCCACATTGGTGCCGGAAAGGCGGACGACCACGGGGATGTCGATGCCCACCTCTTTGTAGGCCTGGACGACCCCCTCCGCGATCCAGTCGCAGCGGTTGATGCCAGCGAAGATGTTGACGAGGATCACACTGACATTGGCGTCGGACAGAACCGTGCGGAACGCCTGACACACCCGTTCCGGGCTGGCGCCCCCGCCGATATCAAGGAAGTTCGCAGGCTCGCCGCCCGCCAGCTTGATCATGTCCATTGTCGCCATCGCAAGACCGGCGCCGTTGATGATGCAGCCGATTTCGCCATCGAGGCCCACATAGGCGAGGCCGTTGTCAGCGGCCACACTCTCGCGCGGGTCTTCCTGACCCGGATCGCGCAGGGCGGCGACCTGAGGACGACGGAACAAGGCGTTGGTATCGAACGACATCTTGCCGTCGAGCGCCACCAGCTTGCCCTCACCGGTCACCACCAGCGGATTGATCTCCACCATCATCGCGTCGAGGTCGCGATAGGCGCGGTAGCAGGCGCGAAGCACCGTGACCATCTGGCCGATCTGCGGGCCTTCGAGGCCGAGTTTGAACGCCAGTTGCCGGGCCTGATATTCGGCAAGACCCACAGCCGGGTCGATCACCATACGGACAAGGCTTTCGGGGTCTTCTTCCGCCAGATCCTCGATCTCCATGCCGCCGTGGCCGGAAGCGACGATCATGATGCGCTCGGTTTTCCGGTCGAGCACGAAGCCGAGATACAGCTCGCGCACTATATCAGAGGCTTCCTCGATCCAAAGGCGATAGACCGGTTTGCCGTTCGCATCGGTCTGCTTGGTCACAAGGCTGGTGCCGAGCAGCCCTTGTGCAAACTCCCGCACCTCGGCCTCGGTCTTGCAGACCTTCACACCGCCCGCTTCGCCGCGCCCCCCGGAATGGACCTGCGCCTTGACGACACAGGTGCCGCCACCGAGTTCGCGACAACGGAAGGCCGCCTGCTCGGGCGAATAAGCGACACCGCCCTTCGGGACGGGCACGCCGAAACCCGCGAGAATTTCCTTGGCTTGATGCTCGTGAATATCCATGTCTGCTCCTCCTTACGCTTCGGCCTTCGCCGCAATTGCCTTCGCGACGTCGATCAGGTTGCGGGCCATTTTTTCGCTCGCCGCGTCGATCATCTTGCCGTCAAGGCTGGCCGCACCCTTGCCCGCCGCTTCGGCGGCTTTCAGTTCTTCGATGATCCGCTCGGCTTTCGTCACTTCCGCTTCGGGCGGGCTGAACACCTCGTTCG
The DNA here is from genome assembly GCA_038532095.1 of Pseudomonadota bacterium. Lineage (GTDB taxonomy): Bacteria > Pseudomonadota > Alphaproteobacteria > Rhodobacterales > Rhodobacteraceae > JAJDOD01. The sequence goes on from JBCBBB010000114.1 coordinate 2,495, forward strand.
CCATGGCAATCTGGCTGGGGTGAATGGCCCACTTGCCTTCGCAACCCAGTGCGGCGGCACGGCGGGCACCCGCCATGTAGCCCTCTGGATCGCTGAAATCGCCGAAGGGCCCGTCAATCGCGCGGAGGCCGTAAGCACGGCACGCGATGACCATGCGCGTGATTGAAGCGTGCCACTGATCGCCCGGGTAATCCGGGTTCAGACCACCGATGTTGACGGTGCGGGCGCGCATCGACGCCGCATAGTCGGCCACCCCGAAATGGAGCGCTTCAAGCCGTCCGCCGAATTGCGCGATGGCTTCCACATTCGCCATGCCGAGCGCCGTCTCGATCAGCGCTTCAAGGCCAACTTTCCTCTTGGCGCCAATGGCTTGCTCGATCTGATTTACCATGGCATCGACCATGTACAGGTCCGCCACCACGCCGACCTTGGGCACCAGCAGCGTATGCACCCGGTCGCCCGCTTGCTCCATGATATCGACAACGTCGCGATACATGTAATGCGTATCCAGCCCGTTGATTCGGACCGACACGGTCTTGCCCTTAGCGTCCCAATCGATGTCATTCAGCGCTTGAACTGCGTTCTTTCGCGCCTGCACCTTCTCGGGCGGCGCGACGGCATCTTCCAGGTCGAGAAAAACAAAGTCGGCAGCACTATCAGCAGCCTTGTCGATCATCGAAGGGTTGGACGCGGGCACGGCAAGTTCAGAGCGCTGGAGCCTTTGTGACCGAAGCGGATGAAGCGTGTGGGACATGTTGTTTGTTCCTCAAATGCGTTATTCAGCAGCAATACGAAGCGACGGGCGGATGTCGGCACCAACCGCAAAACGCGCCTGCGCCGCCCCCACGCCGGAGCCGAGTTGCAAAGGCACACCCGCGCGGTGCAGCGCCATCTCGGCCAAGCCCAGCGCGGTCAGGCACATGCCCTCGCTGAAATCGCCCAGATGCCCAATGCGGAACACCCGGCCTGCCAACGGGCCAAGGCCCGCGCCAAAGGACGCGTTGTAGTCGTCGTAAGCGACGCGAAGAACGTCGCGGGCATCAACGGTGTCCGGCACACGGATCGCGGTGACGGTGTCCGAGCAAAGCGCCGGCCGTGCAGCAACCAGCGGCAGGCCCCAGGCAGACACTGCGCGGCGGACACCATCGGCCAGCCTCTTGTGGCGCGCGATGACATTGTCCAGCCCCTCCGCATTGATCCGGGCCAGTGCAGCCTTCAGGCCATGCAAAAGCGGGGTTGGCGGCGTGTAAGGAAAGAAGCCGTCGGCATTCATCTTCACCATATCGGAGAACTCAAAATAGGCGCGGCGCATGGTCGAGGTTTCCGAGGCCGCCATCGCCTTCTCGCTGGCCGCGAGGATGCCAAGGCCCGGCGGGCACATCAGACCTTTCTGCGAACCTGTCACGGCAAGGTCGACCCCCCAATCGTCCATCCGGAAATCGATCGATGCAATCGAAGACACCCCGTCCACAAAAAGGAGCGCATCGTGAAAGCAGAGGTCGAGTGCGCGGCGCACGGCCGCCACGTCGGAGGTCACGCCGGTCGCTGTCTCGTTATGCGTAACGAAAACCGCTTTGATCTCATCGTGCCGGTCAGCGCCCAGGCGGCGTTCGAATGCGTCGACCGGAACGCCTTCGCCCCAGGGCACGTCGATCACATCGACGTCCAGCCCAAGCCGTTCTGCCATTTCGACCCAGAGTGCCGAAAACTGTCCGTGGCGCGCCATCAGCACCTTGTCGCCCGGATTGAGCGTATTGGTGATGGCCGCCTCCCAAGCGGCTGTCCCTGAACCGGGGAACAGGAAAACCTGCGCGCTGTCGGAACGCAGTATGCCGCGCAGGTCGCTGAAGAGACCCAGCGTCAGCGCGCCAAAGTCATGGGCGCGCATGTCCTGCATTGGAACATTCATGGCCTGACGAACCGCTTCGGGCACATTGGTCGGCCCGGGAATGAAGAGATGTTGAGCACCTGTCTGCATGAAACGCCTCCTGTCGATTGCGCTCTGCATCGCTCACGGAAATCACTTTCTGCAAAGGAAACCGGGTCCTGTTGTGAATGCGAAATTTGACATTTTTACAAAATTGTAAAATTGTGTAACTGCGGGAGGTCAATCGATGGCAAAGACATTCATCGGCCCACGGCTGCGGCGCCTTCGGCTCGACAAGCAACAGACGCAGGCCCAGATGGGCAAGGCCCTCGGGATCAGTACATCCTATGTCAACCTCCTGGAAAAAAACGAGCGTTCGGTCTCGGTGCCGGTTCTTTTGAAGCTGTTCGAGGTCTACGGCGTCGACTGGCGCGACATCGCGGAGGACGAAGATACATCCGTCCACGCCGATCTTCGTGGCGCGCTTGCAGACCCGCTTTTTGAAGGGATCAAAGTCGATATGCCCCAGATCCGCGCCGCGACAACGCACAGCCCGGACCTTGCCGCCGCCTTCCTTCGCCTCCACCGCGCCTATGCATCAACGGCCGACCGGCTGATGAGCGTGGCCGAATCATCCGTTGGAGACGCCGCAGCGCTCGACGCGTCGTCCGAGACCGTCGTGCACAATTTCTTCCGCAAAAACCGAAATTACTTCCCGGAGCTTGAGGATGCCGCAGATGCCTTCTGGGGAACCAGGAGCGTTGCCGCCGACGATGTCTATCACGCACTGAAGGAACTGCTGCGTGATCGTCTTGGCGTCCTGGTCCGGATTGTCCCCGTCTCCGAGATGCCGGAAACGCTTCGCGAATATGACGCCGCCCAGAACGAATTGCGCCTCTCCGAAGCGTTGGATCACCCGAACCGCGTTTTTCAGCTTGTTCACGTTGCGGCACTTGTCGAACAAACCGAAACACTGGACGCCATTCTTGACCGTTCCGATCAACGCGACCCCGCACATCGCGCGCGGTGCCGTGTCGAATTAGCGAACTACTTCGCCGCAGCAGTCCTGATGCCGTATGACGCGTTCCTTTCCGAGGTGCAGGCAAGCCAGTACGATCTCGACCACCTGGCCACACGCTTCGGCGTCAGCTTCGAACAGGCCTGTCACCGCACGACGACCCTCCAGCGCAGCGGGGCGCAAGGTGTGCCGTTCTTTTTCCTCCGGATCGACAAGGCCGGCAACGTGACCAAAAGGTTCAATTCAACCGACTTCCAGCTGGCGCAATATGGCGGTGCCTGCCCGCGCCTCGAAGTGCATACGACGTTCCGCACGCCCGGACGTATCCTGCCCCAGGTGGTCGAGATGCCCGATGGCAACCGCTTCTTCGTCTTCGCGCGCACGGTCGATCGCCCCAGCTTCACACGTCACTCGCCGGAAGTGCGTCTTGCTGTGGCCATGGGCTGCGCGCTGCAAAATGCCGATGCCATCGGCTATGCACAGGGCCTCAGCCTGACGGGGCCAAATGTTGCACCCGTAGGGATCAACTGCCGCGTCTGCCCGCGCGCCAATTGCGATCAACGCGCCTATCAGGCCTTGGTCATCACCGACCCGGTGGACGAGAACCGGCGCGGCGCAACACGCTACGGCGTTTGACGATCACCGGGTCGTGTCTTCCAAGTCCGGCCCGGAACGTCACCGCCCTTTTTATCGATCGGTCGCGGCCCACAAAGTGGTCTAACGCAAACATCATCGCCTTTTCATTCGAAAGACCGCTGGTGGAGGCTCAGTCTGAAAACCAGATCCTCCAAGTACCTAAATTGAAAACATAAATACTCTTACATTTATAGTGATACCACACGGCCTGGCCCCTACGACGGGGCCATTTCTCTGAAGGGTCTCAGGCACCGGTGGGCGCATGTTGAGCGCCGGATGCGTCGGGTGTGGTTATCGTCACGAAGCCATCCATTGATGACGATTTGGGCCTGTCTTGTGGTTGTGAACCACTCCGTGTCGAGAACCTCTCGACACCACATCTGAAGCCGGATAGCGCGCGGCTGGGTCGTTCGGTGACCCTGAAAGACCTTGCCGACGCGCATTTGGTGACACCGTCTCTCCAGCGCAGTTAGCTCGGCAGAAGAACCGGACCTTTGGCCGCGAACGTCATGCTGACCTCCGCACCCGGCTCCAGCGGATCGTCGACGTCATCTTGAACCGCGAAGACCTGACCGAAAGCGCCGGTCAGCGTGTACTCCATGCGGACGCCGACATAGGTCGCCTTGGCCACGGTGGCGGGGATGCCGCTCTCACCACCGATCACGATGCGCGACGGGCGGACAGCAAGCGTGGCAGCGCCCGGTGCGATACCTCTGGATGGCAGGGCGTGGCGATGCCCATCGATCTCGATAGTGGCGGTGTCGCCGTTGACGGAAACGATCTGGCACTCGAGCAGGTTCGCCTCGCCAATGAAGTCGGCAACGAACCGGTCGTTTGGCGCATCATACAGCTGGCGTGGGGTGCCAATCTGGGCGATAGCGGCGTTGCGCATGACCACGATCTCATCGGAAACGGCGAGAGCTTCCTCCTGATCGTGGGTCACGTAGACAACGGTCAGGCCAAGGTCTTGCTGGATGGCACGGATGTCTTCCCGCACTTGGCGGCGGAGCTTGGCGTCGAGGTTGGACAACGGTTCGTCGAACAGCAGCACCTGCGGCTCAAGAACCAAAGCACGCGCCACCGCAACGCGCTGTTGCTGACCGCCGGAGAGCTCAGACGGCAGGCGCTTGTCGAAACCTTTCAGCCCGACCAGATCAAGACCTTTCAATGCCCGGTCGCGCGCTTCTTCCTTGCCAAAGCCCGAGAAGGTCAGGCCGTATTTGACGTTCTCCAAAACGCTCATATGCGGGAAGAGCGCATAGGATTGGAATACCATCGACACGTCGCGGTCGGTGGCGGGCAATTTGGTGACGTCGCGGTCTCCGATCAGAATGCGGCCCGACGAGGCCATCTCAAGCCCGGCGATCATGCGAAGCGTCGTGGTCTTTCCGCAGCCGGACGGGCCGAGGAGCGTGACCAGTTTGCCCGCGTCGACATGCAGGTAGATGCTGTCCACAGCGATCACGTCTTTTCCGAACACCTTCGAGACGCGCTCGAACCGGACCGGGGCGGCCTTGGAACTGATCAGGGGGTCGCTCATGTCGTGTCCTTTGCGGCAAGCATATTGCGGCGTCCGATCTGGACCCGTCCGACGAGGAATTGCAGGAGCCCCACCGCCGCCAGCATCACGAAGATCAGCGTGGTCGAATATGCGATAGCGAGGCCGTAGTCGTTGTTCTCGACGCGTCCGATGATGTAGCTGGTCGCCATGTCGTATTGGGCGGAGACAAGGAAGATCACGGCGGAGATTGCGGTCATGGCACGCACAAAGCTGTAGACGAGCGCTGCGAGGATGGCCGGACGGAGCAGCGGCAGGATGATGCGGCGAAAGGTTTGCCAGCTGTTTGCGCCAAGCGTCAGCGAGCTTTCATCCAACGACTTGTCGAGCTGGCTCATGCTTGCGATGCCTGCGCGCACGCCCACGGGCATATTGCGGAAGATAAAGCTGATGACGAGGATCACGCCTGTCCCGGTGATCTCAATGGGCGGCACGTTGAAGGCAAGGATGTAGCTCACGCCGATCACAGTGCCGGGGATGGCAAAGCTCAGCATCGTGCCAAACTCGAACGCGTTCTTGCCTGCAAAACTCTGGCGCGTCAGCAGGTAGGCCGTCACCAAACCCACCGCCGCCGTCAGCGGGGCCGCAATGGCAGCGATGGTGATCGTGGTCCAGAAACTGTCCCAGGCGGCGCCGGTCCAGCGGACGCCTTCTTCTTCGAAGCGCACACTGAATGCGGTGACGTAGTGCTTGAACGTCAGCGAATTGTTGACGCCCCAAAGCTCGACCACGCTGCCATAGATGATCATGGCATAAACAACGGCGGTGAAAATCGCCCAGCCCAGCGCGATGATCAGCACCGGAATGGCAAGACCCGTGGGCATCAATGGGTGGACGCCCGCGTCGCCCTTGCCGGTGACGGTGGTGTAACTCTTTCTGCCAAGCCAAACGCGTTGGGCGTAGAAAGCCGAGAGGGTGAAGAACAACAAAACCATGGCCAGAACGGCGGCGCGGCCTTGGTCGTATTGTGCGCCGACGATGGCGAAGAAGATCTCGGTCGACAGCACGTCGAAGTTGCCACCCAAGACCAGCGGGTTGCCGAAATCGGCCATGCTTTCGATGAAGCCCAAAAGGAACGCATTGGCGAGGCCAGGGCGCATCAGCGGCAGCGACACCGTACGGAAGGTCTGCCAGCGGTTGGCGCGCAGCGTTTGCGACGCTTCCTCCATCGACGGTGAAACACCTTCGACCACGCCGATCAGCACAAGGAAGGCGATGGGCGTGAAGGCCAGTGTCTGCGCAATGAGGACACCGGGGGCGCCGTAGAGCCAGCGTGTGGGTTGGGTGCCGAACAGTTCGGCGACGAAGACGGTGACCGTACCGGAGAGGCCGAAGAGCAGGATCAGCGCGAGGCCGATCACGAAGGGTGGTGTGATAATTGGCAGAACCGTCAGTGCCCGGATCGCGCGTTTGTAACGGAAGCCGGAACGGGTCACGACAAGCGCGAAGCAAAGCCCAAGGGCGGTGGTGATGATCCCGACCGCGATGGCCAGGAAAAGCGAGTTCCACGCCGCCCCGCAGCGGGCGCCCCAGAAACAGCCGAGGCCCCATAGGCGGTCGTCAAAGAACTTGGATGCGAACACCGACAGCGAATAGGCCCCGTCTTCCGTCACGAAGGCCGAGAAGAGCATGTTGGCAATCGGATAGAAAACGAAGGCCGTGACAATGGTAATGACGCCACCGATGGCGCTGACGACGAAGACGTCCCCGTTGATCGCGCCGCGCGCGGCGATCCCTTGGGTCAGAAGAAACAGGAAGGCGGACGCACAGATCATTGCGCCATAGCCCATGCCGAATTGGCGGATCTTCGGCTCACCAAAGAGCGCCTTCAGCCAGTCATAGGTGAAGCCGCGAATGCCGATGCCGAAGCCTTGCGCGATCAGCCAACCAAAGCCGAGCGCGCCGGAAAGGATCAGGATTTTCGCATAAAGCGGATCGGACTTTGCGCGGCCAAGCGCAAGAAACGGCAAAGCGAGCGGGATCAGGAGAGGCGCTGTCCGTCGTCAGAGTTTTTGGAACCAAAGGTGGCGTAAACTAAGAGAGAGTTT
>JBCBBB010000115.1:0-9522 GCA_038532095.1 Pseudomonadota bacterium
GGCCGCGAACATGCGCTGGCCTGGGCCGTCAAACAGAACCCCAAGTGCGACCGGTTGATTGTGGCACCGGGCAATGCAGGCGTTGCCGAGATCGCGTGGTGTGCCGACCTCGACATCGAAGACGGCAACGCGGTTGTGGAATTTGCAGCCGCCAATGCCGTCGATTTCGTGATTGTCGGACCGGAAGCCCCACTGGCTGCCGGGGTCTCGGATGATCTGCGTGCGGCCGGGTTCCTGACGTTCGGCCCATCCAAGGCGGCAGCTCAACTGGAGGCCTCCAAAGCCTTCACGAAGGAAGTCTGCGATGCCGCCGGTGCGCCCACGGCAGCCTGGGCCCGTTTCACGGATGCCGACAGTGCGAAATCCCACGTCGCGGCCCAATCGCTACCGATCGTGGTGAAAGCCGATGGGCTGGCCGCTGGAAAAGGTGTGGTCATCGCCGAAACCCATCAGGACGCTTTCGCGGCGATTGACGATATGTTCAGTGGCCGCTTCGGTGCTGCCGGCGCCGAGGTTGTCATTGAGGAGTTCATGGAGGGCGAAGAAGCCTCTTTCTTCGTCCTCTGCGATGGCGAAACCGCGCTGCCCATGGGAACCGCGCAAGATCACAAACGCATTGGCGAAGGCGATACCGGGCCGAACACCGGTGGCATGGGGGCCTATTCCCCTGCGCCCGTGCTGACCGACGCAGTCCAGGCGCAGGTGCTGGACGACATCATCCGCCCGACATTGGCCGAGATGGCCCGCCGTGGAATGCCATACACAGGCGTTCTCTACGCGGGTCTCATGATCGCGGACGGGCGTGCGCGGCTGGTGGAATACAACGTGCGTTTCGGTGATCCGGAGTGCCAGGTTCTGATGATGCGCCTCGGCGGTCAGGCAATGGACCTGATGCAGGCGGCGGCCGAGGGGCGGTTGCAAGAGAAGTCCGTGCATTGGGCCGATGACCATGCGATGACGGTGGTCATGGCGGCGGAGGGCTATCCCGGCGCTTATGAGACGGGCAGCGTGATTGGCGGGCTGGATGCCTTACCGCAGGATTCAATGCGCATGGTGTTTCATGCCGGGACGCGCGAGGTGGATGGCAAGGTTACAGCCCAAGGCGGACGCGTGCTGAATGTCACCGCGCGGGCCGGGTCGCTGCAAGAGGCCGCCAAGGCCGCCTATGGCATGACCGACGGGATCGATTGGCCACAAGGCGTGTTTCGACGCGATATCGGCTGGCGCGTGCTTTCCTCGTGAGTTCTTGATTCTGACTCGCGCCTAGCGTGTATCGACGAATTGCCATTAGCTGAATTTTTTGCCGTTTCTTTCGTTTTTGAGCATGTTTCCGCCTTCGTAAGTCTTTGTGTCAGATTTGCCCGACACAACTTAAGGGTGTTTCACCGGAAAACACAAAACAGACCGTATTCAATCACTTTTTTCTCACAATCTCCCGCGAAGGCACAGGCCGGGTCGCATAAAAACGAAAATAATGGAGCCCGCGATGAGACTTTCTCTGAAGCGAGTAGCCGTTCTAGTACCTGTCATTGTCACGACATTCATATTGCCCCTGCACGCCCAACAAAGCGTGTCTCTCGCGCCGCAAGGCACCTATGAAGAGAACGCGGAAGAGCGGATCAACTTCTCCGGCAAACTGCGCATGCTCTCGCAGCGCATTCCGTCGGCAGCCTGTCACTTAAGCCGCGGGATCGACGTTGAAGGCGCTGGCGCGCTTTTGAAAGCCGCACCCGTGGAGTTCGAGAAGATTCTGACGGCGCTGGAGTTTGGCGGCGACGCTGATCTGAACATCAAACACCCGGAAACACGCCCGAAGACGCTTTTACGCATCCGCGAACTGCGCGCCGCTTGGGAACCGATGAAGGCCGCCGCGGCGAAACTTTCAGAAGGAACCGGAACGGACGAAGACGTGAATTTCATCCTGACCCAGAACATGGCTGTCCTGGGCGCTGCGGTGCGTCTTGTTCCTGAACTGGTCAAGCAATACTCCAACCCCAACGCGGTGCCTTATGCCGATCTTCTTTTGATCGATATCTCGGGACGCCAGCGCATGCTGACACAAAAGATGTCGAAGGAATCCTGCATGCTGGGTACGTCGCATCGTACAGCGGACACGCCCGCGCAACTCGAGGGCACGATGCGCATTTTCGAAGCTTTCCTGACCGCCCTTCGCTTCGGGATGCCCGAGCTTGGGCTCAAGGCGCCGCCCAACGCGAGCATCTCGCAAGGACCTGATGTTGCTCAAACAAATTGGATGAGCGTAAAGCCGTTCCTGACCACCATCCTGTCGGATGAGTATCTGGACAACGAAGCTGATACGTTCAAATTTCAGCGCTTGAACACCACAATAGCCGACATGAACAAGGTTGTGGGCCTATATACGGCGGCCGCCAAACCTTCGAGTTGAACCCTGCTGTCATCCTGGGACCGAAATCGTCCCCATAAAGCACGGGGCGCGCGCAGCGATTGCGCGCGTTCCCCTCGGCAAGACGGTGACGCCGGGTTGCTGCCTCGCCTGCCCGAGGAGGCTTGCGCATTCAAGCCGAGCAGCCTACATACCGCCAACTGACTGCAAAAGGCTGCATGGCTTATGGAAAACGTCATTCTCATCGTCCATCTCATCCTGGCACTTTGCCTGATCGGGGTCGTTCTCCTGCAACGGTCCGAAGGCGGTGGGCTTGGGCTTGGCGGCGGTGGTGGCGGCGGCGGTCTCGTCAGTTCACGGGGTGCTGCCACGGCTCTTGGCAAAGTGACCTGGGCCTTTGCAATCGCCTTCATTTGCACGTCGATCACGCTCACGATCATCGCAGCGCAAAACACGGCCGGAAGCTCAGTGCTTGACCGGATCGGATCTGACCGGCCGGCTGCCACTGGCACGGTGCCAGACCTTCCGGCTGGCGACTCGCTTCTGCCACCGGTGCCCGGTGCGGCCAGCGGCGGCGCCCTACCCCGCGCGGACGAATAATCCGCGCATCCGTGTGAAAGCATGTGGGTTCCACGCAAAGGGACCCACCCCGTTCTCGCCACTACAAATTGAAGCGTCAGGTTAAAAAATCGCAATATATTGCGTCTCCGACCTTGGCAAATCCGCTCGAATCCTTTAACCGTCAAATCCCGTGATGCTGTGAATGTGTCGTGTTTGAAACGACGCTTTTCGGCCAAGAAAAGAGCGGTACGCGGGAGTATTCTGGACATGGCGCGATTTGTTTTCATCACCGGTGGCGTGGTGTCGTCGCTTGGAAAGGGCTTGGCCTCGGCAGCGCTTGGAGCATTGCTTCAGGCCCGTGGCTACTCCGTGCGGTTGCGCAAGCTCGACCCCTATCTCAACGTTGATCCCGGTACGATGTCGCCCTTTGAGCATGGCGAAGTCTTCGTCACCGATGACGGGGCTGAGACCGACCTCGACCTCGGCCACTACGAACGCTTCACCGGCGTGCACGCCCGCGGCACCGACAGCGTTTCCTCCGGCCGCATTTATTCCGACGTGCTCGAGAAAGAGCGGCGCGGCGACTATCTCGGCAAGACCATCCAGGTGATCCCGCACGTCACCAACGAGATCAAGGAGTTCATCTCTATCGGCGAGGATGAGGTCGACTTCATGCTCTGCGAGATTGGCGGCACCGTGGGCGACATCGAAGGTCTGCCCTTCTTCGAAGCCATCCGCCAGTTCTCACAAGACAAGCCGCGCGGCCAGTGCATCTTCATGCACCTCACCCTCCTGCCCTATCTCGCTGCCAGCGGCGAGCTCAAAACCAAACCCACCCAGCACAGCGTCAAGGAACTCCGCTCGATTGGCTTGCAACCGGATGTGCTGGTCTGCCGGTCGGAGCAACCGATCCCCGAGAAGGAACGGGAGAAGATCGCGCTCTTCTGTAACGTCCGCCCCGACGCCGTCATCCCCGCCTATGACCTCAAGTCGATCTATGAAGCGCCGATGGCCTATCACAAGCTCGGGCTGGATCAGGCCGTGCTCGACGCCTTCCAGATCGCCCCCGCGCCCAAGCCGAACCTCGCCCGCTGGGAAGATGTGATGGACCGGCTCGAGAACGCAGAAGGCGAAGTCAAAGTCGCCATCGTTGGCAAATACACCCAGCTTGAAGACGCCTATAAGAGCATCGCCGAAGCGCTCACCCATGGCGGCATGGCCAACCGCACGCGCGTCAAGGCTGAGTGGATCGACAGCGAGATCTTCGAAGGCAAGGACCCGGCGCCCTACTTGGAGAACTACCACGCCATCCTCGTCCCCGGTGGCTTCGGCGAACGCGGAACGGAGGGGAAAATCCGCGCCGCTCAATTCGCGCGCGAGAAGAAGATCCCCTATCTCGGCATCTGCCTCGGCATGCAGATGGCGGTGATCGAGGCCGCGCGCAATCTCGCCGACATCAAGGATGCCGGGTCAGAAGAATTCGACCACGAGGCCGGGAAAAAGCGCTTCGAACCGGTCGTCTACCACCTCAAGGAATGGGTTCAGGGCAACCACGTGGCCCGCCGCAAGGTCGACGACGACAAAGGCGGCACCATGCGCCTCGGCGCCTACACCGCCAACCTGAAGGACGGCTCCAAGGTGGCCTCCGTCTACGGCGAGACCGCCATCGAGGAACGCCACCGCCACCGCTACGAGGTCGACATCAAATACCGCGACCAGCTGGAAGCCACGGGCCTCTGCTTCTCGGGTATGTCCCCCGACGGGCGGTTGCCGGAGATCGTCGAGGTCGAGGACCACCCCTGGTTCATCGGCGTGCAATTCCACCCGGAGTTGAAGAGCAAACCGTTCGCGCCGCATCCGCTGTTTGCGGATTTTGTGCGGGCTGCAGTTGAGGTGTCGAGATTGGTTTGAGAATCAAGCTGAGGGCGCGCTTTCTATGAAGTTAATCACGAATATTGCAATTTCAAAGACCACAGCTGCTAAAACGAATGCAAGTGACGCACCGGTAGTGATAAAGAGCTTTTTGGGAGTATAAACCACTGCGGCCAGTAGTAGTCCTAAAATGAAGAAGAGTATAGTAGCCGAAAGAAATATTGCCCAATCGTTTTCTACTAAACCAGAAGCAAATGCGTATACCATGTAGAGAATCCAGAAAGCCCCCAAAGTACTGATGGTTCTTGAAAATAGCTTTTTTATCTCGATCAATTGAAATCCGAGAACTCTATCACGACCTGAAAGAGCAAGGATAGAAAAAGCAGCTGCTGGCATAGCTATCAAAATAATTGTAAGGAAGGGCGCCAACCAATCTGGCACACCAATTGATAACCACAAAGATTCTATAAAGGTTTCCAGATCAATAGGACCATCAATATTGCCTAATGCATCAGCGATTATTAGTATAACTTCCCGGCATATTATGTACAAAATAGCGAATCCAAAGACCAACCCTGCCCAACGATGAAAAGAAGATGGTTTCGGATCGCTGTCACTAAAAAATTCATAAATTGCAACAATGCCTAATGGCAGAAAGAAAACTAAGGCAGTAAGCGAGTCCTTCAGTACATCTGGAAACGTAGGAAGGGAAAAAAATACACAAAACCTATCCCATATCCACCGTGTAAATGGATACCAATGAGAAATGACCCATTTAGCAACTGATCCTAAACCAAAATAACTTATTACAATAAGTGCTAACTTAAATCCGGCAAGGATAGAGGATAATTCCTTAAGGACAGATTTTAAATCATCTCTGATAGACATTTATAGTCCTTAGCAAATTTCGGAAAGCGTACCGCATGATCGGCGCGCTGAAAAGAACGAATGGGTCAGCTGTATCGGCTTTCCCAACGACGGCTAAAGGTATAGCCTGGCACAGCCGTCCACAACTGAGTTGGCATTCTAAATGGCCCTACGCACCTTGCTTGCTTCAGGTCGTCCCGAACTCCACCAAACCATGTGGCGTCACGGCGAATGCGTGCCATTGAAAAAACGGTGCACCTCCGTTGCGACGAACGGCCAAGCGGTGGCGCGGCGGGCTGACGCCCTTGTTCCGCGCTCTAGGCACTTCGCTCGAACGTTGCATGGCGGGCTTCAGCCCGCCACGCCCTCACCCCGTGACGCCCCGACCGCACGACATCACCACCCCAAACCGCCCTGTCCCGGGCTTGACCCGGGACCTCTTCGCGCGCGCATGGCTCGTATAGAAAAACGCCCCATTCCCCGGCACCCGATCCTGCGCCACATGGCCCCGACCGTATCGGAGCCAACTCATGTCCCACGCACACCCCCGCTATCCTCGCCTCGCAACCGCTGCTAGCCTTGCGCTCATGGGAACGGATGACATCACGCTGCCGCCGGTAAGCAAGGGCCTCAAACGCCTCGCGCTGAAGCTCGCGCTCATCCTCGCCGCCGCCTATGGCATCCACCTGCTTATGGACTGGGCCACGGCTGAGGCCGCGGCCACCGGCAACACAACCCTGATGCTCGGCATGTTCGCAACGCTGCTCATAGCCTATGCCCTCCTCATCGCCGTGCCCTTCATGCCGGGGATCGAGATCGGAATCAGTCTGCTTCTCCTCAAAGGCGCTGCCATCGCACCGCTCGTCTATCTCGCGACGCTCCTCGGCCTCACACTCGCCTACACGGCGGGCCGGTTTCTGCCGCATACCTGGCTGCACGACCTCCTCGCCGATCTGCGCCTGAGACGTGCTTGCGAGATGGTCAACCGCCTCGCGCCTATGACCCACGAAGAACGCCTCGCCCACCTCACCGACCGCGCGCCTGCCTGGCTCACTCCGCTGATCGGACCTTGGCGCTACCTGTTGCTCGCCATACTCATCAACGTGCCCGGCAATGCGGTGCTCGGCGGCGGCGGCGGCATCGCGTTTGTTGCGGGGTTCAGCCGTCTCTTCCGCCCGGGTTGGAGCGTAGTGACCTTCGCCCTCGCCGTCCTGCCTGTCCCGCTTGTGGTCTGGCTGACAGGCACAAGGATGCTCTTCTGACCGGCCTCTACAAGGGGCTCACCCGGCACGCCTTTCCAAAACTGACGCAATCCCCCTGTTTCCTCCGACGGCAACGGTTATATATGCGCTATGTTTGGAGAACTCCTTGGCCGGCTGACGGCCCCTGACCCCGATCCGCTGGACGATGGCGATGCGCGGCTTGCGCTGGCGGCTTTGCTTGTGCGGATTGCCCGCTCGGACGGCTCCTATGATCCGGCCGAGATCAAGCGCATCGACAGCCTTCTGGCCGCGCGCTACGGCCTCGGCCCGTTCGAGGTGACAAGCCTCAGAAAAGACGCGGAAATCCTTGAGAAAGAAGCGCCGGATACCGTGCGCTTCACCCGCGCCATCAAAGACGCGGTGCCTTACGAGGACCGGGCCAAAGTGGTCGAAGGATTGTGGGAAATCGTGCTAGCCGATGGCGCGCGCGACCATGAGGAAGACGCCTTGATGCGGCTGGTGGCCCCGATGCTGGGGATCAACGATCGTGACAGCGCGCTGGCCCGCCAACGGGTCGAAAAGAAAGCATGATCGCAACACTGCCCATGTATGACAGGCCGGAGGCCGCAGCGGCGCATGATCGCTTCTGGGCGCTGATCCGCGACCATCTGGGTGATGCGCCGGACGCGCTGACCCGGGATGCCTATCATTGGGTCAACCCCGATCTCTTGTTGTCGCAAACCTGTAGCTTGCCCTATCGCACCGGCCTTCAGGAAGACGTGCGGATCGTGGCGACACCGGTGCACAACCTGCCGTGTGACGCAGGGATGTACTACAGCGTCGTTCTGGTTCGGGAGGACGATCCGCGCGACACGCTTGACGCTTTCGCGGGCGCGCGGCTGGCGATCAACAGTCCTGTATCGCAGTCCGGCTGGGCCGCCATCGACGAGCTTGCGCATCAAGGTGGCATTGTGTTCGGCTCAGTCTTTGAAACCGGGTCACACGACGCCAGTGCACGCGCCGTCGCGGATCAACGCGCCGATCTCTGCGCGGTTGATGCCGTGACATGGACCATGATCGAACGTTGGGACGGTTTCGCCTCTAACCTGCGGGTGCTTTGCCAGACACAGCCTACCCCTGCACTGCCCTATGTCACTGCGATCGAACGCGATCCGCGACCGTTGCAGGAAGCGCTGTTGACGGCAGTGCAGTCACTCTCGCCGGAAGACCGGGACACGCTTTGCCTGATCGATGTCACGTACATCCCTCCGTCGTTCTACGTGACTTTGCCAATTCCCCCCGCCCCGGCTCTGACGGCTGAGTTCGTGTGACCGACAAGGCTGAGAACTGGCTTGATGCGTTTCCGGGGCCCACATCTGTCTGGACCGCCGCGCCCGACCTGAACGGACAGGCCCGCGGCAAGCGCATGCCCGCCTCGAAAGCCCGAAAACTCTACAGCGGCCAAGCAAAGATGCCGTTGTCGGCGCTGAGCCTCGATATCTTTGGCGATGACGTTGCAGACAGTCCGCTGGTCTTTGAGACCGGCGATCAGGACGGCTTCCTGCGCCCGACCGAACGCGGCGGTCTTTGGATGCCGTGGCTTGCACGTCCCGCCGTTCTGCTCCCCATGGGAATGGAGCACGCGCCTGACACGCCGTTTCAGGGCGATCCCCGGCACGGTCTGGCGCAAGTCCTGAACCGCTATGCGGAACGTGGCTGGCACGTGACGGCCGCGACCGAGCTTGAGTTTTATCTGCTCCATGATGAGACACCCGACCCGGTGGCAGAACGGATGCAGGCGGGCGGCGATATCCTTGGGCTGAAGTCGCTCGAAATCTACGATCCGTTCTTGACCGATCTCTACGAAGCGGCGGCCAAGATGGGTCTGCCAGCCGAAACGGCCACATCCGAATCCGGCAGCGGACAGTTCGAAGTGACGCTGACACATGGTCCGGCGATGGCAGCCGCGGACAATACGTGGCTCTTCAAGATGTTGGTGAAGGGCCTCGCGCAGAAACACGGCATGACCGCAACCTTCATGGCGAAACCGTTTGAGGAGGATGCGGGCAACGGCCTCCACATGCACGTCTCGGTGCTGGATGCCGAGGGCAGGAACATCTTCGACGATGGCACCGGTGCCGGAACCGACCTGTTGCGTCATGCCGTGGGCGGGTGCCTCAGCACGATGGCAGATGCGACACTGATCTTCGCACCGCATGAAAACAGCTATCGCCGGCTCATCCCCGGCGCTCATGCGCCCACGGGTCTGTCCTGGGGCTATGAAAACCGCACCGTCGCTGTCCGTATCCCGGCAGGCCCCGGCACCGCGCGCCGGTTGGAACATCGCGTGGCAGGGGGTGATGTGAACCCCTACCTTGTGTTCACCGCCGTTCTCGGCGCAGCCCTCCTGGGGATCGAAGACGAAATCACACCACCACCGCCATTGGACGGAAATGCTTACGAGGCCGACACCCCGAAACTCGCAGCCTCTTGGGAGGATGCAATTACACGTTTCGAGCACAGCACATCGATGAAACGATTCTTCGCAGAGGAGTTACGGCGGTTGCTCGTCTGCCAGAAACGGCAGGAGGTGCAGCGTGTGCGCGAGCTCAGCGATACAGCCAAGCGCGACCTCTACCTGGATCGGGTGTGACT
>JBCBBB010000116.1:0-9503 GCA_038532095.1 Pseudomonadota bacterium
CCGAGGATGGCTTCATCGTGACGAACAACCACGTCATCGAAGGCGCCGATGAGATTTTGATCGAGTTCTTCGAAGGGTTCGAACTGGAAGCCGAGATCATCGGGACGGATCGCAACACCGACCTGGCGCTTTTGAAGGTGGAACCGGACGAGCCGCTGAAATTTGTCACTTGGGGTGACAGCGAAGAATCCCGGGTCGGGGACTGGGTCATGGCCATGGGCAACCCGCTGGGCCAGGGGTTCTCGGTGTCGGCAGGTATCGTTTCGGCGCGCGGTCGTGCGCTGAGCGGAAGCTATGACGATTACATCCAGACGGACGCAGCCATCAACCGGGGCAACTCGGGCGGACCGCTTTTCAATATGAACGGCGACGTGATCGGTGTGAACACGGCGATCCTGTCGCCCAACGGTGGCTCGATCGGCATCGGTTTTGCGATGTCGAGCCGCGTAGCGGAAAACGTCATCCAGCAGCTTCAAGACAATGGTGAGGTGCGCCGCGGTTGGTTGGGTGTCCGCATTCAGGACGTGACGGATGATCTGGCCGAGGGTCTGGGCCTTGAAGAAGCGCGCGGCGCGCTGGTCACAGATGTGCCTGAAGGACCTGCGCTGGATGCCGGTATGGAAGCGGGCGACGTGATCTTGTCATTTGACGGGGTCGATGTTGACGACACGCGGGGCTTGGTCAACCAGGTGGGCAACACCGAAGTTGGCAAGGAAGTGCGTGTTCTGGTGTTCCGTGACGGGGCAACTGAAACGCTTCGTGTGACGCTTGGATTGCGCGATGACCCGAACGAACCGGTTCCGGCGTCGATCAACCGGGACGAGCCTATCACAAGTGAAATGATGGGTCTGACCATCAGCAACATCACCGACGAATTGCGTGAGCAGCTGGGGCTGGCAGACAATGCCGAAGGTCTGGTTGTGGCTGACGTGGATGAGACCAGCGAGGCTTACGAAGAAGGCCTGCGCGCGGGTGACCTGATAACAGAGGCCGGTCAGGAGAAGGTGACCACCGTTGCGGAGCTTGAGGCCCGCATCGAAGATGCCAAGGAGGCCGGTCGGAAGTCGATCCTGCTTCTGGTGCGTCGGGGCGGTGATCCTCGGTTCGTGGCACTCGGTCTGGATAACAGCTAAGCCACTCAATCATCTTTGCACGAGAGAAGGCGCCGACTGGCGCCTTCTTTCATTTTGGACCGTTTCCAGCTAGGCTGGTGGTAAGGGACTGGTCGCTCGATATATGCGTCGTTCGTCATCTGTTGACGGGCCAAGCGTGTTCTGTTTTCAGGCAGTCCCCGGGTTGAGAAGACCGTGCGTGCAGTGGGATTGCGGTATGGAAAGCGTAACGGAAATCGTAGAGCGGATGGTCAACGACTTTGTTGAACTCCGGTGGGACGAGCTTTCAAAGATTTACAGCTTTCCGATTGTCGTCTTTTTCGGCGCCGATATCTTTGTCTTGACCGACAAAGCAGACTTCCTCTCGAAGATCCAAGCCTACCATGCGGCGCTTGCGTCACAAGGCGTGAGCCACATCCAGTCAAGCGTGGAAGAGGTCAAGTCCATCGGGCAGGAACGGTGTCAGTTTCTTGTGCGCAATGAATACTGTCAGAAGGACGATACCGGCCTGTCTGAGGCGCGTATCCGGTACTTTCTGGAACAGCAGCAGGGTGTGTTGAAGGTTCGCATGGTCGAGTATCTGAACAAGCCGTTCGAACAAGTTGATCAAGACGGCAGCCTGTTCGAAGACGTGCACTAAGCGCTATTCAGCGGCCATTGGTAGATCGGCGCGTCCGATATCAGCTACGTCAGCCACAACGCGATCAATCAGAGCCTTGAAGGCAGCGAAGTTGTTGTTGGGCCGCACCTGATGCTCATTCATGTAGAGCGAGCGGTCGATTTCAACCTGAACGACATGGCGGTTCCGGGCGGGCCGACCGTAGTTCTGGGTGACGAAAGCTCCGGCAAACGGGGCGTTGCGCGCAACGCGCAGACCGGCTGAAGACAAGGCGGCTTCGATCCTGTCAACGACATCCGATCCTGCCGCTGCCCCGAACCGGTCGCCAAGCACAATCTCCGGTCTGGTCCCGCGCGGGTGCGAAATAGATTCGATGGCTTCATGCGGCATGGAGTGACAATCGACCAGGATCGCCTCTCCGAACAGCGATGTGCTGTCGTCCATCAGCGTATTCAGGGCCATATGCCATGGCTTCCAGAACTCCTCGATCCGCGCATTCGCTTCCTTGCGGGTGATCTTGCCGCGATAGATTGATCGGCCATTTGCCACGACACGCGGCACCACGCCAAGCCCGGAGGCCACGCGCGGGTTGTGGGCTGTGCGCTTCACGCCTTCGATCAGCGCCGGATCAAGTTCTTCGGATGAGCGGTTCACATCGATCCACGCGCGCGGCGCAATCGCTATCAGCAGGGGCGCGCCGTGAAGCGGGGCGGTGTCGAACAGCTTGTCTACAAAGGCATCCTCGGAGGATCGCAAGGTGCGTTCGTCAAGAATCGTTCGCCGCACAAAGCTCCAAGGATACTCACGCCCCGAATGTGGCGAGGCAAAGACAACGGCTGTTGTCCGGACATCTGGCATGATCAGGTTGTATGCCGACACGCAAAAACGCTCCTTACTGTCAGCCTGTTATAGGGTATTTTCTGCAAATACCAAAACCCCTTGATGTGGTCAGGGACAGGCTTTATAGAACCCGGACCGACGCGGGCGCTTCCCGCGTCGTATGCGTTGGAACATAGGGCGATTAGCTCAGCGGTAGAGCACTTCGTTGACATCGAAGGGGTCACTGGTTCGATCCCAGTATCGCCCACCATGAGCCGCAGCGTGAAAACGCTGTAAACTGAAACCAAGGCGCGCCAGATGCGCCGCGACAAGGAGAGCGTCGATGAAAGTCCGCAACTCGCTTCGTTCGCTGAAGAACCGTCACCGCGACTGCCGCGTGGTGCGCCGCAAGGGCCGCGTTTACGTGATCAACAAAACGCAGCGCCGGTTCAAGGCACGCCAGGGCTGATTTCTTCAGTCAGAGCTTTCAAAGGGCCGCCTGTTCTGGGCGGCCTTTGTTTTTTGTGGGTTCAGACGGCGGGCGCCTTGGCGAAGGGCAAGTGGCCGGTCTTGACCCAAACGGTTGCGCCCTCTGGTCCGGATGTGGCCTTCAGGGGCACACCCTGAGGCAGTCTGAGCCAGGACCCTTCGACAAGAATGTCCGTCCCCTCAGCCAGGCCGCCTGACAGGACCAGCAGTTCAAGACCGCCAGTTGTATCGATTTCAAACGCGCTATTCGGAGCGATGGTGCGGTAGGTCACCACCTCCCGATCATCGCGATGCAGTTCGGCAATCGCCACACCATCCTGCGCCTCGCCAAGCTCCGCCTGCATGTCTTTCCGGAATTGGGTGCGATCATCCATGTCGAACTGCCAGAGTTTCACGAAGATCACGCAACCGTCTTCCGAGCCGGGGGTGTGGCTGGTGGTCGGTGGGTTGCGGACATAGGTGCCTTTCGGGAAATCGCCATGTTCATCCTGGAATACGCCATCCAGCACGATGAACTCTTCGCCGCCTGTATGCGTGTGCGCCGAAAACTGACTGCCCGGCGCATAGCGCACGATGGAGGTTGCGCGCGCGACCTCGTCACCAATGCGGTCCAACATGCGCCGATCAACGCCAGGCATCGGGGATGCTACCCACGGTGTCTGAGCCGAGTGAACCACGACACGCTTCGAAAAATCGGCATTTAGTTCCATGTCGCGCTCCTGTTCTTCGGCAAGAGAATATGGACCGCGCTTGGCTTGGACAAGCGCCTCCAACTGGCGGAAAGATCACAGTTGCGTTGCAAGGATACAGCGCCCGACCCTCTGCGGCGCGTAAACTCTTGAGCGAACTGCGGTGACCTGCGACACTCGCCCAACACAGGTTCCGGAGAGAACCGCAATAGCAGAGGCAGTAAGATGAGTGAGCAGGCCGCAATCGCGGACGAGATCCGGACGCGTATTCTTCAGCAACCCGACGTCATTCTCGAAGATCCCGACGTGATGCGGGCCTTGATTGCCGCCAATGACCGCTCGGTCGGTGGTAACGTTGTTGACTTGCGTGGCGTGGCCATGGACCGCCTGGAAGCACGGCTTCAACGGTTGGAGGAAACCCACCGCTCCGTCATCGCCGCCGCCTATGAGAACCTGGCCGGCATGACACAGGTGCACCGGGCCATCCTTGCGTTTCTGGAGCCGCTTACTTTCGAAGGGTTCCTGGCCTGCCTTGAAACGGATGTACCGCAGATTTTGCGCGTCGGGCGCATTCGCCTTGTTCTGGAAAGTCATGAGGCGGCTGATCCAGCGCTGGAAAAAGTCGGCGGTGTGCTCACGGTCGTGCGCCCGGGTTTCGTTGGGGATTACATGAGCCAAAGCCGCAGTCTGAACCGGGTTGTTCTGCGCCGCTCTGACGGTAATGCGCGCTTGGTCTATGGACAAGACGCCGACTGGGTTCAGTCTGAAGCTTGCCTTTATCTTGATTTCGGCGAAGGCCGTTTGCCCGGCATGCTGGCCTTTGCGGCCGACAATCCGGCGCAGTTCTCGAGCGCACAGGGCACGGACCTGCTCGATTTCATGGGCGGTGTGTTTGAGCGTGCCATGTGCCGCTGGCTCGGGTGATTACGCCCGCCCTATCGGACGCTTTGGAGCGGTGGCTGGCGGAGACGGGATCGATCCGTGGCCGGGCCGAGAAGACGTTGATCGCGTATCGACAGGATGTGCTCGGGTTTCTCGCCTTCCTCCAGACCTATGAAGGCGCAGGGCAAGGCAGGGCCGCGTTGTCGAAGCTAAGCACCCGGACGATGCGGGCCTGGATGGCGCATGAACGCGGGCGGGGCGTCTCGGCCCGGTCATTGGCGCGTGCCTTGTCGGCAGTAAAAAACTTCGTCGGCTGGGTGGCGGAGCAGGATGGGTTCGATGCCTCGGCCGTTCTGATGACACGCGCGCCGCGCTTCAATGCGAAACTCCCCCGTCCACTGGCGGAAGACGCAGCGCGGTCCATGGTCGAGATGGTTGAGGAGCTCAACGATAAGGATTGGGTGGGCGCACGTGACGCGGCCGTGCTGACCTTGCTCTATGGCTGCGGGTTGCGGATTTCCGAAGCCCTGTCTTTGACGGGCGCGCAGATGCCCTTGGGGGACACGCTTCGGATCGTGGGGAAGGGCGGCAAGGAACGTATCGTACCCGTCATCGCGGCCGCGCGTGCGGCGACCGACCGCTACCTGCGCATATGTCCCTTCGATATCGAGGGCGACGGCCCCGTGTTTCGTGGCGTGCAGGGAAAGCCACTTGCCGCGCGGCAAGTGCAAAAGGCGATGGCATCTGCACGCGCTGTTCTCGGACTACCGGCCTCGGCCACGCCGCACGCGATGCGCCACAGCTTTGCAACGCATCTTTTGAACGCTGGCGGTGATCTTCGCGCGATACAGGAGTTGCTCGGCCATGCCTCCCTTTCGACGACGCAGGCCTATACGGCGGTGGACACAGCCCGGTTGATGGAGGTTTACGAGACCGCCCATCCCAGAGCAGGATGACGGTCATGGAGATCAAGACCAAGGCCTATCTGGTCCACATGCTCACTGCGACCGGAGCCGTCTTCGCGATGCTCGCGTTGCTGGAGGCCGTACAAGAAAACTGGGCGATGATGTTCGTCTGGCTGATGGTCGCCTTCGCCGTGGACGGGATTGACGGCCCTTTGGCGCGCAAGACCCATGTGACGGTGAACGCCCCGCGTCTGGATGGCACGGTGCTCGATACGATCATCGATTATCTGACTTATGTGATCATCCCGGCCTTTGCGTTGTTCCAGTCGGGTCTGTTGCCCGGGTGGACCGGGTGGGTCGCGATCATCGCGATCACCTTCCTCTCGGCGATTTACTTCGCGGATACGCGCATGAAGACCAGCGACTATTCGTTCAGCGGCTTTCCAGCCTGTTGGAATATGGTGGTGCTGGTGCTGTTCGCGATCAAACCGGATTTCTGGTTCAGCCTAATCATCGTGCTGGTTTTGGCCATCGCTATGCTGCTGCCGATCAAGTTTGTGCACCCCTTCCGGACAGAGCGCTGGCGCGCGATCACCTTGCCGGTGGCGTTTGCCTGGACCTTGTTCGCCATCTGGGCGGCCTGGGTCGATTTCGATCCGCAAAGCTGGGCCCATTGGGGACTGATCGCAACAACGGCTTGGCTGATGCTGGCAGGTGTCGCACAGCAGGTCCTCTATCGCGAGACGCTTTAGGCAACTTGGCTGTGCACCTCGATCACGTTGCCTTCGGGATCGTGGAAGAACACCTGATGCCACTCCTTTGAAAAGGTCGTTCCGTAGTCGGAATAGGGAATGCCATTGTCATCGAGGATCTTGAGGAACGCCGCCAGATCGTCGGTGCGAAACGCGATATGCCCGCGCTCGACCGGGTTGATGACCTGACCGTTTCGGAATGCGACGTCCAGCTCGCGCTCCGCAAGGTGCATCTGCATGCTTCCTTCGGTGGCGAACTTGATCTTGCCGTCGTAGCCTGCTCCGCCCGTGGCTTCCGTACGCGGGAACTGTTCGATGGGCATATCGTGGAGACCGAGCACGCGGGTGTAGAAGTCATGTAGCCGGTCGACGTCTTCGGAGACGACATTGATGTGGTGGAATTCGAGCTTCATGGGGTGGAGGGTAGCCTGATTGGATGGTGTGCGAAAGTTGAAGGAGTGTGCTTTGTGGCCAGCTCTCTCTAATAATGCGCGCCTTCGGCGCACACGATGTTTTGCGTCTGCCTGCGGCAGTCGCGTTTTTGCGTATTTTTGAAGAGATGAAGAGGGCTTTCTTCCTGGCTGAAATACGGCGGGGAGTCTCTCGAAGAGAGACGGGGCAGCGCCCCTAAAACAAAAAGCAGTGTGCGCCGTCAGGCGCGCAATTTGATAGCTGCCGCGAAGCGGGTATTTCTAACCTGCCGCCTGAGCTCCGGTGATCGCGATCATCTGGTAGACGTCCTCGACCGAGCATCCGCGTGACAGGTCGTTGGCCGGTTTGGCAAGCCCTTGCAGGATGGGGCCGAGGGCCGTGGCGCCGCCAATGCGTTGGGCGATCTTGTAGCCGATGTTCCCGGCGCTGAGGCTCGGGAAGACGAAGACGTTGGCTTGCCCAGCGACAGGTGAGCCGGGGGCCTTGCGGGCGCCGATCTCGGGCACAATGGCGCCGTCGAATTGCAGCTCCCCATCGACTGGTAGATGCGGGTCGCGGGCCTTGATGATGTCGATGGCCTCGGCAATGCGCCCGAGGCTTTCATGCGCTCCTGTCGGCACGCTGCCCTTGGTGGAGAAGGACAGCATCGCGACTTTCGGTTCTATGCCTGTCAGAGCCGTAAGCGACCGCGCGGAGGCCAGCGCGATGCTGGCAAGTTCTGGTGCCGTCGGTTGCAGGATCAGACCGCAATCGGCGAAGACCACGGGGCGTTCGCCATCCAGCAACATGAGGAAATAGCTCGACACCGTGTCGACGCTCGGGTCCTTGCCGATGATCTGAAGCGCGGTGCGCACCACATTGCTTGTGGTTTCGACGGCGCCGCCGATGGTGCCATCGGCATCGCATTGTCGCACCATCATGGCCGCGAATGTGAGGGGAGATGTCACGGCCTTTTGAGCATCCGCTTCAGTGATGCCTTTGTGTTTGCGAAGCTCAAAAAACGCCTCGGCGTAGCTCTCCCGCTTGTTCGCGCTCCCAGGGTCGATGACCTGAAGGCCATTGACCGGCGTGGACCCGATCAGCGTGACACGCGCCAGCTTGTCCTGCGCGGCGCGCTCTGCGGCCTCGATGATCCGGGGGTCATCGCCTTCGGACAAAACGATATGCGGCTGCGCCCGTTTGGACGCAGCCGCGATGTTATCGATGATGGACAAGGTTTACTCGGCAGCCATGTCAGTGGCGCTGATACCAGCGACGGCAACCGGCTTCTTCATCGCGTCACGGCGGAAGGGCTCACCCAGTTCCTGGTTGATCATGGCCTCGATCAGCGTGGTCTTTCCGTGTTCCATCTGGTCGGTGATCGCCTGATTGAGTGCGGCGGTCAGCTCTTCCTGTGTGCGGGCCACGACACCCTCAAGTCCGCAGGCGCGGGCGATGCCGGCGTAGCTGACTGTCTCGTCCAGCTCTGTACCGACGAAGTTGTCTTCGAACCAGAGCGTGGAGTTCCGCTTTTCGGCGCCCCACTGGTAGTTGCGGAAGACGATCTGCGTGATCGCTGGCCATTCGCCGCGACCGATGGCTGTCAGCTCGTTGACCGCGATGCCGAAGGCACCGTCGCCCGCAAAGCCGACGACCGGCACGTCCGGGCAGCCGATCTTGGCGCCAACGATGGATGGCAGGCCATAGCCGCAGGGCCCGAAGAGGCCCGGTGCGAGGTATTTCCGGCCTTCGTCAAAGTCCGGATAGGCATTGCCAATGGCGCAGTTGTTGCCGATGTCAGACGAGATGATCGCGTTGCGCGGCAGTGCGGACTGGATGGCGCGCCATGCCATACGGGGGCTCATCCAGTCAGGTTTCGCCGCACGGGCGCGCTGGTTCCATGTGGTGCCCGGATCGTCCTGTTCTTCGTTCATCGAGGACAGTTCCTGCCGCCACCGCGACTTGGTGTCTGCGATCATGTTCTTGCGGTCGGCGCGCCCGGCCTCTCCAGCATGGTCGCCGAGGTTGTTCAGGATGCCATTGGCAACCTTCGCTGCATCGCCCACGATGCCGACGGAGACCTTCTTGGTCAGGCCGATGCGATCGGGGTTGATATCGACCTGAATGACCTTCGCGTCGGATGGCCAGTAATCGATGCCGTATCCGGGAAGTGTCGAGAACGGGTTGAGGCGGGTGCCGAGGGCGAGCACGACGTCGGCTTTGGAGATCAACTCCATACCTGCCTTCGAGCCATTGTAACCGAGCGGGCCAGCGAAGAGCGGGTGCGAGCCCGGGAACGCATCATTGTGCTGGTAGCCGACGCAAACCGGCGCATCGAGACGCTCCGCCAGCGCCTTGGAGGCCTCGATACCGCCGTACGACAACACAACACCAGCACCATTCAGAATGACAGGGAACTTGGCGTCGGAAATGAGAGCCGCGGCTTGAGCGACGGAGTTTTCGCCGCCGGGGCTGCGTTCGAATTCGATGGGTTCGGGGATTTCGATGTCGACGACTTGCGTCCACATATCCCGGGGGATGTTGAGTTGCGCGGGTGCGCTCAGGCGGTGCGCCTGCGCGATCACGCGGGTCAGCACTTCGGCCACGCGGGTCGGGTCACGGACTTCTTCCTGATAGGCAACCATGTCTTCGAAGAGCTTCATTTGCTCGACTTCCTGGAACCCGCCCTGACCGATGGTCTTGTTCGCCGCCTGCGGTGTGACCAGGAGCAGCGGAGTGTGGTTCCAGTAGGCGGTTTTTACAGCCGTCACGAAGTTGGTGATGCCCGGGCCGTTCTGCGCGATCATCATCGACATCTTGCCGGT
>JBCBBB010000117.1:0-9420 GCA_038532095.1 Pseudomonadota bacterium
AAGATGGCGGCCACAGCTGCGACCGCTCCGACGGTCAGCATACCCTTTACATTTGGCGTCACGCGCGGTCTCTCCCCAAGATCAGGATCTCTCCCATGGCGCGCGCCCGTCGTCCCACAGGCGCCGCTTGCCGGAGCATATCAACCCCGCTAACAGGGGTCAAAACACCAATTCGTGGAGCGCTTTACATGTCACCAATCCTGTCTCTCTGCGTCTATTGCGGCTCGCGAACGGGACAGTCGCCCGCTTATGTGGCCGCCGCGAGAGAGCTCGGGACGGCGATTGCAAGCCAGGGATGGCGTCTGGTCTATGGGGCAGGAGATGTCGGCATCATGGGCGCCGTCGCGGATGCGGCGATTGATGGTGGGGCGGACGCTCTTGGTGTGATCCCGACACATCTTGTGGCGCGCGAAGCGCCGGACGGGCGCCACACGCAGCGCATCATCACCGAAACGATGCATGAGCGGAAGAAAGTGATGTTCATGAATGCCGATGCCGTCGCGGTGCTTCCCGGTGGCGCAGGGTCGCTGGACGAGTTCTTCGAGGTCCTGACTTGGGCCCAGCTGGGACTGCATGAGAAGCCGATTTATCTTGTGAATACAGAAGAGTACTGGACGCCCCTCATTCAGGTGATCGACCAACTGATCGCAGAAGGCTTTGCGGACACCTCGCTCAATACGCTTTACACGACCGTCGACAGCGTCGATGCGCTTGTCAGCGACCTCGGCACTCGACATATGTGATTTCCGGCACGATCCCGATCCGGAACGGCAGCGTACTGCACCCAAGACCGCCGGACACGATCAGAGCGCGCCCGTCTTCCTCGAAATGCCCGTAGTCATAGCGGGTGCCATGGCGCGACGGCGCATAGAGCGCACGGCCAAAGGGCCGGACCTGCCCGGCATGCATATGGCCGGACAAGGTCAACACAAGACGCGGGTCCGTCAGATCCGGGAAGATATCCGGCTCATGCGCGAGCAGAATGATCGGATCGTCGCCGGGGGCCGCGGCCAGAACCGCGGCCAGATCGTCTGCGCCCAAGCGTTTCGGTTCGCCGCGACCGCCTTTGAAAGCTTGCTGCGACTCGAGCCCGGCCAGCCAGATATCGCCCCGCCCCCCCGGTCGTACCGCCGCATTCGACAAGACATGAAACCCGGCGTCTTCCAGAAACCCGGCCGCCGCCGGAAGGCCGGAACGGCGGCGCTGGGCCTCAAGATCGTCATGCCAGTCATGGTTGCCAAGCACCGCATAGGTGCCAAGCGGCGCCGTTACACCGGCCAAGGCCTCCGCCCCGGCCCGGCCGTTCGCCATTTTGGAGGCAAGGCTGTGGCCTTCGGACAAATCCCCAAGAAAAACAACAAGATCAGGATTAAGCGCCGCCACACGCCGCAGCACCCGCGCCACGAAGACCGGGTTGACCGGCGCATAGCCCCAATGGAGGTCAGACAGGACCGCAATCCGAAGCGGCGGGCGCGCGCCCCAAAGCGGCGTCTCGATGGTCCAGCGTTGCACGCGAAACCGCCGGTTCGGCGCAAGCACGGCCCGCCCCAGCGGCCCTCGCATCATGCGGGCCTGCCAGCGCCCTGGCCTCTTCATCTCTTCAAAAATACGCTTAGCGCGCGTTTTCGTTCAGAAAACGCGCGCGGGGCGACTGCCGCAGGCAGGCGCAAAACCTTACATCCGGCTCGCGACGTTTTCCCAGTTCACGAGATTGTCGAGGAAGTTCGACAAATACGCTGGGCGCTTGTTCCGGAAGTCGATGTAATAGGAATGCTCCCAGACATCGCAGCCCAAAAGCGCGGTCTGGCCGAAGCAGAGCGGGTTCACCCCGTTCTCGGTCTTGGTCACGGCGAGCGAGCCATCGGCGTTCTTCACAAGCCAGCACCAGCCCGAGCCGAACTGACCGGCACCCGCGGCGGAGAACTGCGATTTGAACTCATCGACCGAGCCAAAGCTCTCGGTGATCGCGCTTTCCAGTTCGGACGGCATCGCATAATCGCCCGGCCCCATCATCTCCCAGAACTGGTTATGGTTCCAAAGCTGGCTGATGTTGTTGAAGATGCCGTTCTGCGCCACGGCCTCGGCGTTGTAGGTGCCGGTGATGATGTCTTCCATCGATTTGCCGTCCCACTCGGTCCCGGCGATCAGCTTGTTGCCGTTGTCGACATAGGCCTTGTGGTGCAGGTCGTGGTGATATTCCAGCGTCTCGGCGCTCATACCTTTGCCGGCCAGCGCGTCATGGGCGTAGGGAAGATCAGGAAGTTCAAATGCCATCGGGGGCCCTCTCCGTGTTAATCGCTTTCGCCTTACCTGAGGCGGACACGCGCCGGGGTCAAG
This sequence comes from Pseudomonadota bacterium, assembly GCA_038532095.1. GTDB lineage: Bacteria > Pseudomonadota > Alphaproteobacteria > Rhodobacterales > Rhodobacteraceae > JAJDOD01. The sequence continues at coordinate 2,338 of JBCBBB010000117.1, forward strand.
CAAAGTCGGATATATTTTTGGTCTTCACGTGACATCGCAGTCGGTCGAGGGTGCCAGCGGCCTTTGACAGAGGCGCAAATAGAGCGTCAAGTCACACCCTATGAAACACGCAGTAATCACAGGCGGAACCGGCGGCATCGGAGCGGGCGTCGCCACAGCACTGGCCGCGAAGGGCTGGCGCGTGACGGCAACCGGGGCCACCGAGGACGAGGTGGCCGCCTATGCCGCGCCCAAGGCTGTCGACGCTGCTCTGCTCGACGTGACCGATCAGGCGGCGGTTGACGCACTCTTCTCCGGCATCGACCGGCTCGATGGGTTGGTGAATTGTGCCGGTATCCTCCGCAAGGCGGACGAATACGACATCGAGACCTTCCAAAAGGTGATCGACGTTAACCTGACCGGCACCATGCGCAGCTGCCTCGCCGCATTCCCGCGCCTGGCCCAAACCGGGGGCGCCATTGTCAACACGGGCTCGATGTATTCGATCTTCGGCGGCCCGCATGCGCCCGCCTATACCGCGTCCAAGGGCGCGGTCACGCAGTTGACCAAGGCGCTGGCAGGCAAATGGGGGCCAGACGGGGTTCGGGTCAACGCGATCACACCGGGCTGGATCGAGACACCGATGACGGAGGCGATCCGAGGCGACGGGGTCCGCGAGCCGCCCATCCTCGCGCGCACGCCGCTGGCGCGCTGGGGCAAACCGTCCGAGGTTGGAGCGCTGGTGGCGTGGCTTTTGTCCGAGGAGGCCAGCTTTATCACCGGCGCGGTTTATCCGGTCGATGGTGGATATTCGGCGATGTGAGGTCTTCGTTGAGACGCTTTGCATCTGCGACAGAGGGTCCGGCTTGATCCCAACCTTCCAAATTGCGCGCCTTCGGCGCACACGATGTTTTGCGTCTGCCTTTAGCAGCCGGGTTTTTCGCGTATTTTGAAAGAGATGAAGAGGCTGTTCTTCCTGGGTCAAATACGGCGGGGAGTCTCTCGTAGAGAGACGGGGCGGAGCCCCCAAAACCAAACATCGCGTGCGCCGCAAGGCGCGCAATTTGGCGACATACGGGGGGCCCGCGGAACATGCCGAGACGGCTCGACAAAAAAAGGCCAAGACGCGCACCCCCAAACCTCGCTAAACTCACGGCGTGGGAACAATAAATGGACCAGGCACATGCCCCTTGAAGCCGATGACACCAACCCGATGACACCCTACCAACTGCCGTTTCCCAAAGACGCGCAGGAGGAAATCGTCGTCCCGTCCGCCATTCCGGACGATGAGCGTATCTGGGTGCCGCAGACCGAAACTGTCTCGTTTCGCCCGCTTTGCCTGAACCGGTCACAGGGCTATTGGATGAACCTGCTTCGGGTCCGGCAGTCCGGAGTGCTGTCCCGACACCGCCATGCGCAGCCGGTACATGGCTTTGTGTTGAAAGGGCGCTGGCATTACCTAGAACATGATTGGGAAGCCCGCGAAGGCTCTTACGTTTTTGAGCCTCCGGGTGAGACCCACACGCTTGTGGTGCCGGAAGACGTTGATGAGATGGTAACGTATTTCCAGGTCAACGGCGTGATGATCTATGTCGACCCCTATGGCAAAGTCCTCGGCTACGAGGACGTCTTCACCAAGATCGACATGTGCCGAAAGCACTATGCTGAGGTTGGCCTTGGTGAGGATTACGTGGATCAGTTCATTCGCTGACCCTTGGGGGCGAACACGCAGCAGGGTGCGGGCACCGGAGAGGCCCCCGACCTTACGCCGTTTCACTCAGCCCGTCGGCAAGCCTTGCTGGATTTGCTGGCACCGGCCCCGCGCCGTGTAGTTGTTCACGAACCCATGCGGGTGTGCTTGCACCGTGGCTTTGCCGTTGCCTTTGAAATAGGCGAGGCGATAGGACATCTTCGTCGTTTGGCGCCCGACCCGCGTGTTCACGCGCCAGCGGATCACCAGTTTCTTGTCGGTGTTTTCCGTGATCTCGGCGGCTTTGGGTTTCTTATCGAAATGCAGGATGATGCCATCGACCACGCGGGAGGCGTTGCGGGCGCTGTCATAGTCGAAGAAGATCTGTTCGGCGATCCACCCGCCATTGGAGCCTTTGACAAGGCATTGCATCGTGATGGGTTTCGCGGCGGCGGCCATGGGCAGGAGCGCGGCAAGTGCGGCCATCCCGAAAAATCTCTTAAACGTCATGTGATAATCCCTTCAATGAAACCGACACCTTGCGGCTCCACTGGCACATATCGAACCGCCTGAAACAACTTCAAATTGTCCAACTGCGACAGGAACGCGCGGCGCGCGGACATAAGAGGCAACAATGCATGCCCCCGTGGGGCGTTCTATGCTTCACCCAATCGCACACGGGATCACGCGAAGTAGCCAACCTCGCTGCCCGGCGTGGCCGCGTGTGACAGAATGCCGAAGACATAAGACGCAACCGATCTGAAGCAGATCACCTCTGCGCAGGTCTCGTGACGCCAGAACACGGCTGCCGGCACTTGTGCCAAACGGGTCCGCCTGAGCGTGCCCTCCGGGAAGCCGCCGGGGCCCATATCGGCCGGTGTCAGCTTGGCGAGGGTTTCGCGGATCAAGGCCGCCTCGCCGTCCAGTGTGAAGCTTGCGCGCGCGTCCGACACGTCGACCACCAGCGCATGCTCCTTGTTCAACGCGGACGTCATCGCGGCGACGGCTCCGGTTGCATCGGCATGCGGCAAAAGGATCAGAAGCTCATCGGGCGACATCCAGCCGACCCCGCGCTCCGCATCGATAACCGCCCCGCCCTTGGCCGGCATCGATAGCCCTGAGGCCGCGACAACTGCCTGTTCGACCTTGGGCGAAGACAGGTCTCCCCGCAGTGTGATCATACCGCGTGGCGGGTTTTCGGAAACCCGAACGATGCCGTCGAAACTCGCCCCGCCGAGGGAGCTGACTGGCTCAGACATTTTGCTTCTCCCCGTCCTTGTCGTAGAACACCGGGTCGACGATCTTCGCCTTGATGATCTCACCATCGACCTTCGGGAAATCGAGCACCTCGCCCATCCGGTCGGGGCCATGTTCGACAAGGCCCATGGCAATGCCCCGGTCGAGCGTCGGTGAGTAATAGGTCGAGGTCACGCGCCCTTGCATGTTGCGCTGGCCGTTGGCATTGCTGCCGTCGCGCACCGCGTAGGCGCCATCGGGCAGGACTGACCCATCGGTGGTTTCCAACCCGACCAGCTTCCAGCGCTCGGGATCCACCATGTGGTCACGCTCTTGCGCGCGTTTGCCGAGGAAGTCGTCCTTCTTCTTGGAAATCGCCCAATCGAGGCCGAGGTCTTGCGGGATGACGGTGCCGTCGGTTTCATCGCCGATCATGATGAAGCCCTTCTCGGCGCGGAGCACGTGCAGCGCCTCAGTTCCGTAAGGTGTGATGCCATGCGCGGCCCCGGCTTCGAGCAGCTTGTCCCAAAGCGCTCGGCCTTGGCTGGCGGGTACGGCGATCTCATAGGACAGTTCGCCCGAGAAGGAGATGCGGAAGACCCGCGCAGGCAGATTGCCGAGCGCGCCTTCAGTCCAGGCCATGAAGGGAAAATTGTCTTTTGAGACGTCAAAGTCCGGGCTGAGCGCTTCGAGCACCTTGCGGGCGTTTGGCCCGGCCACGGCGAACTGGGCGTAATGTTCGGTCAGGTTGGCAACGTAGACCTTCCAGTCCCACCATTCGGTTTGAAGCCATTCCTCCATATGCGCGTGGATGCGATCCGCGCCGCCCGTGGTCGTGTGGCAAAGCCAGGTGTCGTCATCGATCCGGGCGACCACGCCGTCATCGGAGAGGAACCCGTTCTCGCCACACATCAAACCGTAACGGCATTTGCCGGGCTTCAGCGTCGACATCATGTTGGTGTACATCATGTCGAGGAATTTCCCCGCATCCGGTCCCTGCACGATGATCTTGCCGAGGGTGGAGGCGTCGAGCAGACCGACCTTGTTCCTGACCGCAAGCACTTCGCGTTTCACTGCGTCTTCGACGCTCTCGCCCGGTTTCGGGAAGGCATAAGGCCGCCGCCAATGGCCGACCGGTTCCCAATGCGCGCCGTTTTCCTCATGCCATGCGTGGATCGGCGTTTGCCGAACCGGCTGGAACAGCTCGCCCCGCGCCTCCCCCGCAATCGCCCCCATGACGAGCGGTGTGTAAGGCGGGCGGAATGTAGTGGTGCCGACGCTTGGAATGTCGCTGTTGAGCTCGCCGGACAGGATTGCCAGACCATTGATATTGCTGAGCTTGCCCTGATCGGTTGCCATGCCGAGCGTGGTGTAACGCTTGGCGTGCTCGACGCTTTCGAACCCTTCCTGTGCGGCGAGTTCGACGTCTGTGATCTTCACATCGTTCTGATAATCGAGCCAGGCCTTGGCCTTCAGCTTGTAGGGCGCCTCAGCAGGCATTTTCCAGACAGGCGCAATCGGCTGCACCTCTTCCGGCTCAGACCTGGGCGCTGTTCCTGCCCCACTGTGACCCGCTGCCTCTGCCGCAGTGACACCCGCCTGATGGGCGTCGGTGAGCACCTCGGCCGTGGTCATCGCACCGCTCGCCATACCGGCGGTCACCACAAAAGCTTGGCCCTCTGCCCCGGTCGGCGCGCGGGCCGGATCGGGGGCGAAATGCGCCTGATCCTCGATCCAGTTCAGCTTGCCGCCGCAATGGGACCAAAGATGCACCACCGGGGACCATCCACCGGCCATGGCGACACAATCCGCTTCAATCGGATCAGCATTCGTCCCGCTGCCGGCCTGATCGCAGAACCAGACTTTCTCAACCTTGCCTTTGCCCTCAACCGAACGGATACCGCGGCCTGCACGGACCGTGATGCCGGCCTGCCGTACCTGTTCGGCCAATGGCCCCGACGCCTCTGGCCGCGCATCCAGCACGACAGGCACCTCCAGCCCGGCCTCTTTCAGAACAAGCGCTGTGCGATAGCCGTCATCGTTGTTGGTCACGATCACCGTGCGGTCGCCCGGCGCGATGCCGTAGTTCACCACATAATCACGCACCGCACTGGCCAGCATGACACCGGGCAGGTCGTTGCCCGCAAAGCTCAAGGGGCGCTCAATGGCGCCGGTCGCCGTGATGGTCTGCGCCGTCCGGACCTTCCAAAGCCGATGGCGCGGCTTCTCATGGTCCGGCGCGTGATCTGTGATCCGCTCATCGAGGAGCACATAGCCGTGGTCGAAGACACCCGACCCGATGGTGCGGGCGCGCAGATGCACGTTTGGCATGGCGTTCAAAGCGGTGACAGTCTCATCGACCCATGCGTCCGCGGGTTTGCCGTCGATCTTCACGCCATCGACCGGGGCTCGCCCGCCCCAATGGGCAGATTGCTCGACCAGCAGCACCTGTGCCCCGGCCTCTCCCGCCGCTTTGGCGGCGGTCAGGCCCGCAATCCCGCCGCCGATCACCAGCACATCCACATGCACGTGGAAATGCTCGTAACGGTCCGCATCGCGCGCTTTCGGCGGTTTGCCGAGGCCCGCAGATTGCCGGATCACCGGTTCATAAACATGCTTCCAGAAGCTCTGCGGCCAAAGGAAGGTCTTGTAATAGAACCCCGCCGGAAAGAACCGCCAAAGTTTGGCGTTGATCTCACCAATATCAAAATCGAGCGACGGCCAGTGGTTCTGGCTGATCGCCTCTAACCCGTCATAAAGCTCGGTGGTCGTCGCCCGGGCGTTGGGTTCGAACGTGCGCTTGGAGCCAATTCCCAGCAGCGCGTTTGGCTCTTCCGGCCCGCTGGTGACGATCCCGCGCGGGCGGTGGTACTTGAACGAGCGGCCCACCAGCGTTTGTCCTTCGCCGAGCAGAGCGGAGGCCACCGTATCCCCGGCATAGCCTTTCATCGCACGGCTGTTGAAGCTGAAGAGCATTGGGCGCGCACGGTCGATCAGACGACCGCCAGAGAGCAAACGGCGGCTCATGAGAACGCCCTCCACGACCAGCCGGGATGTTTGGCGGTGATCGCGTCTTTCACCTCTTGCGGCGGTTCGGTGACCTGCGCGGAATAGGTGCCGAACACTTCAAGCGTGACCGTATCGCGCGCGGCGTGGAACCACTTGCCGCAGCCATAGGCATGGCGCCAACGCTCGAAATGCACGCCTTTCGGGTTCTCACGGTGGAAGAGATAGCCTTCGAATTCTGCATCCGACGACCCCGGTCCAAACCGCGTCAGATGCGCCTCGCCCCCGGGGGACAGTTCGGTCTCATCACATGTCGCCCCACAGTAAGGGCATGTTAGGATCAGCATGCTACGCCCCTTTCCATTCTGTGGAGAGGAGTTGAGCACATGCCATTGGAAGCCATTGCACTTGGCGTCACCTGTCTTACGCTATTGGGATTGATCGCCTGGGGGCGCGTCGCCTCTGGTGAGGCGGAAGAGGACAAGAAACAGGTCCACGCGCCGCACCCGCCGGAAGACTGGTACGACCGGTCTGACGACCTGTCAAAACCGCGCCCCGTCGATGGGACGCCGTAGTTCGGTTTAGAAGTTGGTATACACCTGAACCGGGGTCGGCGGGCCAAGATCGATCGGATGCCCGGTCGCGAGGACCGAGGCAAATGCGCCCATCGCGAGCGTGCCGAAGATGCCGAAGGCGAGGCCGCCGATCTTGCCGCGGCGCTTGTAAAGCCCATCAGGCGTGGGAAGGAACCGGTTGAGGAAACCCATGAGAAACACCCTGTCTTGTCTTTCCCCTGAGCTATGTGGGGAGTTTGGCGTTTCAAGGGCGAAGTCGGGGCAATCGCAGCGGCCAGGTGGCCGCCGCAGCTTTTACCAGGGAGAGAGGTCTTATTCGGTGATCGCCGGAGCCGTTGGGGCCACTGGCGCCACAGGCTCGACATCGGTTCCGGCCGCGCCTTCCGGAGCGATTGCGGTCGCGGCGCCATCTGTGGGCGCACCGCCGCTTGAGCCAAGCGCGATAAGCGCGACGACGGCGATAAGGACAATGATCGCCCAGATCCATTTCGCGCCCGATCCGGTGTCGTAGTCGAGATACTGTTGGTTGTCTTTCCGGCGTGGGTCGTTGTGTGAGTAATAGTCAGCCATGGCTCACACAAAGGAGGCTGACCCATG
>JBCBBB010000118.1:0-9311 GCA_038532095.1 Pseudomonadota bacterium
GCTGAAAGAATTTATCCAGAAATTCAGCCACATACGCGTTGTCGTGAATTGGGGGAGGGACCTCGACCACAACGAGGGGACAGGTGATGTTCTGATGGAACGAGTTCAAATGGCGGAGCGCACCATGCACCTTCTGTTCCATCACCGACTTGACCAAACCGTAGCTCAACACTTCGCGGTCTGCGAGAAGAGGCAGGTCAGGATGGTCGGGCAGGGTGAAATCGAAGGGTCGGTCGCCATCAAGCGTTCCGAGGATGGAGTGTTCGTTCCCACCGAGCCGCGCGACACAGAGGTCGGCCCCGCGCCGCCCCATATGTTCTCGATAAAGCGTGGAGATCAGGGCACCAAGATTGGGTATGCCAGGCGCGCCGATGCGATCCCAGGCTTTGTTGACATTGGCCACCTGCAAATCGATGCCATCGGGCGCACCAAATGCCTTCAACGCGCGTGTCATGGCACCTGTATGACTGTTTCCGACGACAAATATGCGTTTACACCCAGATGGTTGCGCGAAAAAATTCAAGTGCCTTTCCTTTCTGGAGTGGGCCAGAGGGATGTCGAGACAGGCTTTTCAGGTAGACGTTAATGTCGGGTTACGGACCGCGAAAAAGTCAGCTCCGACACGCAAAATTCGCTTAACGCGATTTTAAGAGCCGCGTGGCATGCCTCATCCTCAAACCGGTCTTCTGGGCAGCGCGATGAGCAATGACACGATAAACGGCGGGGCAGGCAACGATACCGTCTTTGCCGGGATCGGGCACGATCTGGTGTGGGGCGGCATTGGGCATGACTGGCTTTTCGGCGGCGATGGCAACGATACGCTTCACGGCGAAGATGACAACGATGTGCTGAACGGCGGCGACGGGCTCGACAGCCTGATCGGCGGCAATGGAAACGACACGCTCGACGGCGGGCTTGGCGCCGACACGCTGGAAGGCGGCGAAGGGTCGGACCGTTACACAACCGACGGAAATGACACGATTTCTGACGATGGAAGCGCCGGATACGATCAGGTGGATGTGGTCATTCCCGGGGGCTTTGCACTCGCTGTCGCCAGTTGGCTCGGGATTGAGCGGATCAACGGCCATACAGGCAATGACAGCATCGATGCGAGCGGTGTGACCAGCGCCATTTTCCTGTCGGGCAGCAGCGGGGCTGACACGCTGATCGGCGGCACCCAGAACGACACCTTGCTTGGGGGGGAGGATGGTGATCTTCTGTCAGGTGGTGCGGGCCACGATGAGTTTCTGGGCGGCGCCGGGAACGATACCTATAGCGGCGGTGCGGGCAATGACGTGTTCTTTGTGGGCGAAGCAGGGGACACAATTTCCGATGCTGGGTCCGGATACGATGTTGTCAGTATAAACAATGCGGCCGGAGTCTCGGTTTCTGTCGGCGGCTGGGTCGGTGTGGAGCGGGTGAACGGGTTCACCGGCAATGACGGCATTGATGCCACGGGTGCCACTGTGGTGCTGGTGCTTTCTGGCGGCGACAGCAGCGATACTCTGACCGGCGGTTCGGCCGGCGATGTGTTGCTTGGCGGCGGCCATGGTGACCTGCTGTCCGGCGGCGGTGGCGACGACCAACTGCTCGGGGGGACAGGCAACGATACCTTCTTTGGCGGGGCCGGAAACGATGTGATCTTTGTTGGTGAGAACGGCGACACGGTGACCGACGCGGGCAGCGGCACTGATACAGTCGTTGTCAACAACGCGTCGGGTGTGAGCCTGAGTGTCGGCGGCTGGCTGAACGTTGAACGGATCAACGGCTTTGACGGAGACGATGTGCTTGATGCGACCGGTGGTGCGCAAAGCCTGACCCTGTCCGGCGGGCTCGGGCACGATACGCTGACCGGGTCGAGTGCCAATGACACCCTGCTCAGCAGTCAGGGCAATGATGTTCTGAACGGCGGCGCTGGCGATGATGAGATGCAGGGCGGGACAGGCAACGACACTTTCACCGGTGGCGCCGGAAACGATGTCTTCTTTGTCGGTGAAAGCGGCGATGTGGTGACGGATGGCGGAAGCGGTTACGACACCGCTGTGATCAACAATGCCTCTGGCGTGAGTTTGAACATCGGAAGCTGGGCCGGGGTGGAGAAGGTCACCGGTTATCTTGGCGCCGATGTCATCGATGCAACCGGCTATACGGAAGACGTGACACTGGCCGGTGGCGATGCAGGCGACACGCTGATCGGCGGGTCTGGCAACGACACGTTTTACGGCGGCACCGGCGACAATGACATGCAGGGCGGGGCCGGCGACGATGCTGTGATCGGCGGGCCGGGGCAGGACAGTCTTGCCGGTGGAACGGGCAACGATTTTCTGCTCGGGCGCACCGGCGACGATGTTTTCTACTTCGACGATGCGTTTGGGTCTGACGTGGTGAAGGATTTTGAGAACGGCGCTGACCAGCTCGATTTCACTCTGCACAGCACGGTGAGCAGCTTCTCGCACCTTGTGGTGGTCCAATCCGGGGTGAACACACTGATCAATTTGGCGGCGGGCGGCACGGACCGCATCACGCTCGCCGATACAACCGCCACCGATATCGGCGCTGAAGATTTTATTTTCTGAGGAGGCGAAGCCTTGTCACGTTTGCGGAAAATGCCGCTCCCTACCGTTGCCGATCTGAGCTTCATCTGGTCGGATCAATCGCATCGAAAGCTTGCGGGCAAACTCGCGGCTTATGTGGATCGCGACTATTACTTGTCAACCAACCCCGATGTGATGTCAGCCGGGCTCGATCCGACGCTGCATTACGTGAAATACGGGTGGCGCGAGGGGCGTGATCCTTCCCCGAGTTTCTCGACGCAAGCCTATCTGGCCGAGCACCCGGAGCTTTTGCATGAACAAACCAACCCATTGCTGCATTTTCTGGAAAATGCGCCCGCGGCGGAGGCCGAAGACACGGAGAACGACGCCGAGCTTGCCTTGGTCGCGACAGAGTTGGACCGGGCCTTTTATACACGCACTTACGGTCTGAGCGCGGAGGATGACCCGGTCCGGCATTTTTGCCGCGACGGGTGGCGGGCCGGGTATGACCCGTCGCCCGCGTTCTCAACCACCCATTATCTCACCACCAATGTCGACATTCGAAACAGCGGGGTGAACCCGTTCTGGCATTACCTTGCCGCCGGGCGTGAGGAAGGCCGCTCGCCCAAGCACGAAGGTGGCTGGCGATATGAGGTTCTGACGCGCCAACAGCCGCTTGAGCGCATGAAGGAGGATTGGCTCCGCCGGGAGGCCCCGCCGCGTCTGATGAGCGTTGACCAGATTGTCAAACGCGTCGATCAGGCCTGCGACCAGGACCAGGTGTTGATCAGCATCGGCCATGACGATTACCGATCGTCCGCCGGAGGGGTCCAGCTGTGCATTGCCCTTGAAGCCAAGGCGGCGGCCGGGCGCGGCGTGGACTATCTGAGCTTCTACCCCTGGCAGTCATTGCCGACACTTGCGGCCGAAGAGGCCGACCCGATTATCGCCATCGTGGCCAACTCTGACCTTCTGGGCCACGCGCGCATGTCGAAACTGGTCGAAGCCGCGAAACGGTTGTCGCTGAAAGCCCCCCATATGGTCTTTCATCACCTGATGGGGCAACATCCGGAGCGGCTTGTCGAGTTTGCGCACGCGCTCGGCGTGACGGAGACGTTTCTTTGGCTGCACGACAATTTCACGCTTTGCCCGAACTATGCGTTACAGCGGAACAATGTCGCGTTCTGTGACGCACCCGCAGCCGGATCCACGGCCTGCATGATCTGCGTCTATGGCCGCGAACGGCAGGCGCATCAGGCCCGGGTTGAACAGCTGTTTCAAACGCTTGACGTGCATCTGCTTGCGCCGTCCAAGGTTGCCCTCGACTATTGGAAAAGCCGGTCTGCGCTGGGGGCCAAGTCAACAAAAGTGCACCCGCATCTTCGGTTGCGCCGCCGCACTGCGGCGCGCGGCGCCGACCCGGCAGAGAGGTGCCGGATCGCATTTGTCGGGCTGCCCGCGCCGCATAAAGGGTGGCCGCTCTTTCAAGAGCTACAACGCAGGTTCGCCACCGACGAGAGGTATGAGTTCTGGCATTTCAGTTCAGAGCCCACCGCGGCCGAGATGCGCCATCTGCCGCTTTTCTCGTCGGCAGAGCAGCCGGATGCGATGGCTCAGGCCCTACGGGACCATCAGATCGACCTGGTAGTCCACTGGGCCTCCTGCCGGGAGACGTTTTCCTTTTCCACCCATGAGGCGCTGGCCGGGGGCGCCTATGTCGTGACAAATGAGGGATCGGGCAACGTGGCCGCTGTCGTTGGGCGTCAGAAAAGCGGGCGGGTCCTGCCAGATGAGGCCGCATTTTGGGCCTGGGTTCAGGCCGATGGCCTTTTGACACTGTCGGAAGAGGCGCGCGGGCGCCGAGCGGGCCAGGCTGTTTCGCTCAGCTACAGCCGCTTCACGCTGGATCATCTGCCACTGGAGGCCGAGATTTCATGAGCATTCATGCGTTTACCAGTTTCTCTTACAGTTATCTGGACCGCGCGCGTGTGCTGGCCCGCACGCTGAGGGCGCAGCACCCGGACTGGGTGATATGGGCTGTGGTGGTGGATGTCTGCCCCGAGGCTTTGCCGCATGACTGGACCACCGAGCAGTTTGACCGGGTGCTCTTTCCGGCTGACCTGATCGGGGAGGACGCGGGTGCGTGGCTCTTCGGGCATAACGTGGTGGAGGCCTGTACCGCCGTAAAAGGCGCGGCGGCGCGCCACATCCTGGAGCAGCCCGGATGCGAAAAACTGTTTTACTTCGATCCTGACATTGCGGTGTTCAACCCGATGGACGACGTTGTCGACCTGCTGGACACACATGACATTGTTCTAACGCCGCACCAGACCGAACCGGCCCCGCGCGACGCGCGTCAGAACATTATGGACAATGAGTTGTCTTCCCTTCAGCACGGGGCGTTCAACCTCGGTTTCATCGCGCTGGCCAATCGCGCGGAGGGGCGGCGCTGTGCGGGTTGGTGGGATGAGCGGTTGCGTGACTGGTGCCATGATCGCAAGGATATCGGCGTGTTCGTCGATCAGAAGTGGTGCGATCTGATCCCCTGCTTTTTCGATGGCGTGAAGGTCTTGCGGGACCCGGGCTACAACGTGGCAAGCTGGAACCTGTCCCATCGACGGATCGAAGTGACCGGGGCGGGGCAGGCGCTTGTGAACGGCAAGTTGCTGCGGTTTTTCCACTTTACCAAGCTGGGGCCGCTTGGCGATGCGATGACCCAGCGCTATGCGCGCGACAATATCGAGGTGTACGAAATCTGGGCCTGGTACAAGGCGCAGGTGGAAGCCGCGTCTGAAGTGCGCATCCCGGACGGGTACTGGCATTTCAAGAGCTTTGATGATGGCACGCCGATCCCGGATGCCGCGCGTCGGCTTTATCGCGAGCGCAAGGACCTGCGTTCGGCCTTTCCTGACCCGTGGAACACGACCGAGGGCGGTTTGAAAGCGTGGCTTCTGTCACAGACCGACCTTATGGCGGAGGCATAAGCGATGGGCGCGCGGGGGCATGTCGTCATTGTTTACCAGTTCGGAAAGGTGGCGAGCACGGCACTGGTCAAGTCGTTGAACGGCTGTGACAGGATCGAAGCGCATCAGAGCCATTTTCTGGGCGATGACGCGTTGAAGCGCATCGTGGTCAATGCGACGAGCCCCAATTTGACGCCGTATTTTCGCGATCACATGGTCGGACAGCTTCTGGCCAACCTTGATCTGACGCAAAAGCTGAAACAACTGCAAACCGGGAAAGACCCGCGCAAGCTGACGATCCTGTCGCTCGCACGCGATCCGCTCGACTGGTTTCGGTCGTCCGTGCAACAGGACATCAAAGGCTACGCGACCAAGCTCGTCGAGATGTCCGATACGACCGGGGATGTCACAGGTGACGCCATAGAAGCAGGCGTGGCGGCTGTTTTGTCGCGCATCCTCGAAGTTCTCGAAGCGCAGGGCGGTGTTGACCGGATCGCCGAACGCATCGTGTCAGAGGGCGGTCGTGTCGTCTTGAACGAGGCCGGTGTGACCGACGAATTTGTTCGGACGATGTATCTTCTTTGTCTGCGGCCATTGACCTGGTTCGAAGATCACTTTGCCAAGTGTTTCGGCTTTTCTTTGGGCGACATCCCGGAACACGGTTCGTTCTGGCTGCGACGCGGGGAGCCGAGCAGTTACGTTGTTCTGCGCTATGAAGACATTGCGGACAGCTTTCAACCTGCCATGGAAGCGGCCGGAGTGCCCTTTGCGGGGAAGGTTGTGCAGGCGAACGTGAGCACGTCCAAGAGCCATGCGGCGGACATTCGTGCAGGCTTTACTGGCCCGGACGCCCTGCGGTTGGGCCAAGTGTTGCGATCTTCGGCATATGGCCGGTTCTTTGGGTACGATACAGCGGACGCCACCCGGTCTGAGGTGCCGAAAGTCGTGGCCTAAGGGTTTGGGGTATATGTCCCCCGAGAGATTAAAAAGACCGCCGGGTGGGAGGACCCCGGCGGTCTTTCGACAGGGACAGTTTCAGGATCAAGCCGGCTCAAGCAGGCCTTTTCCCTTCGCCAGTTCCTGCATTTTCTTTTGCAGTTTCTCAAATGCGCGCACCTCAATCTGGCGGATGCGCTCGCGGCTGACGTTGTATACGCCCGAAAGGTCTTCCAGCGTGACCGGATTGTCCATCAGGCGGCGCTGGGTCAGGATGTCCTGCTCGCGCTCGTTCAGAACCGACATGGCCTCCGCCATCATTTCGCGGCGGATTTCGAGCTCGTTCGACGCCTCGTAATCGCTCGCCTGGTCAGCATCTTCGTCTTCCAGCCAATCCTGCCACTGAGCCGCGCCTTCGCCATCGGCGGAGATCGTAGCGTTCAGGGAGGCATCGCCACCGGACAAGCGCCGGTTCATCGAGATCACCTCATCCTCTGACACGTTCAGATCGTTTGCGATCTTTTGAACATGTTCAGGGCGCAGGTCGCCGTCTTCCAATGCGCCGATGCGGGCCTTGGCCTTGCGCAGATTGAAGAAGAGTTTCTTCTGTGCGCTGGTGGTGCCAAGCTTCACCAGCGACCAGGACCGCAGGATGTATTCCTGGATCGAGGCGCGGATCCACCACATGGCATAGGTCGCCAGACGGAAGCCCTTTTCTGGGTCAAACCGTTTCACGGCTTGCATCAGACCGACATTCGCTTCCGAGATCACCTCGGCCTGCGGCAGACCATAGCCGCGATAACCCATCGCGATTTTCGCAGCGAGGCGCAGGTGTGAGGTCACGAGCGTATGGGCCGCTTCCGTGTCCTGATCTTCCACCCAGCGTTTCGCCAGCATGTATTCCTGTTGCTGTTCCAACATCGGGAACTTCCGGATCTCCTGGAGGTACCGGTTCAGCCCACCTTCGGGGGAGGGGGCGGGAAGGTTCGCGTAGTTAGCCATTTTTTCCTTTTCCCTGTCTACGCCAATGTATCGACGCTTAACATATCTGGTAAACCGTTCGGTTCAGTTCAAGGGGTGGACGACAAAATTTCGTACGTCCGGTGTCTGAACAAAGAATTAACAATGCGGGCGCTGAAAACCATTCACGGGCGTGTGCGCTCACGGGCTCGTGCACATCCTGTAGCAAATAGGCCTAATTGGTGCGGTGGCGCACGGTTGAGCGGGCGAAACTGCATAGAAATATAGAATTGCGTATGAATTTTGTCAGCTTAAGCGATTTTCGATGCGAAAGTGCATATCAAGGGTAATTCAAGCGGCGCGGTGTTGAAACAATCCTGCTGCCACGCAGCAGAGTTTGTTTCAGCACTCACGCACATGTGGGTGTGCGTGTTACACGTTCAGGCTTGAGATCAGGTTTCGCAAGTCTTCGGGCAGGGGCGATGTGAAATCCATATCCGCGCCTGTGACCGGATGGGTGAAGCCCAATGTCTCGGCATGGAGCGCTTGCCGTGCAAATCCGTTGGCGACAGAAGCCCCCGGCAGGTCCGTGCTCAGTTTGCGCCGCCCGCCATAGACCGGGTCGCCGATCAAGGCATGGCCGATATGGCTCATGTGCACTCTGATCTGATGGGTGCGGCCGGTTTCCAACTGGCATCGGACCTCCCCAACGCGCCCGCCATAGCTTTTGAGAAGCGTGATCCATGTGACCGCGTGCCGCCCGTTCTGGAACACCACGGCCTGGCGCTGACGGTCGGTTTTGTGTCGGGCCAGCTGCGTTGTGATCTTGATCGTTCCACCGCGTTCGAAACTCGCACCGCGCACGCCCTTCAGGCGTGGATCGCCGGCATCGGGGAGGCCGTGGCACAGCGCTCGATAGCTGCGACGCGCCGTATGGGCCGCGAATTGATCGGCCAGCCCGTGATGGGCCGCGTCGGATTTGGCGACGACGAGCAGACCGGATGTGTCCTTGTCGATCCGGTGCACGATGCCCGGGCGTTTCTCACCGCCGACCCCGGACAGCGTGCCGCCAAAATGGTAGAGCAAGGCATTCACCAAAGTGCCCGACGGCGAACCGGGGGCAGGGTGCACCACCATGCCGGCCGGTTTGTCGATGACGATCAGGTCGTCATCTTCGTGCAGGATGGTGAGGGGAATGTTCTCGGCCACGGTTTCCACCTCTGCCGCGTCCTCCACCCGAATTTCAAACACGTCGCCTTCTTGTACTTTGCGGCGCGTGTCGGTGACGGCGTGTCCGTTTTGCGTCACCGCACCGTCCGCGAAGAGGCGCGCCAGCCGGGATCGGCTCAGATGCGCCTCCTCTGGCACATCGCGCGCCAGCGCCTTATCAAGACGCGGCGGCGGCTCGGCGCCGATGATGACATGGATGATGCGGGACATGGACGAAGAAAACGCTCCGAATGAGGGCACGCTGCGCTACCTGAAAACGCTGGTGACAGTGCTGACCCTTACCATGATCGTGGGCGTTGTCACCATCATCGGGCTGTTGGTGACCAGATTGTCGGCCTCGAACGGCATCGCGTTTCCCGAGGCGATCACGCTGCCGGATGGCACGGTTGCGACCGCGTTTACGCAGGGCGAAACCTGGTATGCTGTTGTGACGGCGGAGAATGAGATTCTGATCTTCAGCCGCCTCACGGGCGATCTGAGCCAGCGCATTGCCATAGACGTGGAATGAGGAAAGCGACCACCGCGTGAGGCGATGGCCGCTCCCCTGAGACACGGAACCCCGATGCCGGGAGTGCGACACCGGGGTCCCGTGGGTCTCGTGTTGCTGGCCCGTTCCCTTGGGAGCGGGCCGGTGGTCTTACTTGTTTTTGCCGAGCGTTTCGACGGCGAGGGGTGCGTAGAACTCGTT
>JBCBBB010000119.1:0-9107 GCA_038532095.1 Pseudomonadota bacterium
TGGCGATCACATCGGTGGTGCCATGCGTCTCGGACGCCGCGATCAGGGCCTCCACAATGCTGCTGTAACCGGCGCCCTCATCGAGGCGGGTGTACTCCACCGTCCAACCCGCCGCGCGCAACTCCTCGGCAAAGTGGCGCATGGCGGCAAAACAGAACGCGATCTTTTTTGGATGGTGCGGCACGTAACTCGCCTCGTCCGCGACCTCCGCCATGACAACCACGTCTTCCGCCGGGTCGCCTTCGCGCAAAGCCGCGACGGTATCGGTCAGTTGGTCGCCCAGTACAAGGATCAGCCTCACCACGGGATCTCCTTGCCGGCATAGTCAAAGAAGCCGCCGGACTGCGCCGGGGTCAGACCATCGATCACGTTGACCAGATTGGTCGCCGCCTCACCGGCGGGCACGGTCTTGTTGCGCCCTGCGTATTTTGCAGTGAACGGCGTTTCCACGGTGCCCGGATGCAGACAGACGGCAATGGCCTGTTTGTGCGTGCGCTGCATCTCGATCGCAGCGCCATGGATCAATTGATTGAGCGCGGCCTTGGAGGCCCGGTAACTGTGCCACCCACCGATCTGGTTATCGCCGATGGAACCAACGCGCGCCGAGAGGGCCGCGAAGACGGACGGTTCCGCCTTCGGCATGAGGCGCAGCGCATGTTTCAGAACCAACATCGGCCCGAGCGCGTTGACCCGAAACTGGTTCAAAAAGCCGTCCTCGGTGACATCCCGCACGGCACGTTCCGGTTCATGCCCGTCGATGACCAAAGCGCCCGTTGCCACAACGATGCGATGGAATGGCCCCTCCAGTGCGCCAAGCGTTTCGGCTATGCGCGCCTCGTCAGTCACATCTAGGCCATCCGTTGACCGCGACAGGCCGGTGACATCATAGCCGCGCTGCGCCAGTTCACCCTCGATCGCCGCCCCAATCCCGCCCGAAGCGCCAATCACCAATGCCCGTGCCATTCCGTTCTCCTTGCCGTCCCGGCAAATTAGTGCGCGGCTGGCCATCGAAAAGGTCTACCCGTGGGACAAAGGCGCGCTATCTTCAATTCATGCGGATGATTTTGACCCTCGCTCTATCGCTTCTTCCCAGCACCACGCTGGGCTTGGAAATCGTCGAAACCGCGCGCTATGACCTCAACCGCCCCGCCAGCCTTGACTACGACCCAACGTTCTGCGGCCTCTGGATCGCAAACGAAGGACCGGAGGTGATACTGGTCACGCTTGAAGGCGATGAATTGCGCCGGTTCGGCAGCGACCTGTCCCGGATCAAGGCGATCACGGTCGAAGGCGACAACCTGCTGGTGGCTGACGGGTTTGGCGGGTTTCAGAGGTTGAACAAGGCCGGTGATCCGCTCGCCGCCCCGTTCAAGATGCCGGGCGGTTGGGCCGATACGGAAGGCATTGCCATCGCTGCCGATGGTCAGATTATCGCGGTCGAGGATGATCCTGAGCGCCTGTCCTGGCTGGACCCGGACGGCACGCCAACGCGTGTGATCGACACGACCACGCTGACCCCTCCCCTTTTCGAGGCACAAGGTGTCGCGCGTGACCCGCGCACCGGGCACCTGCTGATCGTCGATGATCTGGAGGGCAGCAATTCGCTTTACGAATTTGATGCAGAAGGCACATTGCTCGGCACCGTGTCTTTGCTGGAATACGGGATAGACCCCGAAGGCATTGCGCTGCGGCCCGGCTCCGGCCAGCTCTTCATCGCCTTCGACCAAGGCGCGCAGATTGTGTCCTTCGACTATTCCCCGACTTTGCCCGCGGACGCCGAACCGCTGCCGCCCGGCGCCGATTGCATGCTGTTTTAAGCACTTGCTGTCGGCGTCGCGGCGCACTTAGGGTCGCCGCATATGCTGACCCGTTTCATTGTCTCCAGTGGACTTGCCAACCTGGCCGACGGTGTTGCCGTCGTGGTCTGGGCCT
Organism: Pseudomonadota bacterium; assembly: GCA_038532095.1. GTDB lineage: Bacteria > Pseudomonadota > Alphaproteobacteria > Rhodobacterales > Rhodobacteraceae > JAJDOD01. Next base: position 1,933 of record JBCBBB010000119.1, read on the forward strand.
GGCTGGCCTCCCTTCTCACACGTGATCCGCTTTTGATCGCGGCGCTTCCGGTTGTCTTGCGGCTGCCGTGGTTTTTGTTCGCTGTTCCGGCGGGGTTGATCACCGACCGGGTCGACCGGCGGCAGCTTATTCTTGCCATGGATGCCTTGCGTGCGGTGGCCTTTGCGGTTGTCGGCCTGGCCATCTGGGTCACGCTTCCACTGGCACCCGCGCCCGAGACCGGGATCGCGCATCCGGGTCTGTTTGCGCTTCTGGCCGGGGCCGCCATCGTCATCGGAGTGGCCGAAGTGTTCCGGGACAATGCCGCACAAACGATGATGCCAAGCCTTGTGCCACACGACCGGCTGGAGGCCGCGAACGGTCGGCTCTGGAGCGTGGAACTCGTCGGCAACGCGCTTCTGGGCCCGGCCATCGGCGCTTTTCTCATCGCCGCCTTCGTGCCGCTGCCGTTCTTTCTGAACGCTGCCGCCTTTGCGATTGGGGCCTGGCTGGTCCTGTCCATCAAAGGACAGTTCAGGCCAGCGCAATCGGCAACGCGGAACTGGAAACGGGAGTTTCGCGAAGGGTGGTCTTTCCTGATGCAGTCGAGCGTGTTGAAACTGCTCGCTGTCTCCACCGGTGTTTGGAACCTGCTGCACCAGATGATCATGATCGCTCTGGTTCTGCATGTGCAGGAAAACCTCGGCCTTGGCGCCCCGGCCTATGGGATGATCCTTGCCGCGGGTGCGATCGGCGGGATCGCTGGAGGCGCTGTTGGAACGCAGATCGTCGCACGGTTCGGACGCGGGCGATCCGCACAGTTGATGACCTTGCTGAGTGCGGGGTCGTTCGTTGCCATTCCCTTTGCCCCCAATGCCTGGGTCCTGGCGGCGCTGTTTGTCTTTAGCGAGTTTACCGGCATTGTCTGGAACACAGTCAGCGTGTCCTACCGCCAACGGATCATCCCCGATGCGTTGCTGGGCCGCGTGAACAGCCTTTACCGCCTTTTGGCATGGGGCATGATGCCGATCGGTCTTGCATTGTCGGGCGTTCTGACCCGTTTGGCCGACGGTCCCCTGCCACGTGATGCAGCGCTGCTTGTGCCATTCATTGCCGCCGGTCTGGGCAGCATCCTCCTGACAGCCCTGATCTGGCGTCCGCTGGGACGCGCGTTCAACTGATCTTCATCTCTTTCTAGATACGCAAATTCACCAGGCCGCACGGGCGAAACACCTGTTCAGAGCGCCGCGCCCTCAACTTCACTTTCCAGGCGCGTGATCGCATCCTGCAAGCCTTCCCGGTTCGGGCTGAACTTTTCCACTTCACGCCACGCGTCCAAAGCGGCTTCCGGGTTGTCCAGTTGTTCGAGAATCAGGGCGAGGCCTGTCATCGCCGAAAAATGCTGCGGGTTCAGCTCAAGCGTGCGCCGGATGTCTTCCAGTGACAAACCGTACCGACCCGCCTGAAAATAGGCGGTTGCGCGCCCATTGTAGCCTTCCGCAAAACCCGGAGCGTGATCGATCAAAGCTGTGAAATGGCGCACTGCAAGCACGATGTCGCCTGCTTCCAGCGCGTCGCGGCCCCGTGTCAGAAGCAAATCCATCGACGGTGACCCGGATTGCGACCAAATCTCGAAGATTCGCTGTTCAATCTGCATCGCCGCGCTGGAATCAGCCGTTTTCAGCCCCTCCATAAGCGCTTCCAGCTCGGTTGGTTCGGCCTGTACGGGTGCCGACACCAAAAGTGCCGCTACGACGCATTTGAGAATTGAAGCATTTCGACCCATAACCTGAAGGTAACGCAACAGCGGGCAAATGCGAGCCCCTTAACGATCAAGTGAGGACAAAAGACATGAGTGACGTGATCGAGCATGCGGTAAACGCTCTGAACGAAAAACTCTCGGACGGCGGTTTCGAAGGTACGGCGAAATTCGTGATCGACGGCGAAGGCGCCATCATGCTCGACAGCGATGGGGCACGGGCCGGAGATGAAGACGCCGAGGTGACCATGTCGGCCGACACAGACACGTTTCGCGAAATCCTGGATGGGTCGCTGAACCCGACAACCGCCTTCATGTCGGGCCGATTGAAGATCGACGGCGACATGGGAGCGGCCATGCGTCTTGCACCGGCGCTCAGCTAGTTTTGGTAGAGACCGCACCCTTCCGGGATGATCTGGCAGACGCTCCACCGGGCGGCCAGATCGTCTGGCAGCATGCCGACGACGGCGTGCGGCTCAGGCTGGCGGCATGGACGCCAGCGGAGGCGCGCGGCACGGTTCTGCTCTTTCCGGGGCGCACGGAATACATCGAGAAGTACGGTCGCGTCATTGGCGAGCTTGTCGCTGAGCAATGGGCCGTCGCGCTGTTGGACTGGCGCGGGCAAGGGCTTTCAGATCGGCTCGATGACGACACGCGACTTGGGCATGTGGTTGATTTCATTGACTACCAACGCGACCTCGCAGCTCTGCTGACATGGGTCGAGGGCATCGGCATGCCCGGTCCGCGCGTGCTGTTGGCCCACTCGATGGGCGGGTGTATCGGGCTTCGCGCCCTTGTTGACGGTCTCGCGGTTGAGCGCGCCGTTTTCTCGGCCCCCATGTGGGGCATTCAGATGCCCAGCTACGCGCGGCCGCTGACCTACATGATCCCGCCCGTGGCGCGGCTTCTGAAAAAGGAAACCGTTTTCGCACCGGGCACCAAGCCGACCAGCTATCTTGTGGACACGGCGTTTGACGAAAACATGCTGACCACGGACCCCGATACCTTTGCATGGCTCTGCACGCATGTGGCAGCCGAACCGCAGTTTGCGCTCGGTGGACCATCCGTCCAATGGGTGGGTAGCGCGACGCTGGAACTGAACCGGTTGTTGTCAGCCCCAAAGCCGAGCACGCCCTGTCTCACTTTTGTCGGGACCAACGAACAAATCGTCTCGGTCGAGGCGATGGAACGGTATCATTCCAATTGGCCGTCGGGGGAGTTGCGTATCGTCGAGGGCGCCAGGCACGAGATGATGATGGAAGCGCCGGACATTCGACAGCGCTTTATGTCGGAAAGTCTGTCGTTCCTGTCCGACCTTTGACGCGTGACCCGTCCGGACCTGCACGCTGCCGGTGCAGGGCGCAGCCCAAACCTGTAAGTCAGTGTTGTGAAGAGCGCCCTAGGAAGACCTTTGCCCCAGAACCTCAACCGCGCGCAGAACCTTCGATGAGACCCGTTCCACCGTCATGACCGACTGAACGGATGTCTTGGCCCGGTCTTTCACAAGCGCACGGGCCAAAACGTCGCGATCCACGAAACCGCGGCTGCGGACACGTTGGTGCGGCGCATCGATATTGGCAGGTTGAGGGGTATCCGGTTTCGTCGCCCCCGGGCATGGCGAGATGTCCCGCAAGAAACACGCATGGGGACCCTTACAATGTTTGAACTTACACATCACTCACTACTCGACTTCCAAGACTTCCAGAAAACGGACAACCACACATCCGCTTAAAGGCAGTTCTAGGTTCAAAATGTGGCAGAACTAAGGCGAAAGCGCATTTTTCCTCATAAAAACAATAGATTTACACAAAGGTGATTTTGCCAAACTTTGAAAAAATTGAGGCGCGTTTCGCCCCACCGAAACGCGCCTCGCCCCACCCAGTGCGGTTCCCAAAAGGGCCGCCACAGCCTTGGGGCCCGAAGATACCGCTGAGCATCTGAAGGTTAAGCGGAGGTCGCCCTCCCGCTTAGAAATCTTGGATATTGAGGGAAGTGGTGGTGACGGGGTTTCGACAACCCGGGCTCCGAATTTTGGACGCCCCCGTTTCTATGACCCTTTGCGGAAATGGGACTTCTCCGCGTTGAGCCAGACGGTAACTCCGAGGTCGATGCGACATTGACCGGCGCGGCAGCGCGGGACAGATCTATTGACGGACCGCACGAACCAACCAATGTCACGGCCGTATCATGATGAGCCGGAGACCGAGACGAACGAAACATCGTCACCACCATAGTACCTTTTACACACACGAGGCCGGGGATACGCTTGGCCTCAAATTTTACACACACACGGTCGGAACCGATCGACCGTGGTGACATTTTTAGGTCGGAAATATGGCGAGATTTAGGCGGATAACCGCCTGTTTTCCCTTTATCCACAGTAAATTTGGATACGATCATACAGTGCAATACTGGATTGTTTCGCGAACCCAAACGATGAGGTTCGAATTGTGAAATTTTGATGCCGAAATCGCCGCAGACCTAATTGCGCTTAAGCGAATCTTCAGAGCCACCCCACGATAATTGGGGTGGGTGGAGGTGGCTTTTCGAATTTTCAGGGTTTCAAAACTGTAAAGGGCCGCACTGATGCGCGGCCCATTCCGTGTCAGCCAGCGTCCTTGTAGGACACCTGCTTCACGTCGGCATCCGGGCGCGACTTCTCGCGCCGCACCAACAAGCGATTGAGCGCGTTCACATAGGCCTTGGCAGAGGCCACAACAGTGTCGGTGTCCGCAGATTGGCCTGTTGCGATACGCCCGTCCTCCTCCATGCGCACGCTGACCGTTGCCTGCGCATCGGTCCCTTCTGTCACGGCATGCACCTGGTAAAGCTGCAACCGCGCATCGTGCGGAAACAAGGCTTTCACCGCATTGAAGGTCGCGTCCACCGGGCCATCGCCCTGAGCCGTGGTCTGGCAGTCCTCCCCATCGATGGTCAGCGTCAGATCGGCCGACTGTGGGGCTTCTGTCCCGCAGATAACACGCAGGAACTTTACTTTGATGTGGTCGTATTCCTCGCCGGTTTCCTGGTCACGCATCAGCGCAATCAGGTCATCTTCGAACACTTCCTTCTTGCGGTCTGCCAGCGCCTTGAACCGAACGAACACATCGTTCAACTGGTTGTCCGCCAGGTCGAACCCAAGGTCCTTGAGCTTGGCGCGCAAAGCTGCACGACCGGAGTGCTTGCCCATGACGATGTTGGTCTCGCTCAAGCCAATGTCTTCAGGCCGCATGATCTCGAACGTCTCGGCGTTCTTCAGCATGCCGTCCTGATGGATACCGCTTTCATGCGCAAAGGCGTTTTTGCCGACAATGGCCTTGTTGAACTGTACCGGGAAGCCGGAGACGGTCGAGACGCGGCGTGAGATATGCATGAGCTTGGTCGTCTCGATCCCGGTTTTGTAAGGCATTATGTCACCGCGCACTTTCAACGCCATGACAACCTCTTCCAAGGCCGTGTTTCCGGCACGTTCGCCCAGCCCGTTGATCGTGCATTCGATCTGGCGGGCACCGCCTTCGACAGCGGCCAGAGCGTTCGCCGTCGCCATGCCGAGGTCGTTGTGGCAATGGGTGGCGAACACCACCTCATCCGCACCCGGCACCTGTTCTATGAGTTTGCGGATGATGTCCGCACTCTCACGCGGGGCGGTGTAGCCGACCGTATCTGGGATGTTGATCGTGGTGGCCCCCGCCTTGATGGCGATCTCGACCACGCGGCAAAGGTAATCCCACTCGGTCCGGGTCGCGTCCATCGGCGACCACTGCACATTGTCACAGAGGTTGCGCGCATGGGTGACCGTATCGTGGATACGCTCGGCCATCTGATCCATGTCGAGGTTCGGGATGGCGCGGTGCAAGGGCGAGGTGCCGATAAAGGTGTGAATGCGCGGGCGTGCCGCATGCTTCACCGCCTCCCAGCACCGGTCGATATCCTTGAAGTTCGCGCGGCTCAGCCCGCAGATCACCGCATCTTTTGATCGCTTCGCAATCTCGGTCACCGCGAGGAAATCGCCTTCGGAGGCAATCGGAAACCCGGCTTCGATGATATCGACGCCCATATCGTCGAGCAGTTCGGCAATCTCCAGTTTCTCGTCGTGGCTCATGGTTGCGCCCGGGCTCTGTTCGCCGTCGCGCAATGTCGTGTCGAAGATCAGGACGTGATCTTTGTCGGCCATGATCTCTCTCCTCAAATCCGTGGTTTCTGGGCCGGGTCCGCATCCGCGTCGCCGGTGTTTGGCTCGCCCCTGGGCTCGATCAGAAGCACCTTGCACTCCTGGTCGGCGCGGGGACGGTGCACGACGCCTTTCGGCACGATAAACATCTCGCCCGCGCTGACCGTGCGGGGGGTTTCGCCTTCGATGTCCATCTCCATCTCGCCTTCGAGGACGAGGAAGAAATCATCGGTGTCGTCATGTTTGTGATAGGGGAACTCGCCCTGGAATTTGACCACCATCACGTCGTTGTCGTTGTAATCGGCAACAACATGCGGGTCCCAGTGCGTGGAGAAGCGACTGAGCTTCTCGGACAGATTGATCGTATTCATGGATGTCTCCTTTAGCGGTGTCTTGCTGGCGCTGGAACCCCTCTGAGCGGTCGCGCCAAAAGGCACGCTCAGAGGCGGCTAAGGAGAAGAAGCAGGTCGGCACGCAACGCGCGCGCAGTCGGGATATGGGACACCTGTTTCATGGGGCGGGACCATAGGCACGGCGAACGATCCTGTCAAAGGGCAAAACACGGGCGCGGATGCGACAGGGAAGCCGCTGCCGCGCCATCAAAGGTCGTGATCATCGGTAGAGATCGTGGCGGTTATTGTCTACGGCTGGAACCGGGCGCGCATGGGCAGCGAACGCGTCTGGGAATTCCCTCTCACCAGCGCTAGGAATACGCAAAGTCGCGTGGGAGAGAGCATGTCAGAGGCGAAATCAGTTGCGGTGATCGGTCTTGGCTCGATGGGCTATGGCATGGCCCAATCCTGCCTCCGCGCAGGCCACACCACATACGGGATCGATGTTGCGCCTGAGCCGATGGCGCGTTTTCAGTCCGAAGGCGGCGCAGCGGGTACGCTCGCTGACGTTGCGCCAAGCCTTGATGCGGCGCTGGTCGTTGTGCTGAACGCGGCGCAAACGGAAGCCGTTTTGTTCGGAGAGGACGGGGTGGTGCCTTTGATGGCTGAAGGCTCGGTCGTTTTGGCCTGCGCGACGGTGCCTCCGGATTTTGCCCGCAGCATGGAGGCACGCTGTGCTGCACACGGCGTGCATTATCTCGACGCGCCAATCTCGGGCGGCGCGGCCAAGGCGGCGCAGGGCGCTTTGTCGATCATGGCTTCAGGGACGGCGGCGGCCTTTGCGACGGCGCGCCCGGTGCTGGATGCGATATCGGAAACCGTGTTTGAGCTTGGAGACGCAGCAGGAGCCGGGTCTGCCATGAAGGCGGTGAAC
>JBCBBB010000120.1:0-9098 GCA_038532095.1 Pseudomonadota bacterium
AACCGGAAATATCAAGGATCATCGCAACTTCGATCAGCTGCTGACCTTCACGGGCGCCGCCGCCGACGATGCCGGGCAGATTGTCGATCCCCAGAAGCGGCATGAAGGCCGTGTCCATTGAGAAATCGACCCGAGCCGTCACCGTTCTAAGGGTTTCGCCTTCGCCACCTGCGGGAACTTCAATGTTCGGGTCCACTTCCACGATGCTCGGGTCGTACCCGGCCTTGGTGAAGTAGTCCTTTACAAGTGCCGTCACCTCTTCATTGGTGTCGGCCGCCTGGTTGAGGCGCGTCGCCGCGACCACCGCTGTATCCAGAGTGTTCTGTACGCCCACTCGCTGATGCTCATAGCGCATCAAATCCACGCCGAGACCGGCAATGGCGACCAGCAGTAACAAAACAAACAGACCGAAGATAATGAAAGAGCCATCTTCGTCTCTCCGGAACCGCAAAAGTGCATTTTTGGTCCGGTTATCGCCCACCCGAAGCTTGATTTTCATCCGCATTTTGGCAGCCTCACTTGAAATTACCCTACGGTCCGGAGAAATCCCCGAACGCACACATCCACCCCGAAAATATGCTGGCGAAATATGGCATAACTTTGGCATTGCGGCAGTTTTATGATCTATTTCAGGGGGTTGCTGGAACTAATGGTTTACAGGCTCTTTGATTGGTCCGGTTTCGGTGACAATTGGAGCAAGTTCGCCATTTCACATGAGCTGTTGCTCTGGCGTCCAAAATTCCGGCAAATGCCAATGTAATCATTGCCGTGGAGGATCAGGCAAATGGACGGGCAAGCCGCTAAAGAACCGAGTTTTCGCGAAAGTGTGGACCTGATGTTCAATCGGGCCGTGCAGCTTATGGAGCTGCCGCCGGGGCTCGAAGACAAGATCAGAGTGTGCAATTCGACCTACACCGTGCGGTTCGGCGTGAAGCTTCGTGGCGAAATTAAGACGTTCACAGGCTACAGATCCGTGCATTCCGAACATATGGAACCGGTCAAGGGCGGGATTCGCTATGCGATGGGCGTCAATCAGGACGAAGTGGAGGCGCTTGCGGCCCTGATGACCTATAAATGCGCCTTGGTTGAGACACCGTTCGGCGGGTCCAAAGGCGGATTGTGCATCGATCCACGCGCCTATGACGTGGAAGAACTGGAACGGATCACCCGGCGTTTCACCTATGAACTGGCCAAACGTGACTTGATCGATCCGGCACAGAACGTCCCGGCCCCGGATATGGGCACGGGTGAACGTGAAATGGCGTGGATGGCCGATCAATACGCGCGGATGAACACTTCAGACATCAACGCACAGGCCTGCGTCACCGGTAAACCGCCGCATGCGGGCGGCATTCAGGGCCGTGTGGAAGCGACCGGTCGTGGCGTGCAATACGCGCTCCAGGAATTCTTCCGGCACCCCGACGCCGTGGCCATGGCCAAGCTGAACGGGACGCTCGAAGGCAAACGGGTGATCGTGCAGGGCCTTGGCAATGTGGGCTACCACGTCGCCAAGTTTCTGGCGGAAGAGGATGGCTGCAAGGTCATCGGCATCATCGAACGCGATGGCGCATTGTTTGACGAAGCCGGTCTCGACATCGAAGCCGTCTATGGCTGGATCAAGAACCACGGCGGTGTCGCACAGTTCAGCACGCAATATGTGGAAGATGGTCCGGCGCTGCTGGAGGCGGAGTGCGACATCCTTATCCCCGCCGCGCTTGAGGGGGTGATCAACCTTGGCAACGCGGATCGTATCAAGGCGCCTTTGATCATCGAAGCCGCAAACGGCCCGGTGACGGCAGGGGCGGATGAGGTCCTGCGCGGCAAGGGAACCGTGATCATCCCCGACATGTACGCCAATGCAGGGGGTGTGACCGTGTCCTATTTCGAGTGGGTGAAGAACCTCAGCCATATTCGCTTCGGACGTATGCAGCGCCGCCAGGAAGAGGCCCGGCATTATGCCATCGTGCGCGAGCTGGAGCGCTTGTCCGACCATCTCGGCGACGCCTGGTCCATGACGGCGGACTTCAAGGAAAAATACCTCAAAGGCGCAGGCGAGCTTGAGCTTGTGCGCTCAGGTCTCGATGACACGATGCGGTCCGCGTATCAGGCCATGCACAACGTGTGGCGGTCCCGCGATGACGTGACCGATCTTCGGACCGCAGCCTACATCGTGGCGATAGACCGCGTGGCGGCGAGTTATCAGGCGAAGGGTCTTTAAGGCGGAGTGACCCAAATGTATGCCCCGAACAGGTTCGGGGCATACGCGATATTTTGTTTGGCGCGCTGTTCCAGCGGTCAGGCGCGGGTGACCCTGGCCATGAAACAGCCCTGCTTCGCGTTATGGGCGTGAATCTCGACGATGTCGGGGTTCTCAAACAGGCGCTCGATCACGTCTGCGATCTGTGCGCCCTCGGCAAGATCGGCGTCTTGCATCATGCCGTCGGCATCGAAGCCCCGAAGGGATTGGGGCCGCGCGAGCATCGCGGGGGGAAGGTGGTCGACCTCATCAAAGGGCGCAACATCGCCCTTGCGAACGTAAATCGCATGGGTCGCCCGAAACGGGCTATCGGCCGTCTGGCTGGTGTGGTTGAGGAGCAGGAGCTCCTCTCCGACAGCGGCATCTTCCAGCGTGATACGATCCGGGAAACCGGGGCTGGCCGTGGCGGTCACACGGTGGACACCGGCCGCTGCGCGCGTGGCCTCCGTGGCCTGCCAAAGATCGGCAAAGGCGTCGGGGGTCACGCCGGTGATGCGAAAACTCATGGGTCACTCTCCTTTTCTGGAGGCAAGATCGCCAAGATGAGACGCCGATGCGACCCGGAACCTGCGGTTTGATCAATCCCGCCTGCGCAGCCCGATCAGAAGACAAAGTGAGATCGCGACAAAGAGGGTCCATTGCGGCATCTCGCTCAGGTTGCCGAGCGCGACCAGCCCGATAGCAGCGAAGATCGCGATGAATGCAAGGTTCAGGGCAAGCGTGACCCAGATCAGCAGCGGATTGCTGTGGCGCGCAGCCCAGGCCAAAGCGGCGGCCAGCACTAGAAACAACGCTGTTAATGCGTGCCAGACGACTGCGGACACCGCGCGTACGACAGGGTCAAGCCCGCTCGACTGCACTGGTGCGTTGACCTCCGGGCCCCCCACAAAAGCATGGGTCAGCGCGGTGACGACAAGCAGACCGGATGCGGCAAGGATAGGTCGGTTCAAGGCTGTGACAGACATTTTTGGTCTCCTATTCTGATTTCCATACGGTAGCGTATGGCGCCACCTGTTGCGAAAGACAATACGGAACCGTATGGTAACGCCATGTCAAATCGCCTCAGCCAAGACGACTGGATCATCGCGGGTTTTCATGCGCTGTCGGAGATTGGCCCGGGCGCGTTGAAGGCCGAAACGCTCGCGCGGCGGATCAAGACGACGAAGGGTTCGTTTTACTGGCACTTTAAGGACGTGCCGACGTTTCATGCGGCCATGCTTGATCGTTGGAAGGAAAAGGCTGTCAGCGACATCATCGCAACCCTGGCCGAGATACCCGATCCGGTCGCCCGGCTGCGTCGCCTCGCCAGCATGGCAAGTGAAGCCGCACCGGAACGCTATGGCGGCTTTGCCGTCGAGCCCGCCATTCGGGCTTGGTCATTGCACGACCCAGACATTGCCGCAGGGGTCGCCGAGGTGGATCGCGCACGCATCGCCTATCTTGCGGACCTTTTGGAGGCATGCGGTCGCCCACCCGGTCTGGCGCTGATGGTCTACGGCGCCTATGTCGGGCTGGATGATCTGGCAAGCCGGGGCGCGCCGGGCACTGTGGAGGCGCTCAGCGCATTGGTGGAGCGCATCCTCGCCTGAGGCGCGCCGATTTCCGAACCGGAAATCGGTCCGAAAAATGCGTCATTTTTCGCCTCCCCGTGTCGCAAACCGGCATTGCGTCTTTCCGGGTGTGCTGGTTCTCTAGGCGCATGCGGTATTCGGGTCTGAGAGTGGTGTGGGAAGGTCTGCGAGGGCAAACCGGCTGGTCGCCGGTCTGGCGCGACCCTGACCCAAAGCCGGAATACGATGTGCTTATTATCGGGGGCGGCGGGCATGGGCTGTCGACAGCCTACTACCTCGCCAAGAACCACGGGATCACCAACGTCGCGGTGCTGGAAAAAGGGTATCTCGGCGGCGGCAATGTCGGTCGGAACACGACCATCGTGCGGGCGAATTACTTCCTGCCAGGCAACTCTGAATTCTACAGCCATTCCCTGAAGCTCTGGGAGGGGCTGGAGGCCGACCTCAACTACAACGTCATGCATTCGCAGCGCGGCTTGATCAATCTGTTCCACTCAGACGGGCAGCGCGATGCCTTTGCCCGGCGCGGCAATGCGATGATCAACCAGGGCGACGACGCAATCGTTTTGGACCGCGAAGGGGTGCGGCGGTATTTGCCTTATCTCGATTTCGACAACCCGCGCTTCCCGGTCTATGGCGGGCTTTATCACCCGCGTGGCGGGACCGCGCGCCACGATGCCGTGGCCTGGGGGTATGCGCGCGGCGCGGACCAGCGCGGTGTTGATCTGATCCAGCAATGCGAAGTGACGGGCATCGATATTGAGGGCGGTCGTGTCACTGGGGTTCAGACGGCGCGCGGGGCGATCAAGGCGAAGAAGGTCGCGATGATTGTCGCCGGTCGGTCGAGCCAGGTGGCCGCGATGGCGGGGATGCGGCTGCCGATTGAGAGCCACGTGTTGCAGGCCTTTGTGACGGAAGGGCTGAAACCTTGCATCGACCATGTGGTCAGCTTCGGGATGGGGCATTTCTATATCAGCCAGTCCGACAAGGGCGGGTTGGTCTTTGGCGGCGACATTGATTTCTACGCGAGCTACGCGCAGCGTGGGAACCTGCCGATGAAAGAGCATGTGATGGAAGCCGGCATGGCGCTGATGCCGATGATTGGGCAGGCGCGGGTGCTGCGCTCCTGGGGCGGGATCATGGACATGTCGCCCGATGGCTCGCCGATCATCGACCGCACCCATATCGACGGGCTCTTCCTGAATTGCGGCTGGTGTTATGGCGGGTTCAAGGCGGTGCCGGGCTCGGGCTATGCGACGGCGCATTTGATTGCGACAGGCGACCCGCATGAGAGTGCAGCCGGGTTCCGGCTCGACCGGTTTGCCACAGGAGTTGGCCTGATGGATGAGGAGGGGACCGGTGCCCAGCACAACCTCCATTGATCGCGGGTTTGCGCCGCCGGGGGAGGTTTCACCTCCCCCGGACCCCCTCCAGGATATTTTGAGGTCAATGGAGACAGGGGGTGTCTCATGCGCCTGACCTGTCCCTATTGCGGTGAACGGGACTTGCGCGAGTTCACCTATAAGGGCGATGCGCTTGCCCTTTTGCGACCTAATGAGGACGCGGACCCAAGCGATTGGACCGACTACTTGCACAATCGCGACAATCCGGCCGGTGTCACGCGCGAGCTTTGGTATCATGGGTGCTGCGGCACCTGGTTCGTGGCTGAGCGCGATACGGTGACCCATGTAACAAAGCGCACGCTGACGCTGGCGGAGGCGCGGGAATGAGGGTCGACGGCAAGGGCCTGATCGACCGGTCCCAGCCGGTCACCTTCCGTTTCGACGGAAAGCCGGTGACGGGGTTTGCCGGGGATACGGTGGCTTCCGCACTCCTCGCGAACGGCGTGAAGCTGATGGGCCGGTCGTTCAAGTACCACCGGCCGCGGGGCGTTGTGACGGCGGGGTCAGATGAGCCGAATGCGCTGATCTCCGTCGGGCCGGGGATCGACATCGCGCCCAACACGCGGGCGACGATGCAGGAGATTTATCCCGACCTGATCGCACGCAGCCAGAACCGCTGGCCGTCGCTCAAGTTCGATGCGATGGCAGTCAACGATCTGCTCTCCCCGTTTCTGGCTGCCGGGTTTTACTACAAGACCTTCATGTGGCCGCGCGCCTTTTGGGAGCGCCTCTATGAGCCGATCATTCGGCGGGCCGCCGGGCTTGGAGCCTTGTCGGGCGCCCCGGACCCGGACCGGTCGGAGAAGGCCTTTGCCCATTGCGATCTTCTGGTGATCGGAGCGGGACCGGCCGGTTTGATGGCGGCCCTGACAGCGGCGAAGGCCGGGGCGGATGTGATCCTCGCCACGGAAGAGACGCGGGTTGGCGGGCGGCTTTTATCCGAGACGGAAAGCGTTGGCGGCGACAGCGGCGTGGCCTGGGCCGAAGCGCTCGCGGCGCGTCTGGGCGACATGCCGAATGTCCGGATCATGCCCCGGACCACGGTGACCGGCGTCTATGACACTGGCACCTATGGCGCTTTGGAGCGTGTGGGCCTGCACGTGGCCCCGGGCGGCGACCTGCCGCCCACGTGTTTCTGGCGGATCGTGGCGAAGCAGGCCGTGCTGGCGGCCGGCGCACTTGAGCGGGGCATCGCGTTTCCCAACAACGACCGCCCCGGTATCCTCACTGCGGCGGCGGCGCGCACATATCTCAACCGCTACGGGGTCAGTCCGGGCCGCAAGGTGGCGGTCTTTGGCAATACCGATGACGCGCATCGCACGGCGGCTGACCTGACCGCGGCTGGCGTGAAGGTCGCGGCGCTGATAGACAACCGCGCAGACGCGACGACCAATGGGGATTGGCCGTTCTACCCCGGCGCGGATGTAATCGAAACGCAGGGGCGGCTTGGCCTCGAGGGGCTCACTATCCGAAAACCCGATGGCCACAGGCTCCGGATTGGCGCCGATGCGCTCGCCGTCTCTGGCGGCTGGAACCCGGCGGTGCACCTGACCTGCCATATGAATGGCCGGCCCGTCTGGAACGACGACATCGCAGCCTTTGTGCCCAGCGAAGGCGCGGTACCCGGTCTGATCCCCTGCGGCGCGGCGGCGGGAGTGTTCACGACGGCTGGATGCCTGGCCGACGGGGTGCGCGCGGCGGGCGACGCGCTCGACGCACTGGGGATCAAGCGCAAGCCGGTCGATCTCCCCGAAGCGGATGAAACACCCTACAGTCTGACCCCGAAATGGGCCGTCGTCGCGCCCGGGCGCGCCTGGCTCGATTTCCAGAACGACGTCACCAGCAAGGACATCAAGCTCGCCGCGCAGGAGAACTTCCGCTCTGTCGAGCACGTGAAGCGTTACACGACGCAAGGTATGGCGACCGATCAGGGCAAAGGCTCGAACGTCACCGCGCTGGCCTTGCTGGCCGACGCCACCGGGCGCTCCATCCCGGAGACCGGAACGACCACCTTCCGACCGCCTTACACGCCTGTCTCGATTTCCTCGCTTGGGGCCGGGCATGCGGGCAAGGGTTTTGCGCCGGAACGGTTCACCACCAGCCACGCCGCAAGTGTCAAACGGGGCGCGCCGATGATCGAGGCCGGGCTTTGGTACCGCCCGTCTTACTATCCCGAACCGGGTGAAGACACGTGGCTTGAGGCTTGCAACCGCGAGGTCGCCATGGTGCGGAACGCGGTTGGCGTGGTCGATGTCTCCACGCTGGGCAAGATCGACATTCAGGGGCCGGATGCGGGGGCGTTTCTCGACTTTGTCTACACCAATACCTTCTCCACCTTGAAGGAAGGCCGCGTGCGTTACGGGCTGATGCTCCGCGAAGATGGCCATGTCATGGACGATGGAACCACGGCGCGGTTGGGGCCCGACCATTACCTGATGACCACGACGACAGCGGCGGCAGGTCAGGTGATGGCGCATCTGGAGTTTGTGGCCCAGGGCCTCCGCCCGGATCTGAACGTCCGCCTGACCTCAGCGACGGAGCAGTGGGCGCAATTTGCCGTCGCAGGCCCAAAGGCGTTGACCTTGCTCAACAGCATTCTGGACGATGCGGTGGACGATACCGTTTTGCCGTTCATGTCTGTCGCGCCTGTCGCGCTCTCAGGTGTCTCCGCCAGGCTCTTCCGCATCTCCTTCTCGGGCGAACGCGGTTATGAGATCGCGGTGCCCGCGCGCTATGGCGCGTCGCTCTATCGCGTTTTGCTGGCGCAGGCCGAGAGCCTTGGCGGTGGGGCTTACGGGATGGAGGCGCTGAACGTTCTGAGGATTGAAAAGGGGTTCATCACCCATGCCGAGATCCACGGTCGGACGACCGCTTACGACATCGGGATGCAAGGCATGATGTCGAAGAAGAAGGACTTCATCGGCAAAGCCGCCTCCACGCGCCCGGGCCTGATGGACCCCGAACGCGAGCGCCTCGTGGGTGTGCGCCCTGTCGATCCGGCCCAGGCCCTGACGGCGGGTGGGTTCCTCTTCAACGCGAGCGACGACGCAACCCGCGTCAACGCGCAAGGCTATCTCACCTCGGTGGCGTGGTCTCCGACCTTTGACACGCATCTCGCGCTGGGCTTCGTCAAACGCGGCCCGGAGCGGATCGGTGAGGAGATGCGCTTCGTCGATCATCTGCGCGGGCACGATTTCCCCGTGACACTCGCCGACCCAGTGGCTTTTGATCCGGATGGAGGGCGCATGCGTGGCTAAGCTGATTGCATCCCTCGCGACCGAGGGTCGCCTGCCGCTGGAGATTGGCACCACGCGTCTCGACGACGCACAGCCCGAAGCGATCACCTGGGTGGCTCCGTTTGACGGCAAGATGACCGCCGTGAAAAAAGCGCTGGGCGGGTTTCCCGACGCGGGCGAAGTGATTGAGACCAAGGCGGGTCGTGCGCTGGCTGTCGGCCCCGGACAAGCGATGGTCCTCGGCGCGCCGGTCACCTGCGACGGCGCGGCGATTGTCGACCAGTCAGATGCATGGACCGTCGTCGCCCTCGATGGGGCCGATGCGCGCAGCGTGCTGGCCCGGCTGACACCGCTCGATCTGCGCGACACCAGCCTGCCAGAAGGCGCCACAGCCCGCACGCTGATCGGCCACATGACGGCGAGCCTCACGCGGGTCGGCCCCTATCGCTATGAAATCATGGTATTTCGCTCCATGACCCACACGCTTCTGCATGAGGTGGAGCGCGCCATGACCCAGGTCGCCGCCCGCGCACAGCTCTGACAATTTGACTAAAATGCGCCTCCATTGACCTGAAAATATCCCGGGGGGCGTCCCGGACTTGATCCGGGACGGGGGGCAGAGCCCCCTTGC
>JBCBBB010000121.1:0-9062 GCA_038532095.1 Pseudomonadota bacterium
AGACAGAGCTTTGCCCCCTTTGCCACGGATCGCGTTGTCTTCTACGGCAAGCCGCGCGCCTTCGTAGAGCGTCACGCCATTCTCGCGCGCGGCCGCAAAGATCGTCTGAACCGCCTTGTCCCCAAGACCACGTTTGGGTTTGTTCACGATCCGCTCGAAGGCAAGGTCATCCTCGAGGCTGATGGCGAGGCGGAAATAGGCCATCGCATCGCGAATTTCCATCCGTTCGTAGAAACGCGGTCCGCCGATCACGCGATACGGCAGACCAATGGTGAGAAAGCGGTCCTCAAACGCGCGCATCTGATGTGAGGCCCGCACGAGGATGGCGATATCGTTCAGGCTGCGCGGCGCCATGCCCCGCGTGCCGCCTTGCAGCGCCTCAACTTCTTCGCCGATCCAGCGCGCTTCTTCCTCACCGTCCCAATGGCTGATGAGCCGGACTTTTTCGCCATCCGTTTCTTCGGTGAAAAGCGTCTTGCCGAGCCGATCCTTGTTCGCGGCAATCACGGAAGAGGCCGCCGCAAGGATATGCGGGGTCGAGCGATAGTTCTGCTCCAGCCGGATCACCTTGGCGCCAGGGAAATCCTTTTCGAACCGCAGGATATTGCCCACTTCGGCCCCGCGCCAGCCGTAGATGGATTGGTCATCATCGCCGACACAGCAGATGTTCTTGTGGCTTTGCGCCAGCAGCCTGAGCCAGAGATACTGTGCGACGTTGGTGTCCTGATACTCATCGACAAGGATGTAGCGAAACCACCGCTGGTAGCGTTCCAGCACATCCGGGTTGTCCTGAAAGATCGTGACGACATGCAAAAGCAGGTCGCCGAAATCGCAGGCATTCAGAGTCTTCAGGCGGTCCTGATACTCCGCATAAAGGGCCGCGCCCTTGTGGTTGAAGGCCCCGTGATCCGCCGCCGGGACCTTTTGCGGCGTGATCGCCCGATTCTTCCATCCGTCGATCACATTGGCCAGATGCCGCGCGGGCCAACGTTTATCGTCGATCCCTGCGGCCTGAATGAGTTGTTTTAACAGCCGGAGTTGGTCGTCGGTGTCGAGGATGGTGAAGTTCGTCTTCAGCCCGACCAGTTCGGCGTGGCGGCGCAGCAGCTTCACTCCGATGGCGTGGAAGGTTCCAAGCCATGGCATCCCTTCGACCGTCTGGCCCAGCAGGTTGGCGACGCGCGTCTTCATCTCGCGCGCAGCCTTGTTGGTGAAGGTCACGGCCAACACCTCATTCGGGCGCGCGGTGCCGGTGTTCAGCAAATGCGCGATCCGTGTGGTCAGGGCCTTGGTCTTGCCGGTGCCCGCGCCAGCCAGCATCAAAACCGGTCCGTTTAGCGTTTCCACTGCATCCCGCTGAGGCGCGTTCAGACCATCGAGATAGGCCGCCGGGCGCGCGGAAAGCGCCTGTTGGGACAGGGGCACGCGGTCGGGAAACTCCTCGAATTCGCTCATGGCGCGACCCTAGCGTGGGTGGGCACCAAGATAAAGGGTGTTCTTCTAATGTTCTTCGGCAGGTTTTGCGCCCGCTTTGCGGTCGCTCCGCTGGAGGGGTTTCACCCCTCCAGACCTCCCCAGCATATTTTCGAGCCGATGAAGGCCCCCCTTTATCATCTGCCCGTTTTCGGGGAAAAGACCGCATGGATCTTGATACGCGTTACCCTGCCGTCTCCGATCTGCGGGCCCGTGCACGGCGGCGCATTCCGCATTTCGTGTTCGAATATCTCGACAGCGCCACCGGCCACGAGGACCAGCACCGGCGCAATCAATCAGCGTTGGGCGACATCCAGTTCTGGCCCGCCATTCTGGAAGGCGAACCGGAGGCGGACCTGTCGACCTCGTTTCTCGGCCGCAACTATCCCCTGCCCTTCGGCTGTGCGCCCGTTGGCATGTCCGGGATCATGTGGCCTGGTGCGGAGAAACTGTTGGCATCGGCCTGCTCTAAAGCGGGTGTGCCCTATTGCATGTCCACCGTGGCGACAGTTGTCCCCGAGACACTGGCCCCGCATATCGGCGATCAGGGGTGGTTCCAGCTTTACATGCCAAAGGACAAAGAGATCCGGCTGGACATGTGCCGCCGGGCCAAGGCCGCCGGGTTCCACACGCTGATCCTGACCGTGGACGTGCCTTTGGAGAGCCGCCGGGAACGCCAGCGTCGGGCCAACCTGACCATCCCGCCCAAGCTGAACGCCGCGATGATCTGGTCGATGATGACCCATCCGGAATGGACGCTCGGCACGTTGAAGGAAGGCATCCCCAGCCTGAAGTTCTGCGAAGATTATGCCAAGGACATGGAGGCCACCTCTGTCGCCCATGCAGGCCACGTGATCCGGGGCAATCCAAGCTGGGATGACATTGCCTGGATGCGGGAGAACTGGGAGGGGCCGCTTCTGGTCAAGGGCGTGCAGAAAGCGGAGGACGCAAAGACGCTGGTCGGGCTTGGCGTGGACGCGATCTGGGTCTCAAACCATTCGGGGCGGCAGTTTGACGGCGGCCCGGCATCCATCACCTGCCTCGCCGATATTCGCGCGGCCGTGCCGGAGACACCAATTGTGTTCGACAGCGGCGTCACGGGCGGGTTGGATATCTTGCGCGCCCTCGCGCTTGGCGCGGATTTCGTGATGATGGGCCGCGCATTTCACTACGCCGTGGGCGCGCTTGGCGCCAAGGGACCCGGGCATTTGATCCATATTCTGGAGCAGGACATGATCTCCTGCATGGGGCAGATTGGGGCGAACACGCTTGGCGATCTACGTGCCCGGCTAGTGAGCGACTGACCTACCAGCGAGCTGGCATCGGGTCTTCAGAAAGAAGCTGCGAGATCTGTGCCGCTTGCGTCGCCGTCAGTTCCGGTAACATCACGCGTGTCGTGTAATTGCCGTAGAGCTTCCCGTCTTCGCCCTGATACATCCAGTCCCGGATCATATCTTGCGTGAACGTGACCTCATCACCGTAAGCTCCGCCAACGTAGACAGGGTCATTTGCGAGAGCCCCGGTGAACGTGTTGCCTGATCGCGCAAACGGACCGACCCAGATGACTTCATCGTTGTCGCCGTCCTCGGACGTGATGGGAAACGCGACCTTCACCATGGCGCCCTCGGCGGCAATGCCGGTGTCGTCGAGCTTATGAGCGAGAAAGTCAGGCAGGCTCCGGCGTGCGTCCTCCTGCGCATCGTTCATCGTCGCGTCGTTCGTCGCGTAGTGAACGATATCGTCGCCGGGCTCTTCAAAGAAGGAGCCCGAAAAGTAAAGCGCACCGCCAACGAGCAAGAAGAAAAGGGGCTTAATGGAACCTGCCATATCAATGTCCAGTCTTTGCTAATCCACATATTAGCTGACTGTGCCAGAGTGACCGAAGTGGCTCACGAACAAGGCGAATTCAGGACGATTGCTCAGGTCCCCGACCTGTCGGGATGCGCGTATTGGATCAGATCCCATCGATTGCCGAACGGGTCCTGCCAGACCCCGACACGGCCATAGGTTTCATCACGGGGCGCGTCTTCGATTACCGCGCCCGCAGCCTTTAGCCGCCCCAAATCATACTCAAACTCTTCTGTTTCAAGAAAAAGCCAGACCCGACCGCCGCCCTGCTCTCCGATGGCCGCCACCTGACGCTCCCCGACCGCGCGGGCCAGCAAAATCTCGGTCCCCGCACCCGGCAAGGCGATGCGCACCCAGCGCTTGCCGCCTCCCAAATCGGTGTCTTCGACCAGTGAGAACCCAATCGCGGTGAAGAACGTGATCGCCGGATCATAGTCCGGCACAAGAAGGGAGAACTGGGCAATGCGCTTGGGCATGAGGCTCAGGGCTTCAGGAACGCGCGGCGTGCTTCCACGGCGATGTTGTAGCGCAGTTCAAGCTCCGCGATCAGCGCCATGGCCGCGCGTTTTTCTTCCTCGGATTGGGTTGTCTGATAGTTTTCCCGCGCGGCGTCCAAAGCTTTCTTCCACTTGAACTCTTCCGGCACCGCGCCTGCGTCCGCCATGATCCGCATGGCAATGGCCGTGACCGCATCACCCGTCGCTTCGCCGGAGCGGTCGGGCAAGGGCTTACCTTCCCCGTCGAGGCCGTCCAACTGGCCCTCCGCAATCGCCTTGACGATCTGTTGTTCCACCAGCCTGGAAAGGCTGCGGCTCATTCCAGTTCGACCAGCAAGTCTTTGGCGTCGATCTGAGCGCCTGCGGTGACATGCACCGCCTTCACCTTGGCGTCGCGCTCTGCATGGATACCGGTTTCCATCTTCATCGCTTCGATGGTGACCATTAGATCGCCCTTCTTGATCTTGGCTCCGGCTTCCACGGCGACCGACGCCACAACACCCGGCATCGGGGCGCCGACATGGTTGGCATTGCCGCTTTCCGCCTTGGCCATGGCCACGGCCGCCCCCGAGATTGACCGGTCTTTCACGCGGATGATGCGCGGCTGGCCGTTCAGTTCGAAGAAGACCTTGGCGACACCCTCGTCCGTGGTCTCGGCAATCGCCTGACAGCGGATCTCCAGCGTCACGCCGGGATCGATCTCGACGCTGATCTCCTCGCCCGGGGTCATGCCGTAGAAGAACGTCCGTGTGGGCAGGGTCCGCACCGGACCGTAAGTTCCATGGCGCGACAGGTAATCCGCGAAAACCTGCGGATACATCATGTAGCCCATCAAGTCTTCGTTATCGATTGTCTCTCCGGCCTTCTCTTCCAGCGCTGTGCGTTCCGCCTCCAGATCGGCGGGTTTCAGAAGGGAGCCCGGGCGTTCCTCAATCGGCTTCTCGCCTTTCAGCACCTTCTTGACGATGGGGTCCGGGAAGCCGCCATGGGCCTGTCCGACATTGCCTTTCATCAGCGTGATCACGCTGTCTGGAAACGCAAAATCGGCATCGGAGTTCAGCAACTCCTCGCAGATCATGCCCTGGCTCACCAGCATCAACGCGAGGTCACCCACGGTCTTGGCGATGGGCGTCACCTTGATGACATCGCCGAACATGTGGTTCACGTCGGCATAGGTCTTGGCGACCTCGTGCCAGCGGTCTTCCAGCCCCATGGAGCGGGCTTGCGCCTTGAGGTTGGTGAACTGACCCCCCGGCATTTCGTGCAGGTAGACTTCGGACGATGGCGACTGCATCCCGCTCTCGAAGGCCAGGTAATGCTCGCGCACCGCTTCCCAGTAGTTCGACATCCGGCGGATTGCATCGATGTCGAGGCCCGTGGCACGGTCCTGATGGCGCAGCGCTTCGACCAAGGTGCCAAGCGTCGCTTGGGAGGTGTTTCCAGAAAGCGCATCCATGGCGCAATCGACCGCGTCCACACCGGCATCGGCTGCCGCGAGGATGGAGGCCAGCGCGATCCCCGCCGTGTCATGCGTGTGGAAATGAACGGGAAGACCGGTTTCTTCCTTAAGCGCTTTCACCAGCACGCCAGCAGCCGCAGGTTTCACGAGCCCGCCCATATCCTTGATGCACAGCACATGCGCGCCTGCGGCCTGCAACTCTTTCGCCATTGCGAGGTAATATTTCAGGTCGTATTTCGACCGATCCGGATCGTGGATGTCCCCGGTGTAGCAAAGGCAGCCTTCCAGCAGCTTGCCACTGTCGAGCACCGCATCCATGGAGACACGCATGTTCTCGACCCAGTTGAGCGGATCGAAGACACGGAACACGTCAATCCCGGTCTCGGCGGCCTGTTTGACGAAGCCCTGCACCACGTTGTCGGGATAGTTCGTGTAGCCCACCCCGTTGGAGCCGCGCAGCAGCATCTGCGTCATGATATTGGGCATGCGTGTGCGCAGATCGCGCAAGCGTTGCCAAGGGCATTCCTGTAGGAAGCGATAGGCGACATCAAAGGTCGCGCCGCCCCAGCATTCCATGCTGAACAGTTCCGGCAGATCATGCGCGTAATTGGATGCGATGTTGATCATGTCGATCGACCGCATCCGCGTGGCCAAAAGCGACTGGTGGCTGTCGCGCATCGTGGTGTCAGTGACCAGAAGCTGATCCTGTTCAAGCATCCAGTTTGCCACCGCTTCCGGCCCGAACTCATCAAGTATTTGCTTGGTGCCGGGCTTTGGCATCTCTGCCGTAAGCTCAGGCACAACCGGCAAGCGTAAACCCACGGCAGGGCGCGGCCGACCGGCCACATCAGGCTGCCCGTTCACGGTCACATCGGCAATGTAGGTCAGGATCTTCGTCGCTCGGTCCCGACGCGGAGCGAAATCGAAAAGCTCCGCCGTCTCATCGATGAACTTGGTGTGATACTCGTTGTTCAGAAAAGTCGGGTGCTTCAGCAGGTTCTCAACGAACGCGATATTGGTCGAAACACCGCGAATACGGAACTCGCGCAGCGCCCGATCCATCCGGGCAATTGCCGCCTCGGGCGTCGGGGCCCAGGCGGTGACCTTTTCAAGAAGTGAGTCGTAATACCGGGTGATGACCGCGCCCGAATAGGCTGTGCCGCCATCGAGCCGGATGCCCATGCCGGTCGCCCCGCGATAGGCTGTAATCCGACCATAATCCGGGATAAAGTTGTTCGTCGGGTCTTCGGTGGTGACGCGGCACTGAATGGCGTGGCCATTCAACTGCACATCATACTGGGTCGCCGTTCCAGTCGCCTCGATCAGCGATTTGCCTTCGGCAATCTTGATCTGAGCCTGCACGATGTCGATGCCGGTGACCTCTTCGGTCACCGTGTGCTCGACCTGCACGCGGGGGTTCACTTCGATGAAGTAGAACTCGCCGGTTTCCATATCCATCAGGAACTCGATGGTACCGGCGCATTCGTAATCCACCTGCTCCGCGATTTTCTTGCCGAGGTTACAGATTTTCTCGCGCTGCGCTCCGCTCAGGTACGGTGCGGGCGCGCGTTCCACCACTTTCTGGTTCCGCCGCTGCACCGAGCAATCGCGCTCCCAAAGGTGGTAGATATTGCCCTGGCTGTCGCCGAGGATTTGCACCTCCACATGGCGGGCGCGCTGGATCATCTTCTCCAGATAGCCTTCCCCGTTTCCAAAGGCGGCTTCAGCTTCGCGCCGTCCTTCCAGAACCTTCTCTTCCAACTCCTCCGGCCCGTAGATCGGGCGCATGCCCCGACCGCCGCCGCCCCAGGAGGCTTTCAGCATCATCGGATAGCCAATCTCTGCGGCTTGCTTGGCGACTTTCTTCATATCGTCGCCCAGCACTTCTGTTGCTGGGATGACTGGCACGCCCGCTTCAATCGCCACCTTCCGCGCACTGGCTTTATCGCCCAGTGCGCGCATGGTTTCAGCTTTTGGGCCGATAAAGGTGATGCCATTGGCCGCGCAGGCATCAACGAGCTCAGGATTTTCAGACAGCAGCCCATAGCCCGGATGGATGGCATCTGCGCCACTTTCCTTGGCCACCCGGATCACTTCGGGAATAGAAAGGTAGGCCGCCACAGGCCCCAGGCCCTTGCCGATCTGATAGGCCTCATCCGCCTTGAACCGGTGAAGGGACAGCTTGTCTTCCTCGGCATAGACCGCGACCGTCCGCTTGCCGAGTTCATTCGCGGCACGCATCACTCGGATCGCAATCTCTCCCCGGTTGGCAATCAGGATTTTCTTGAACTCAGCCATGGGGACCCTCTTTATGCAGTCGCAGCATGCCTAGCCCGATCGCCCGCGCCCGGCAAGTGCCACTGCTTTTACACGGCCTTAACACCGCCGGTGCTACCCCAAAATGACCATCTTGCAGCGGCATTTCGGCCCATTTTCCCACCTTTGCTGCCGTGCAAGGCTTCCAAGGAGTGGACATATGCGGTGGAGGACGAAGGTGCGACTTTCAGCAACACTTGCCCTGATCGGGGCGAGCTTCCTGGCAAATCTTGGCCAGGGCGCGTTCGCGGATGATGCCGGGCCGGTTGTCACAATGGCCGCAGGTCAAGCCGCGATGAGCGATGCGGAGGCGGCCGCACAACGTCATCTGGACCAGTTTCTGAGCCACGCGATCCAGACCAACGGTGCAACTCTTGAAGGCGCAGCCGTCAAAATCGCGGTTCCGACGGGCGACGGACATGCCGAAGTCATATGGGTCACGCCCTTTGCCCAAACCTCAGACGAAGAATATCTCGGCGTTTTTGCGAATGCACCGCGCGACATCCCGGGTGCCTCTCTGGGCGATGCAATCGTGTTCGAGCGGGCGCAAATACGGGATTGGTCGTTTGTCGGAGCGGACCGCAAGCTCTATGGCAGCTTCACAACGCGCGTACTTCTGCCCCACATCCCGCAGGAGCAAGCCGCGCAGATCGCTGCTGTGCTGTCAGACCTTCCCGTGCCGTCGCAATGGTAAGCCGGAACACTCAGATGTCTTCGCTTTTATCGAGCAATTCCCGATAGAGCGCGCCACTGTCGCCACCGCCGAAAACGACACCGCCAGACGCATAGGACCCGCCGTAATTACGCGCCAGGGTAACTGTTTGCGCCACTGCCGAAACGAATTGCTGGCGCTTCAACTCCGCCAGCGGGTGAATGTAGACCGACCAGAGCCGGTCTTGAGCCACAGCGTAGCGCGCATCGAGCGCCGTATCGAAATTGGCTTGCATCATCCGCATTAGGTCTTCATCGCTTAACCCTGTGGCGGACGCGATGGGCACGAGAATGCGCATCCGGTTCGCCCCGGCATCGGCGATGATCGTCACCGGCACATTGCCGATGCTGAAGCGCATGCCCCGCGGGCTGACCAAGGCTTCCGGATCGAGTGCGGACACGATGGCCGCCATCATCGGCATTGTCATCGGCGGCTCGACATCGGCAATCTCGGGGGTCTCAGGGGCGTCTTCAGATTGCGCCTGCACGACATATGCAGCGCCAAACGTGACCAAAACGGAAAGGATAAGCGCGCGGATCATGGCCTTGGCCCCTTTTTCTGACATCCTTGAACGCTACGCGTGCTTGGGCCTTCTGAAAAGCCCCCGGTGCTTCACGCCCCCTCACACCCACGGCATCAATCTTTCGCAGTCTGCATTTTTCCACTTGCAGAGCCGCGCCTGACTTTATAAGTCACGCCAACGGACGCGGGCGTAGCTCAGGGGTAGAGCATTACCTTGCCAAGGTAAGGGTCGTGA
>JBCBBB010000122.1:0-9002 GCA_038532095.1 Pseudomonadota bacterium
ACCTGCCCCTCCGCCTTCTCGGTCTCATAGCCCAGGAACTCCGTCGCGCCATGGGCTTCGACCACATCGAACCAGACCGCCGCATCCTTGGCCTCGCCCGATCCGGACCAGGCGGCGCGCGCCTTGGCCTTCTGTTCTTCCATCGCGGCGTCGAACCCGCCTGTATCCACGCTCAACCCACGCTCGCGCAAGGCATCCTGCGTCAGGTCCAGCGGGAAGCCATAGGTGTCATACAGCTTGAACGCGGTCTCCCCCGGCAATTCTCCGCCCTCGGACAGATCCGCCGTCGCCTCATCCAGCAAGGAGAGCCCGCGGTCCAGCGTCGCCTTGAAGCGCGTCTCTTCCGCTTGCAACGTCTCTTCGATCAGCGCCTTGCCACGCCCCAACTCCGGATAAGCCGCCCCCATTTCTGCGATCAGAGCGGGCACCAGCTTGTGCATCACGGGGTCTTTTGCGCCCAGCAGATGCGCGTGCCGCATGGCGCGGCGCATGATCCGCCGCAGCACATAGCCGCGCCCTTCATTCGACGGCAGCACACCTTCAGCAATCAGAAAGGAGGTTGAGCGCAGGTGATCCGCAATCACGCGGTGATGCACATTGCCATCGCCATCCGCCTCCGTGGATGTCGCGTTGGCCGAGGCCTCAATCAGCGCCCGCATCGTATCCGTATCGTAATTGTCGTGGCTGCCTTGCAGCAGCGCGCCAATCCGTTCGAGCCCCATGCCGGTGTCGATCGACTGCATGTCGAGATCGACCATCGAGCCATCCTCGAACCGCTCGTTTTGCATGAAGACCAGGTTCCAGATTTCAATGAACCGGTCGCCATCTTCGTCCGGCGAGCCCGGCGGGCCGCCCCAGATGTGATCCCCATGATCATAAAAAATTTCGGTCGAGGGGCCGCAGGGGCCGGTCGGACCCATTTGCCAGAAATTGTCATCCGTCGCGATCCGGATAATCCGGTCTTCGGCGACGCCGACCTTCTTCCAGATCTCGGCGGCTTCATCATCGGTGTGATATATCGTGACGTAAAGCCGATCCTTCGGGATGCCGAAATCTCCCGTGATCAGAGTCCACGCAAACGGGATCGCTTCGGACTTGAAATAATCGCCAAAGGAAAAATTCCCCAGCATTTCAAAGAACGTATGGTGCCGTGCCGTGTAGCCTACATTGTCGAGGTCATTATGCTTGCCACCCGCCCGCACGCATTTCTGAGATGTCGTCGCCCGCACATAGTCGCGCTTTTCCAAGCCGGTGAAGAGGTTCTTGAACTGCACCATCCCCGAATTGGTGAACATCAACGTCGGGTCATTGCGCGGCACAAGCGGTGAGCTGTCGACCACTTCATGACCATTGCGGTCGAAATAGCTGAGAAAGGTCGAGCGAATGTCGTTCAGGCTGGTCATCGGAGGTCACACGGCAGAAGTCAAAGTTGGTTTTCAGTACCCCGAACGCCCAGTTCCGACAACTTGATTCAAATTGTCCTTCGCCTGTTTGCAAATATCCCGAGGGGGCGCGGCTTTGCCGCATGGGGAGCAGCGCTCCCCTCCACTGCTCTCACAAGGCACCAACGGAAAAGAGCCGCCCCGTCGGACGGCCCTCTCCCAGTATTCTCCGCACCTCGTCAGGCGCGCGGGCCTTTTCCGGAGTTGGCCGTCTCCAGCTCAACGCCTATTCTTCGACGAGATCATCCTCGTCTTCAAACTCTTCGCCATCGAAATCCAACCCATGGGCCGCCCGGATCTTGTCCTCGATCTCATGCGCCATATCCGGATTGTCCTTAAGGAAGGTCTTCGCGTTCTCCCGGCCCTGACCGATCCGTTCATCCCCGTAGCTGAACCAGGAGCCTGACTTCTCGACCACACCGGCCTTCACGCCCATGTCGATCAACTCACCATGTTTCGAGATGCCTTCGCCATACATGATGTCGAATTCGACCTGTTTGAACGGCGGCGCCACCTTGTTTTTCACGACCTTGACGCGGGTGGTGTTGCCCACAACCTCGTCCCGGTCCTTGATCGCGCCGATGCGGCGGATATCGAGACGGACCGAAGAATAGAACTTCAGCGCATTGCCGCCCGTTGTCGTCTCAGGCGAGCCAAACATCACGCCGATTTTCATCCGGATCTGGTTGATGAAGATCACCATGCAGTTTGACCGCGCAATCGATCCAGTCAGCTTCCGCATGGCCTGGCTCATCAGGCGGGCATGCACGCCAACGGACGAATCGCCCATGTCGCCTTCCAATTCCGATTTCGGCGTCAAAGCGGCCACCGAGTCGACCACAACCAGGTTCACAGCCCCGGACCGCACCAGCGTATCGGTGATCTCAAGCGCCTGCTCGCCCGTGTCGGGCTGAGAAATCAGCAGCTCATCCAGGTTCACGCCAAGTTTCTTGGCATACATCGGGTCCAGCGCATGTTCCGCGTCGACAAAAGCGCACACGCCACCCTTCTTCTGTTCTTCTGCCACCGCATGCAGCGTCAACGTGGTTTTACCGGAGGATTCCGGCCCGTAAATCTCAATAATCCGGCCCTTCGGCAGCCCACCGATGCCAAGCGCGATGTCGAGACCAAGAGACCCGGTGGAGGTTGCCTCGATTTCACGGATGGCGTTGTCGCCACCCAGTTTCATGATCGAACCCTTGCCGAACTGCCGTTCGATCTGCGCCAGCGCCGAGTCGAGCGCCTTTTGTTTTTCGCTTCCTGCCTTAGACGTCATATCCAAAAGTTCTGCTGCACCCATAAGTCCTGTTCCTTATTTCACAGCCGCCCAATGGCGGCAATGTTGCCTGATGTTCGCCTCTTGTTCTTGCCACGTGTATGAGATCAAAAAGAGAACATTGCAACAATTTTGTGCGGCATTTTATGAAAAACAGACCTTAACAACCCATTACCAGCGCCAGACAAACAGACCGGTGGCGATAAAGAGTGTTTTAACGAATGCAGGCTATCGAGCACTCATCCCAAGCGTGAGCGCCGAAACATGATCCAGATTCCCCCCCGCCTTGCCGACAACCTGAAGTTCTTTGGCCTCTCTGACGAGCGCATTGCGCATCTGCGCCAGGCCGGCGAAGTGCTCGGGCCCGAATTGGACCTCGTTCTTGAAGAGTTCTACAAATACGCGCTGTCCACGCAAAGGATCGCGAAGTTCTTTCCGGAAGGGCATATCGCGCATGCCAAGTCGCGCCAGAAAGAACATTGGTTGATGCTCCTCAACGCACAGTTCACGATGGATTATGTGCGGTCCGCCCAAATCGTCGGCCAGGTGCATTTCAAAATTGCCCTGCCGTTTGACTTCTATTTTGGCGGCTACTCGCGGGTCAGTTCCCGATTGTTCGAAATCCTGGCAGAGAAAAACGCGTCCTCCGGCATCGATGAAAGTGTTTCTGCCGGTATGGCCTCTGCCGTCAGTTGCGCCTTCGCGTTGGACAGTTCGATCACGGTGGATGCGTTCTATGCCGCGCAACAGGAAGAACAAACACGCGCGCTCTCCTACCTGACGGATGGCCTGGACCGGATGTCTCAGGGCGACCTGAGCGTGCCGCTCGCCGATCTGGAGGATGAGAACTACCCCTATCGCTACAAGCAGCTTCGCGACGATTACAACAATGCACAAGATATGCTGGTCGGGGTCCTGACCAATGTCTCAGACCTCACTTCGGACCTGACCGTGGTTGCCCGCGACCTGCATCATTCGACCGACGATCTGTCCAAGCGAACCGAAACCCAGGCCGCCACCTTGGAAGAAACGGCGGCCGCGGTGGAGCAACTGACCCGAAGCGTCGATATCTCGACAGAAAACACGGCCCGTGTGGAAACCGAAATGTCGGAAGCCAGCGCGGAGGCGCTGAAGGCGGGCGACGTGGTCAAAAGTGCCATCGACACCATGAAACGAATCTCGGAAACGTCGACAGAGATCTCGAAAAAGGTCGGCGCGATTAACGAGATTGCGTTCCAAACCAACCTGCTGGCACTGAACGCAGGTGTCGAAGCGGCACGCGCCGGGGAGCATGGGCGCGGGTTTGCGGTCGTCGCCTCGGAAGTGCGCGCGCTTGCGACGCGCGCCTCGGACAGTGCCAAGGAAATTCACGAAATCATCGCGCTCAGCATGTCGCATGTCGATGATGGGATGGAAAAGGTGAACCTGACCGGCAGCGCGCTGGATGCCATCACGGAAAACGTGGTGCGGGTGAACTCACTTATCAGCGGGTTGACGGCCACGGCGCGCGAACAGGCAACCGGGCTGAAGGATGTGAACGCATCGGTCGGCCAACTTGATACGGTGACCCAGCAAAACGCGGCCATGGCCGAAGAAACCACGGCGGCGGCGGAAGACATGATGGGCTCGTTCGAGGAACTGGCAGCCGCGATCGCGCGATTGAAGCACGCGAAAGATGACACTCAAGCCGGTGCGCAGACCGCATGGAACGCGGCCTGACCCAGAGCCGCGCCGTATACCGGGCGCCGCGCCCTGCCCACTCCGGCTGCTTCGGATGGAACCCTGCTTCGCGATGCTTCTGCGACGCCTCCTTCTGAACTGAACGAAGTGATGTGAGCCATCGCACCACGGCGCGTTGGTGGCGCAGGGCACGGGGCGACGCCGACAGCACAATCTGTCTTTAGCCTCAGACTGAGATACGCGCCAAACGCGCGCCGCACGTCATGCGGTTCAGGATAACTGTTCCTGCACAAGCGCTGTCAGCTGCTGTAGAGAAAACGGCTTTGGCAGGAAGACCGAGTTTGGGATCCGCGCCTGCTTTTCGGCCCGCCCTTCTTCCGCGTAACCGGACATGAAGACAACGCCGGTATCCGGCCGCTCTTTTCGCGCCTTACGGACCCAGGTCGGCCCGTCCATGCCCGGCATGATGACATCTGTTACAAAGAGGTCGATCTGAAGCGCGCTGTCTTCCAGGATCGAAAGCGCCTCCTCGGCATCTGCCGCTTCAATCACCGTGTAGCCCCGCAAACGAAGCGCGCGGCAGGCAAAGGCCCGCACTGGCGCCTCATCTTCCACCAGCAAAATCGCGGCATCCGTGCGCGCGACCGACGGCGCCGGCTTGGCCTCCTCCGGTGCGGGCTGGGGCAATTCCTGGGCCGCTGTCGCCGGAAAGTACAGGGTGAACACCGTTCCGGAACCCACTGTACTGTCGACAAAAATATACCCGCCGGTTTGCTTGACGATGCCATAGGCCGTGGAAAGGCCCAGCCCGGTGCCCTCCCCGGTTTTCTTCGTGGAAAAGAACGGCTCGAAGATCTTCGGCAGCGCCTCCGCGGGAATGCCGCATCCCGTATCGCGGACCTTGATCACGACGTAATCGCCTTCGGTCAGCCGCGCCTGATCGCGCGACATGGTTTCGGACAGATATTCGATACACGTCACAACCTCGATCCGACCGCCATCGGGCATGGCATCGCGGGCATTGACCACGAGATTGACGATCACCTGCTCAAGCTGACGCCGGTCGGCCCGGATCATGTGCGGCCCCGGCGCATGGGTCACTTCGAGCTGAACCCGTTCCCCGATCAGCCGGTTCAGCAAATGGGCAAGATCCGACATCGTATCGCGCAGGTCCAGCGCCTGCGGTTTCAGGTTCTGCTTGCGCGAAAAGGCCAGCAACTGCCCCACAAGGCTCGCCGCCCGGTTCGCGTTTTGTGATATCTGGATCAAGTCGGCATAATCCGGATCGCTTGCCTCATGCCGCAGCAACAGCAGATCGCAATGCCCGCTGATCGCTGTCAGCAAGTTATTGAAATCATGCGCAACACCGCCCGCAAGCTGGCCAATGGCCTGCATCTTCTGGCTTTGCACAAACTGCGCTTCAAGCGTCTTCAACTCGGTCGCATCATTGAGAATACCAACCAGCACCGTGCGCCCGTTTTCCACGGTGCGCCCAAGCGTGATTTGCAGGAAAAGCTCCTGCCCCGGGATCACCGCCCGTACGATCTCGGGTTTCATCAAGCCGCGCCCATGTGCAGCATCCGACAGCCAATCCGCAATCGGGCGCCCCATGCCTTCGACAAGCTCAAAAAGCGGTGGCAGCGCCTCCGGATCAAGCGCGAGAATGGAGCGGGCTTCCTTATTGGCCTCAAGCAGCAACCCGGCCTCGTTCACCTTGAGCATCGGAACGGGCAACACGCTGAGCAGGTCCGGCACCGCTAGCGCGGAGGCTTCTTCGCTTTCATCATGCCCAAGCGGGTGAGAGGCTGGCAGGACCGCGATCTCGGTCCGGTCTCCGATGGCACGCGTCTCGATCAGACGGGCCTCAAACTCGCTTCCGTCCGCGGCCTGCAAATGATGCACCGCGCCTTGCCGCACCGGCAGATCACGCACGATATCAGTAAGAGGCCGCGCACCGCGCCCGAGCAGATCAGCCGCAGGCGCATTCAAACTCACCTGTCCTTGGGTCACCGTCAGCAAGGCGAGTTGCGGGTCAACCGTGCACCGTGACACGCTCCAAAGCAGTAAGCCTGGCGCGACACGTTGAACGACAATGCGTGCCCCCCGGTCGAGCGTGCCGAGCCGTTCCTCCACCTCTTCCGTGGTCTCGGCCCGCGCGAGCAAGCGCGCAATCACAGCTTCGGGTTCAACAGCAACCCCGGCCAGAGCCGCCGTCAGCGCCTGGTCTCTTGGCCCCAGGGCCGTTGCAGCCGCATTGACCACCAGCACCTGCCCGCTGGTGTTTGTCAGCACGGCGCAACCGGGGGAGGCTTCAAGCCGGGCACGCGCGCGGGGCGAGACGAACCATCCCCGGGCGCGTGCGAACAGGGGTTGCCCCCACGTCAGCGCAATTAAGGTAAGGCAGCCAGCCCCGGCCCCGAACATCAAGGGTCTGAGCGCCGGAAGCGGCGTGAGTTGGGCCGCGACCGCTGACATCAGCGCGCAGATCACAAGGATCAGCCCCCGGTCGTTCCACGCCGGACGGTCCTGCACGTTCAGCACGTTCAATCGACGGGACGCCACACGGCCACCTCATCTGTTCCCTGGCCCGATGAGGGGCGCAAAAGGTTAACGGAATCTGAAAATTTCAGTCACAAACGTTAACTTTTTCGGAACACCGCCAGAAAAAAGCCATCTCCACCGTCAAGGGGCGTCCATTGCGTCGTGACCAAGCTGTGCCACGCGGGGTTTCGCTGCAAAAACCGTGCGACGCGCGCCGTGTTTTCCAACGGCAGCAGCGAACAGGTGGCATAGGCAAGACACCCGCCAGGGCCCACGAATTTCTGGGCGGTCTCAAGAATTTGGTCCTGTAGCGCTGTCAATTCCGCCAAACGCGCCTCGGTCAGGGCCCATTTGCCCTCGGGTTGGCGCCGCCACGCGCCACTGCCCGAACAAGGCGCGTCACACAAGACGAGGTCGAACTGCCCCGCCACCTCGGTCACGGTCGGGATCGGCGTTCCCGCCCGTTTGGCACGGGCTGGCAGGTCAGACATCCGCTGCGGGTGCGCGTCATGGGCCGTCACCTGAAGCCCGGCGGCAGCGAGTGCAAGGGCCTTGCCGCCGCCGCCCGCGCAATAATCCAGGGCGCGCGTGCCTTCGACAAAAGGCAGGCAGGCATCGACCACCGCTTGTGAGGCCACGTCCTGCAACTCCACCACACCGTCAAGATAGGCGCGCGTGGTCCGCACCCGTCGCGCGTGTTCTGTCACTTCCAAGGCCATGTCGGCCAAGGGGTGCGGGCGGCAGGCAACGCCGTCTTCGGCCAGCAGGGTTTCTGCGGTCTCTCGCGTGGCTTTCCGGCGATTGACGCGCAGGAACACCGGGGCACGGTCTTGCAGGGCAGACAGAATGGCTTCCGCGCGCTCCGAATACGCGCTCTCAAACGGCAACAGCAGCCAATCGGGACAATCCAGCCGGACCGCGCGCGGGGCGTCGTCGAGATCGCGCAAAGCCGCTACCTCAGCAGTGGACAGGCGCGGTGGCGCGTGGCCTTCCCCGGTAAAAACCGCCTCAAGCTGGCTTCGGTCATCGGCGAGAGCGCCCAGCATCAAGCCGCGCCCGGTCATGCCCCCACCACGCCACACGTAACTGCGCTTTCGGCGGAGGGCATCAAACACAAGATCGCGGATCGCTGCGCGGTCGCCGGATCCGGCAAAGCGGTGCGTGCGGGCCCAGGTTGTCAGCGCACGTTCCGCCGGAGCTCCTGCAAGGATCGCGTCTAACAGCTCAATCGCGGCGGCGATTCTGGCGTTGTGCTGCATGTCAGCCGTTTTTCAGCCGGATCAGTTGTCGCGCTGCGGCAGGACGTTGCGGAGCACATCGGCACCGGGCAGCGCATCCGGAAGATCGGTGCCGAGCCCCAAACGCTCAAGCGCGCGCTCCAGAATATCACGTTGGTTCGATGGCGCAGTGGGCTGGACCCGGCCGCTTGTGTTGCCGGTCGGCGCACGGCCTGCCAGCCAAAGCTCGGCGGTGCCTTCGACCGGACTGGGGCGGAACCAGGTGAAATCGCGCAATTCCGCATTGTAGCGCTCTGCCAACCGCTCCGCCGCCGCGCGATCTCCATCGTGGAAATACCGGACGTTGCGGGTGCTGATGTTGAACTCGATATCCCGCACCCGGACCAGTTCATGCCCTTCGCTTTGAATGCGCGCGGCGATATCCTCCCGCAACGCGCGCTCGACGCGTGCGGGGGCCAGGATGGTGACCCGCAACGGGTCCGCTTCAACGACGGTCTCACTGGGTGCCAACCGGTTGGCCGGCGGGGGCGGCGGCGCGGGCGGTGTGGCGTTGTCCTGTAAGGTCGCGGGGCGTGGCGGTGCGCCTGCGCCGCCTTCCGGCAAGCTCGGCACGCTGTCGCGTGGCGTCGGCGCGACGGTTTCGACCGGCAGCGTCGCGTTGGACCCGTCCCCAACATCCGGCAGGGCCGAGGGCGGTTCCGGCGCATCGGCATTCGCCGAGACCGGCTCGACAGCCACATCCGGGACCGGCAGCGCATTCGGCGGGGTGACCGCGTGCAGCGCAATCTCGGACCAGATCAACGCTCCGGTCAGTGTCGTCTCGGC
>JBCBBB010000123.1:0-9001 GCA_038532095.1 Pseudomonadota bacterium
CCAGCGGGCCGCTGAAGCAATCCCCAAGGTTGACGATCTGGTCGACGCCGCGCCGTTTAATATCGTCAAGCACGGCCCGCAGCGCATCGCTGTTCCCGTGGATGTCACTTATGGCGGCCAGTCTCATGGGCGGGACCATCCTGTGTCTCGCACAGAGGTGCAAGACAGGATATTGGAAGACTCGTGCAATCTGCGGAGGCGCGCGTGAAGATCGAAGAAGTGGGAGCGGTGATTACGGGCGGGGCCTCCGGCCTTGGAGCGGCCACGGCTCGGCTTCTTGCCGCGCAGGGTGCGCGCGTTACGATCCTTGACCTTGCTGACGCAAGTGGAGAAATTCTCGCACGTGAGATTGGCGCGCAGTTTGTGCGAACGGACGTCACGAATGTCGATCACGTGCGCGCAGCACTTGAGGTCGCCGCAGGTTTTGGCGGGCCAACCCGCATTCTCGTCAACTGCGCGGGCATTGCGCCGCCTGCAAAGGCCGTGGATCGCGACGGCACGCCGCAAGATTTGTCCGCCTTTCGCAAGGTGATTGAGGTCAACCTGATCGGCACTTTTAATATAGTGTCACAAACGGCGGCGCGGATGCAGGCGTCAGAGCCTGTGGCAGAAGAGCGTGGCGTCATCGTCAACACCGCCAGCGTGGCTGCGTTTGAGGGGCAGATCGGGCAACCCGCCTACGCCGCCTCCAAGGCCGGGGTTGCGGGCATGACACTGCCGCTGGCACGCGAGTTCGCGCGATCCGGTATCCGCGTTGTGGCCATCGCGCCGGGCCTCTTCCTGACACCGATGCTTGAAGGCTTGCCGGAGGAGGCACAAGCCTCCCTCGGCGCGCAGGTGCCTTTCCCAAACCGGCTGGGCGACCCATCGGAATTTGCCCAATTGGTGGAAAGCATTGTGCGCAACCCGATGTTGAACGGGGAGGTGATCCGGCTGGACGGCGCAATCAGGATGGCGGCGAAATGATCTATTCCGACGCGTTCATGCGGCGTGTTCTGGAAGACGCGCAGGTCATCGCCATGGTGGGCGCTTCCACCAATCCGGTGCGGGCCTCCTACTTTGTGGCAAGCTACCTGAGCGCGCGCGGACGACGGGTTATTCCCATCAATCCCGCCCAGGCTGGGGAAGAGTTGTTTGGGGAGCGGGTGCTGTCCTCTCTCGATGAGATCGAGGGGCCGGTCGACATGCTGGACATTTTCCGACGCTCGGACCATGTGCCCGAGATCGTGGATGAGGCTCTGACCCATCTGATGCCGGGCTTGAAATCGGTCTGGATGCAGTTCGGCGTTGTGCACGAGGGCGCGGCTGCAAAGGCAGAGGCGGCGGGGCTGGATGTGGTGATGGACCGGTGCCCCAAGGTCGAGATGGCGCGGCTCAATCGGGAAATCGGCGCAGTGGGCATTGCCTCCGGTGTCATATCCTCCCGGCTGAACCGGAAGGTCTGAGGGGAAGTGGTACCGCCTCCCTGGCTTGAACAGGGGACCTCTGGATCCACAATCCAGCGCTCTAACCAACTGAGCTAAGGCGGCACGCCCGCTTCCCTAGCGCCGCTCTCGCGTGATTGCAAGTGTCACGAAAGGTCGATTTCCCAAGCTTGTTCGACCAGATCGACACCGAAGCTGTGCACCGGTTTGGACGCGGTCAGGCGAAACCCGGACTTGTCGTAAAGTGCGCAGGCCGCGCGGTGGCTTTCATGCGTCCAGAGGGTCATTTTCCCGTAGCCCGCATCGCGCGCAAACCCAAGGCAGGCGTCCAGCAGGCGCCGGCCCAGCCCCAACCCGCGCGCCTTTGGTTCGAGGAAGAAAAGCCGCAGCTTGGCCACGCCGGGTGTCCCCGACTGAACGCAGAAAATCGAGCCCAGACGCTCCTCCCCTGCCGTGGCGATAAAGGCGCGCTCGCTGGCGGGATCGTGGTTGCGCAGGAACTCCACCAGTATCTCGGCCACCAATGGCTCGAACGTGGCATCGAAGCCATCGCTCTCTGCATAGAGTTCTGCGTGACGCTGGATCAGCCAGCCCGCATCGCCGATGGCAAGGTCGCGCAGGGTCACGTGCTCCGGGTCATAGGACATGGCGCGATGGGACCGGCGCGCAGCGCCGTTGTCAAGATTGGCAGGCGCATCCCTTTGCGGCAGGCGATACCAAGTTTCGACCTTTCGTCCGGACTTTGCTACCCTCGCATTACATTTAAGGGAGACGTTATATGGATTACGTATTTTCAGTTCGCAGCATCAAGAATGGCGCATTTTCCGACGAGCCCGGCGCCTCGCATTTTCTGGAGGTGCCCGCATCCGCGCGCACCCTGAACCCCAAGCACACGATGAAGAAGACCGACTGGATCAACAAGGTCATCGCCCTGTCGAAAGCCGGAATGCATACTGGCATCTCTGAAGGTGAAGTCGTCGTTTACGTCCATGGGTTCAACAATGAACCGAAGGATGTGCTGCGGCGTTTGAGATCGTTGAAGAAAGGGCTGAAGGCCAATGGGTTTGATGGTGTCGTCATTGCTTTCGACTGGCCGAGTGCCGGTGTGGCGCTGAATTACCTGGAAGACAGGCTCGACGCCAAGCAAACCGCCTTTCGGCTGGTGAGCGAGGGGATCCGATCCTTTGCGGCGCTGCAAGAGCCTGACTGTCGGATCAACACCCATATCGTCGCGCATTCGATGGGGTGCTACGTGGTGCGGGAGGCCTTTGACGACGCCGATGACAGACCCGCCATTGCGGCGCAGTCGTGGTCCGTCTCGCAGATCGTCTTTTTCGGAGCAGATGTGTCCGCGTCGTCGATGGAAGAAGGCCGGTCAAAAAC
This sequence comes from Pseudomonadota bacterium, assembly GCA_038532095.1. Lineage (GTDB taxonomy): Bacteria > Pseudomonadota > Alphaproteobacteria > Rhodobacterales > Rhodobacteraceae > JAJDOD01. The sequence goes on from JBCBBB010000123.1 coordinate 2,808, forward strand.
CTCGTCGCTCTACCGCCATTGCGTGCGGTTGACGAATTACTTCAATCCCTTCGACCACGTTCTGACGGTGTCGAACGTGAAACGCGTGGGCGTGTCGCGTCGTGCCGGTCGCGTCGGGGTGAACGCGCCCGAACCCAGCAAGCTCGTGGATGTGAACTGCGGGCGGTACTGGGATACGCATGGCGGCAAGATCAAAGGCCCCGATGACAGCGCGCACAATTGGTACTTCTCGGACAAGCAGGTCTTGAAAGACCTCGCCTACACGCTGAAGGGCGACATCGACCGCGACAAGATCCCGACCCGCCAGCCCGGCAATCAAGGGAACCTGCTTCTCAGGATCGACTAGAGCGGCACCGTCTTGATCTGTAACAAGTCGCATCAAAACCTGCGTTCGAAATCAGTATCCTGCGGATTGAGAGGCAGCGGATTTTGATGCAGATTTAACGATCTCTGCTCTAAAGCACACGGCCCACACCCTGAAGTGCGTTTCACTACCTCTCCTTTCAGGGGTACGCAAAAAACGATACTCGACGACTCAAGTTAAAGGCCGGACGCTCTTAACGTCAAACCACGTGGGGCGGCGGGCTCAGGCGTTTTCGATCCGTGCCATCAACTCTTTCGCCGCCGCCTGTTCTGCGGCGCGTTTCGATGGCGCCTTGGCGATGGCTGTTTCACCACTGGCCAGCCGGACTTCAATGGTGAAAACAGGCGCGTGATCGGGTCCTTCGCGACGTGTTTCCACGTAGTCCGGGGGGGGATGGCCGCGGGCCTGCGCCCATTCCTGCAAGCTTGTTTTAGCATCGCGGGCGTCCGCCTCAACATTGGTGATCCGGCTCGACCAGAGCTTCAAAACGACAGCCTCAGCCGCTGCAAAGCCCCCATCCGAATAGATGGCGGCGATTACTGCCTCCATCGCGTCGCCAAGGAGCGCATCCTTGCGGCGCCCGCCCGATTTCATCTCCGAGCGCCCGAGTTTCAGAACGTCACCCAAACCAATCTCGCGCGCGATGGCGGCGCAGGTTTCTTTCCTCACGAGAGCGTTGAACCGGGGCGCAAGCTGGCCTTCCCGGGCCGTCGGGTCGGCCTTCAGCAGCGCATTGGCAATCACTAGCCCAAGTACCCGGTCGCCAAGGAACTCCAGCCGCTGATTGTCAGGCCGCTGTGCCGTGGAGATCGAGGCATGTGTCAAGGCGCGGGACAGAAGTTCCGGCTTCTCAAACCGGTGGCCGAGACGATCAGAGAATGTGTCAAGATCGGCACTGAGGCGCATCAGACGACAGGCTCCCAGAACCGGTTCCATCGCCACTTTGTAAAGTCGACCAACGCGCCACGCGAAGAAAAAAGAACCAGCTTCGCCACGCCGACCACATCTTCTATTGGCACAAAGCCACGCCCACCAACCGCCTGAGGCACGCGGCTGTCATTGGCGTTGTCTCGATTGTCACCCAAAACGAACACATAACCCTCCGGAACAGAAACCTCCGGCGTATCATCCAATCGACCGGCAAAAGTGTCGAGGACCCTGTGCGATCGCCCATGCGGTAACGTTTCCAAGAACTGGTCCTTGGTGCAGGGCGCTGTCGGGTCCGGGGATTGGCACAGGGGGAACACACCCAAAGGCCCTTCGGGTCCTCTCGGCTCCTCGAAGACGCCTTGCGGTGTGGTCGCCACCGCCGCGCCGTTCAACACGAGTGTCCCCGCCTGCATCTTCACCCGGTCTCCCGGGCCAGCGACGACGCGAAACACATACTCGGTTTCAGCCTCGCGAAAGACGATGACGTCGCCCGGTTCAGGTTCACCACGAGACAGGGAGACGATCAGGTAATCCCCGGCGAGCAGCGTCGGCTTCATGGACCCCGAAGGAATCCAGTAGGGCGCCCAGAACAGCCGCGACAGGTAAAGGGCTGCAATACTCAACACCAGCCCCTGGCCGAGCTTATGGATCGGACGTGCCGGCCACTCCTTCACATGGCGCGGCTTGCGCGCGCAGAACACCAGAAGAACCAAAGTGCCGATAACAGGCAGGGCGTAAAGCGCGCTCCACCACCCGCTGCGTCCGGTGTCATGCAACCGTCGCGCGGTTAATGCAAAGAGCGGCAGAAAGACCATTCCGGGGATCACAACGAGGAGCGCTTTGGCCAGCGGCTCTGTCGTTTGCGGGATGGCGCAGATCAGAGTGACCGCAGCCACAAGAGCGAAATAGCTCCAGAAGGCGCGGCGCGACGTACGACTCGAAAAATCCAGTGTTCTTTGGACCGCCTCAAACATGGCCCCGCGCTTATTCGATCTTCTTGAAGAACCGGTCCGGGCGCCAGGTCCAGACAAACATCAGCGAGCGGCCTGCGGAGGAGAACATGACCCGGTCGGCACGACCGATGAGGTGGTCGAAGGGCACATAGCCAACACCGCCGAAATCCTGACGCTCGCGGCTGTCGGTGGAGTTGTCGCGGTTATCGCCCACAAAGAAGTAATGCCCTTCGGGGACGGAGAAGACGCCAGTGTTGTCGAACCGCCCGTCAAACACGTTCAGCACCGCGTGGCTGTGACCGCCCGGCAGTGTCTCAATCGCCTTTTCCTTGCTACAGGTCGCGCCGGGCGCGGGGCGGCCTTCCGTGCAAAGAGGAACCGACCGGATCGGGCCTTGCGGTTCAAAGGTCTCGACAAACTGACCGTTGGCCACCTGAGGCGCCTCTGTGCCGTTGATAAACAGGCGTCCGTTCTGCATCTGAACCGTGTCGCCCGGCAACCCGACAATCCGCTTGATGAAATCCTGCCCGTTCACCGGGTGGCGGAAGACGACCACATCGCCACGCTCCGGCTCACCCGCCCAGATCCGCCCTTCAATCGGGCAGATCGCGAAAGGGCAGGAATAGGCCGAATAGCCGTACGCCATCTTGTTGACGAAGAGGAAATCCCCGATCAGCAACGTGTCTTTCATCGACCCGGAGGGGATCCAGAACGGCTGGAAGAGTAATGTGCGGAAGACCCCGGCAATCAGAAGCGCATAGACGATGGTCTTGATCGTCTCGACCACGCCGTCCATCAGCGTCCCGGTTTTCTCGCTCATATGCCCTGCCTCTTTACCGCCCGCGCTTTCTGCGGGCGGGGGTGAGCCCTGTCAAGGTGCGACGGGCCGCGCCTCGATCACAACCATGGCCTGCGCCCAGGGGTGATCGTCTGTCAGGGTCACGTGTATGATCGCCTCGTGCCCCTCGGGCGTCATCTCGGCCAGCCGTTCCGCTGCCCAGCCGGTAACCTCCATGACCGGCTGACCGGTGCGGAGGTTCCTGACCGACATATCCTTCCACGCGATCCCCATGCGAAGCCCGGTGCCAAGGGCTTTCGAACAGGCCTCCTTCGCGGCCCAGCGTTTGGCATAGGTCCCGACCGTGTCGGCCCGGCGCTCGGCCTTGCGTTGCTCGATCTCGGTGAAAACGCGATTGCGGAACCGGTCGCCGAACCGGTCAAGCGTCTGTTCGATCCGCTCGATGTTACAAAGATCCGTGCCGATGCCCAAAATCATGCGCGGAGTTAGACGGCTCGTGAACCTTTTGGCAACCCTGCCCCGCTATGAGGGGCGCATGGTTCGGGTGCTGTTGATATGTCTTTTGCTGACGGCCTGCGGTGGCAGGTCGTGGAACACGACCGTAGCCAATCACCCGCATGTGCGACAGGCCATGGTGGCCAGCGTCCATCCCGGTGTGAGCACCGAAAAACGGTTTGTGCTGCAATGGGGGCATCCCACACAAAAGCTCAAGGAAGGGGCGCAGGTCTCCTATATATATAGAAACATGTCGAACCCGCCCGGCTACTACGTGCCGCAGTTCGGCAATAGCCAGGCCTATGTCATCGTCCTGTTCCAATACGGCATCGCCGTCGGGGCCTATTCGTCCGACACGGAAGGCTGCCGGGCCACCTTTGCACCGCGTCCACCCGGCCCGGGCTTTGATACGCCGTCCACCGTGCACACGGTGAATTGCGGTGTGGTCTATGATGGCAGCAGCGAATTTCGTCCGATCGCCTCAAGTATCACATGGCTTGCGAACCAGGCGCGTGGGTTAAGCGGTCAGCCAAAGCAGCCCGGCACACAAACGCCCGCCATGGTGCCGGATGACAGCTACACAGGGGGGCGCCTGAAATAGGCGCCCGTCCGCATCCTTGTCCACCTCACGTCCCGGGCGAAACCCGCTTGGTCCCGACGGGATTGCGCTGCGCGGGTTACCGCTTTTGCACTGTGGTTCCATGCAAACCGCCCGAAACTTCTCACGGCTTGGCTGGACATTCGCCGACCTGAGCGGGCAAAAAGGGTCGTCAGGGAGGACCGGCCATGGTCGATATCGCAACCCGCGTCTGGAATCATAAGTGGAAAATCGATCCGATTGTCCGCTCGCTGATCGATACGGATTTCTACAAGCTGCTGATGTGTCAGTCGGTGTTCCGCAACAAACCTGACACGCAGGTCACCTTCAGCTTGATCAATCGCACCAAAAGCATCCGGCTGGCCGAACTCGTCGACGAAGGCGAGCTGCGCGAACAACTGGACCACATCCGGTCCCTGTCGCTCTCACGCGGGGAAAGCACCTGGCTCCGCGGCAATACCTTTTACGGCAAACGCCAGATGTTCCGTTCGGATTTCATGGAGTGGTTCGAGAACCTCACCTTGCCACCCTATCATCTGGAACGACGCGACGGGCAGTTCGAGCTAACCTTCGAAGGCAACTGGCCGGAGGTCATGCTGTGGGAAATTCCCGCGCTCGCCATTCTGATGGAGCTTCGCGCGCGTGCCGTCCTGAAGGACCTCGGAAAGTTCGAACTAAAGGTGCTCTACGCCCGCGCGATGACCCGCACGTGGCAGAAGGTCGAACAGCTCCGCGATATCCCGGACCTGAAGCTGGCGGATTTCGGCACCCGCCGCCGCCACGGCTTTCTATGGCAGGACTGGTGCGTGCAGGCCATGACCGAAGGCCTGGGGGAGGCATTCATCGGAACCTCGAACTGCCTGATCGCGAAAAACCGCGATCTGGAAGCGATTGGCACCAACGCCCACGAACTGCCGATGGTCTATGCCGCACTCAGCGACAGTGATGTGGACCTGGCCGAGGCGCCCTACGGGGTGCTCGCCGACTGGCATGAGGAACATGATGGCAATCTGCGCATCATCTTGCCGGACACCTACGGGACGGAAGGGTTTCTGAAGAACGCGCCCGATTGGCTTGCCGGTTGGACCGGCATCCGCATCGACAGCGGCGATCCGGTCGAAGGCGCGGAAACCGCTATCGCCTGGTGGAAAGAGCGTGGCGAGGACCCGTCAGAGAAGCTGGTGATTTTCTCCGACGGGCTCGATGTCGAAAAGATCAAGGAACTGCACCACCGGTTTGCCGGCCGCGTCCGCGTGAGCTTCGGTTGGGGCACGATGCTGACCAATGATTTCCGCGGACTTATCCCTCAGGACGGCCTCGCGCCGTTCAGCCTTGTGTGCAAAGCGGTGCGCGCAAACGGGCGTCCGACCGTGAAGCTTTCTGACAATCCCCGCAAGGCGATGGGGCCGGAGGATCAGATTGCCCGCTACAAACGCGTGTTCGACGTCGGTGCGCAGCACGAAATGGATGTTCTGGTCTAACGCCATTCCTTGCCGATCCGGCAAACCGCGTCTTGTCAGGGCTGAGTTTCAGGCTAGAAACTTGGATATGCCCAAGCTGATCCGCATCTATATCCGCGAGTGCCTTCTGGGGTTTGCGCTCGGCATTCTCTTCTCAATGGCTCTTGTGGTGTTCAATGTCGGCCATCTGGCACATCTCATTGACACGGTAGAGGGCGGTTGGCTCGGCTTTGCGCTGCTGTGCTTCTTTAATGGCATCGTCTTTTCCGGCGTGCAGTTCGGCATCACCATCATGCGGATGCCTTACGACCCGGAAAACATCAGACAAGACGATGATGTGACGGGACCACCGCAACCGTAGGGGCATCTGAATTCCCGAGGACCTGTATACACAGGTGGGCACCAGGTAACCGGACCACGATCCGGCCAGAGCCAGTTCCCTCGGATTTGCTTAAGGCCACCGGAATTTGTCCCCGGCACGGGAAGGGCAGTGCCCGTCACCCTTGCGAAATAGGCGGCATAGGCCTCTCCGACAAGAGCGAACTGCAACAAAAGCTCACGCTGGGTCACGGGGGCTCACGCGGTGGTCTCGATT
>JBCBBB010000124.1:0-8904 GCA_038532095.1 Pseudomonadota bacterium
GTTTGGCCTGCGTCCCTGTGAAGATCTGGCGCGGCAGCACCCGGACCTGTGCTGTCTGCGTGTCACTTCTTCCACACTTAGCCTCACAGCCGAGGTCGCGGAAGATGATTTACACGGGCTGTGTCGCACCCAGGGCGTTCCTTCAGCTCCCCCACTTCGGGTCCCGCTTGTTGAAGCGGCGCTTGACGGTGTCCTCGCGACCATCGAAGGGTGGCTGGGTGATACCGTCCGTATCGCAGTCGCGCATCGCGCGGACCCGGCGGTGAGGTGGCTTGCCATTCGCCTTGGCGGCCAAACGGTTTGTATCCGGATCGGGTGCACACCGGACCACTTACCGAAACTAGCGGCCATGATGCGTTCGCTGAAGCCACGGCGCGTGCGCCACCTGGACGTTCTGGTCGCATTCCGTTTGGGACGTTTTCTGTCAGATGTCGGCGGCATCCGCACGTTGGAACCTGGCGACGTGTTTTTGCCGGAGCACGCCGACATAGACACGGGGCGTGTTCATATCACCGTAGCCGACCAGATCGTCGGTACAGGCAGCGCGGACTCGGGAAACATCATAATTGAGGAGATCCGGCCCATGCAGGATTGGCAAAGCAATGAGGTTTCAGAGACAGACAGTTCAGTTGAGGCAAGCGAGACCCCGGCCGAACTTCCGATCCGCGTGACCTTCGACATCGGCACAAGAACAATGTCGCTGGCCGACGTGTCCCGCTTGGATAGCGGGATGGTCTTGCCGCTCGACGGCGATGTCGAAACTTGCGAGGTCGCCGTTCGTGCAAACGGTGCTCGTATTGCCAGCGGGCGCCTTGTCAGCCTGGGAACGCGACTGGGGGTCGAGATTTCAAGGGTCAATTCTGGTGCCTGAACAAACCTTCCCACTCTTCCCTGTCGTCCTGATTTCGGTTGGTTTGGGTTTACTTGTCTTTGTGGTCATCACGACCACCGCATTCGTAAAGGTCTCTGTCGTATTATTTATCGTCAGGAGTGCGCTTGGCATCCAGCAGACGCCTCCAAACCTTGTTCTTTATGGGATCGCACTATCGCTGACGGCGTTCATCGCGGCGCCAGTGGTGAACGAAGTGCAGGCCGCCGTTACAGCGGGCCCCCTTCGGGTGGACAGTTTCGAAGACTGGTTGAACGCCCTTAATCGGGCCCGGGAACCCGTTCGAGAGTTCCTGGTGATGTTCAGTCATCCCGAGCAACGCACTTTCTTTCTGTCGGCAACAAATGAAATTTGGCCGGAAGACATGCGCGCTTCGCTAAACGGTGACGATCTGAGCATCCTCATCCCGTCATTTCTTGTGTCCGAACTCCAGCGTGCCTTTCAGATCGGGTTCCTCTTGTACCTGCCCTTTGTGATCATCGACCTCGTGGTTACGACGATCCTGATGGCAATGGGAATGTCCATGGTAACGCCCACAGTCATTTCCGTTCCCCTCAAACTGTTTGTTTTCGTCTCAATCGATGGCTGGGGTCTTCTGGTCGAAGGTCTGATCATCAGCTACGCGGCATAGATTGAGGAGGCACGGGGTGGAGGTCGCACATCAAATTGGTTCAGCATTGATCATCTATTCGCAGATCGTTTTGCCAGCGCTTCTCGCGGCGGTGGTTGTGGGTCTGATCGTGGCCATACTTCAGGCCGCCACCCAGATTCAGGATCAGACGCTGCCGCAGACCATGAAAATCCTTGCTGTTATGGGGGTCTTCGCTGTGATGACGAGCGCGCTGACAGCACCGTTGATCACCTTCGCGAAGGACTTGTTCACACGATTTCCAATATTGGTGAACTGATGCAACCCGAAACACAGGCGTTTCTGGTCTTTCTTGGTCAGGTGAAGGAGGTCGTTCTGCATCTTGGGCTCTGTGCGGCGCGATTGCAGGGCGTGTTTCTTATACATCCGATCGTGCGCCGAGCCGAGCTTGGGATGGCTGTACAGATTGCTATCAGTCTCGGTATCTCTCTCCCTGTCTCGGTTGTGTTGTGGCCGGGTCTTGAAGGACTTGCGGGCCGTAATGCATTTCCAGTCGGCATTCTCATGATTAAGGAACTCCTGATCGGCTTGTTCATAGGCCTCCTTTTCTCCGTACCCTTTTGGGCCATTCAAGCCTCAGGTGAATTCATCGACAACCAACGGACCATCGGCGATTCCGGGCTGTCCGACCCATCAACTTCGGGCAGCAGTTCGGTCACCGCATCGCTGTTGATGTTCTCTGCTGTTGCCCTTTTTGTCGAAAGCAATGGCCTCCAGATCATTTCGGCCACTGTGTACGGAAGCTATGAGTACTGGCCAATACGCGATCCCTGGCCAAGTATCGGTAAGGTCGGCCTAGCGGAGATCGGGTATATTGTCTGGGATTTCGCAGTAACGAGCCTGGTTGTAGCCGGGCCGGTGATCCTGCTTTTGTTCATCAGTGATTTCACAGTGATGGCCCTTTCCCGCGTCGCCGGGCGGATAGACATCTCGATGCTTCTGCCGCTCGTCAAGAACACGCTCTTCTGTCTCATTCTCCTTCTCTACTCACAAACGCTTTTGCACTTCATCTTGGGCGCCGTTTTGGGCGCTCCAAGTGTCGATTCGACCTTAAGGGGTCTTGCGAAGCCATGAGTGGAAGCGAGGAGAAGACACTTCCGCCGTCGGAGAAAAAACTCAGGGATGCGCGGAAGAAAGGGCAGGTGCCTCAATTCAACGACATAACTGTCCTGCTTTCCTTCATCGGCGGCATGATCTTTCTTGCCCTCACTGGCACCAGTCACATCCAGAACTTCTCGACCGGGCTTCAAAGCGCGATACGAGCGCTCCCAGGCCAGGAGGTTGGTGTCGCTGCCGCTGGAATTGGGACGGATATGCTGCGGAGCTCAATGTCACTTGTCATAGGTTTGACGGTGACGATGTTCCTCGTTCGAATGGTTGTCGTGATCGTTCTCAACAAGGGGTTCATTTTTTCGCTCGATCCGCTGTCTCCAAAGCTTTCTAAACTGGACCCGATAAAAGGGATCGCTCGCATATTCGGAGTTCGCGGAATGGTCGAGGTCGCCAAGGCTACATTCAAAATGATAATTGGAATATTGGTTTCGATAATTATTTTTAGAGCATTCTCTGCGAGCATAATAAATTCGATTTCTTGCGGATTAAATTGTCAATTTTCTTTGCTTATCGTTATTATGATGATTGTCTTCATTTCTCTTATTCTATTTGGCCTTCTCGTTTCACTGCCTGATGTCAAGCTTCAGGAGTGGCTCTTCAGTCGCGAAATGAAAATGTCGCGATCAGAACAGAAACGTGAGAGTAAGGATATGAATGGAAGCCCTGAAATCAGAGCGGCACGGAACAGGCTGCGCCATTCGATGCGGGACCCTGCTGAGAAGAAAATTCAGGCGAAACACGCGAACCTGGCGATTATCGGGGGCGGTCAGATCACCCTGATCCGTTACGTAAAGGGAGCGACGGCGGTTCCGATGATTATTGACAAAGGCGCGAACGAGACTGCTCGCGGCCTGTTGGCAGAGGTTGAGGGACTTGGTATCCCGCTTTTTGCACATCCCGATCTGGCCGTGCGGGTCAACTCCAGCGCTGGGCGTGGAGAGCCAATTCATCCCGCGACCTACGCCGGTGTGGCGGACGCTTTGGCCTGGGTGCAGACAAGATAGGTCCTCGCCGTTGCAGACAATCACGCCGGTTCCGACCACTCGTCTGGCGGCGTTTCCTTGATGGTGTGACGCAGAAAAGCTTGCGCGATTGGGCTACGCGTGCCGCTGGCATTTGTGATGATTGAAGTCAGAAACGGGCAGTCGGGCAAAAACCTTCTCAAGAGAAGATCGTCGCCCAAAGCCTTTTGCACGGGAAACGGGTTAACAAGGGCGCAGCCAAGCCCCATTCGTACAAAGCGAATGGCCGAACTGGTGGTTGCGGTCGATATTCTGATGTTCGGATGCGAGCCGGCCGTTTGAAATATTCGCTCGGTACAGGTTCTTATGGAATGACGCCTTGTCAGGGCAATAATCGGTTTTCGATCAAGATCGGAAGGATGGATTTTCGATTTGGTCGCGAGAAGATCGTCATGTCGAAGCACACAGGCCATGTTTGACGTCCTAAACGGTATACGGCGTATGCCTGAATGGTTCGTTTGAAGGTCGGTGATGCCGATGTCGAACCGGCCCTCAGCAACGCCCAGAATAAGTGTCTCGGAGTTGCAAACATCGAGGACAATGGACGCGTCCTTTGCTCGCTCCGAGAACATTGCGACATGTTCCTCCAAAAAAAACTGCGCAAATGTCGGCGGCGCCGCAACGCGAAGGGTATTCCTGCCGTTGACAAAGTTTCTCTTGATACCACTGATTTCGGCAAGAGCTGCAAAAAGATCATCGAGCGAGGCATTCAGGGCCAGCGCTTCGGCGGTCGGTGACAGGCGGTTGCCCGTCCGCACAAACAAGACTTTGCCGAACTGCTCTTCAAGGTTTCTGATTGACCGGCTCACGGCGGATTGGGAGATGCCCAGATGTTTGGCAGCTGCCGTGGTGGTCTGTGTCAAAACCATCGCGCGAAGCACTTCGTAACCACGAAACAATCGCCAATTCAAGTCTGCCAATATCGGGCCCTCTTTCGATCCGAAAGCCGCGTCTGCCGCGCCGTCCGTACCGGATAGGATATCATATGTCCGACACAGAACCGAACAAGACTAAATCGCGGCGGCCTAATCCCGCCGAAGACTAAACGGCCAAACCTTGCGGGAGTATTTCGAGATGCATAGACTGGCGCGAAATTGCCAACGTATTGGCATAGATTGGCGTCGTAACGCCTGAATTCTCCGGATTGCAAACGATCGGACGTAAGGCGTTTGTGAATCGGACTTCGGCATCTAGGATCGGAATCAACAAAGTAGCGTGTGCGCTTTTTTGTTCTGCCCGCGCGATGATTGCACGTCATTAGTACCAAAAACGCCGCGCGGATGGTCGCGCGGCGAACAAGGGAGGTAAGCTATGCGCGTCTTGTTTGTAGAAGACGAACCCGCTCTTATTCGAAGTGCGGTACCATTCCTGAGATCCGAGGGTTTTACAGTGGACGTGGTCAGCACACTTGCCGAAGCCAACTCCGCATCCGAGACGTTTCCCTACGATGCCATACTTCTCGACCGGCAGTTGCCGGACGGGGACGGGTTGAGCTTTCTGGACAAAATTCGCATTAACCGCGAACACGTTCCCGTCATCATAATGTCCGCCGCGTTTCATACCGCCAATGAGCGTGTCAACGGCCTTAACTCAGGCGCCGACGATTATCTGGCCAAGCCGCTCGCTCTGGAAGAGCTGCTTGCGCGTCTCCGTTCGGTTCTAAGGCGTCCCTCAGACATGGAAAATCAGGTTGTTGAACTGGGCAATCTGCGCTTCGATCTTTCAAATCGGCAGTTGAGCGTGGGCGGCAAAACCGTGCAGGTGGCGCGGCGAGAAGCTGACGTGATGGAACGATTGGTTCGGGCGCCAAACCGGATCGTAACGCGCGCCCAACTCGAAGACTCCGTCTACGGATTCGACGATGAGGTTTCGTTCAATGCCATCGACGTTTCGATGCATCGCCTACGGAGTATCCTGAAACAAAGCGGCGCAAGCGCGATCGTGAAAACGGTGCGCGGCATAGGCTTCATTCTGACCACTGGAGAGCAGCATGATTAATGCAATTCGAGAGACGAAAGAAGACGCGTCACGCTCGGCGCCTTGGGAGACAATCGTCGGTCACCAGCTAAAGACCTCGCTATGCGCCATGCTTGCGGACATCGACACAAGGACCAAGGTAGAGCCGGCCGACATTGGCGAGAACATCCAGCGCATGCTTCGTCTTATTGATCAATTGCAGGTGGCAGGACTCTGCCGACGGGACGCGGGACTGGAGTTGCGCCCGCGAAATCTAGCGGACACGCTCCTTCCGGCCGCTGCACGGATAGCCCCACTGGCGCTCAGACGCAGGCAGAAGATTCAGTTCCGGGACTTCTCCCGAGGTAAAAGGTGCTTGATGGATACGACCCTTGCCCAAGAAGCGGCGTCGAACATCATAGAGAATGCCATCAAGTACGCGCCCGTGGATTCTCGCATTGTCGTCGCGGTTACTGCCACCGGAAGATTTCACGTTTTGGATGAAGGGCCTGGTGTGCCCCTGGATGAGGTGCAAACTCTATTTGAACCCTTTCGGCGCGGCGCGTTTGCCCGCCGGTATCCGGGCTCTGGCCTCGGCCTTTCGCTGGTCAATCGGATCATGTCCGGCCACGGCGGCAAAGCGGGCTTTCAGAACCGCAAGTCCCGGCGTGGATCGGCGTTTACACTGAGCTTTCTGTGTGCCGACGAGAACGGGCCGAAAGAAGCGGCTATGCAATTCCGGCATCGTTCCATGCGTTAGTGCAAGGCCCGTCGTAATGCTGGCGTAAGTCAGAAAATTAATCCTTCTACCAGCGCGCGACCAATCGCGCCGAGCACGAGGCGCAAGGTCTCGCGAATGCCCCTTTGCACGCGGGGCTGCAACAGAAAGGATATGAAAATGGGCACGGAACTGATGGCGCAGGTTGGCGCAAACCGGATCACCGCCGACGATATAAACAACTATGCTCCTCCCGTTCAGGTCAACAAGGCCGGGCGCGAAGCAGAGTTGAACGAAGCCAGGATGAAGAAGCTCGAAGCGGGCGAGATTATTCAGGACTTCACCAGCCGACGCTTTGCCGGAAAAAAATTCCGTCTCCTGCAGCGAAAAAAGGGAGAGAAAATCGAGCTGATCATTCAAACGCTCGAACCGAACCGGAAGATCCGCGAAATGGTCGTCGAGCAATTCGATCGCCCGGTTTCGGAAGGTCAATTCGCCTACGGCTCGCCGCTGGTCACAAAATTGAAAAGAGCCTTTGCCGCCATTAATTCAGAGGCGAACAAGACACAGGGTCAAAAAGCGAATAGCGGCAATGCCTGGGACGCGGGCGTCGGATTTGCCGTCGATGCCGTTATGAGCCTTCCAGAAACAATTGCTGGCGTGCCCGAGGGTCTTGTTAGGAGTGGTTCAGCGCTTATCGGTGACCTGACAGCCTTGGCAGAGGTCGGCGCAAGTGCATTGCCCGGTGTGTCTGTCCCGGAGACAGGACGGTCCAATCTGCTCAACCGTGAACGGCGTGCCCAGTATTCGGAGAAGAACGCCAGTCAGGAAGCAGTAACTGGCATTGGCGTGTCTCTGGCTCGTGCATTGGGCGCAGACCCCAGTACGCCCGCCTATCAAGTGGGCCGTGCACTCGGTGTTTTGACACCGCTGGTCGGCAAGGCGCGTGGGCGGTTGGCCCGCCGGGGCAAAGTTCCCGACGTCAATGTTCAGAACATCCGGACGGTAAAGACAGCGATCGAGCAGACGCCAGTGACCACCATCGCGCGTGAGGTCGGCAAATGGACACCTGAAAACGCTGCACTTTTGCGCAAGAACACCCCCGAAATTTATCGCGCGCTGGAAACGAAACTGGCAAACGCGCGCCAAACAGCCGAAGTCCAGACGGCACTCGGACGCCTTCGTGGTCAGAAGACGACGACCACGCCACGACAAAGCGAACTGGTCCGTACGCCACAAACAGATGGGCTACCGCCCCGCAGTGTGATCCGCCAGCCGCGTTTTCCGGACCAAACGCAAATTCCACGAACGAGCACCGAACTTCAGGCGCGTATCGTCGACCGTGTCACTCCGCCGGGCGATACTCCACCGCAAGCGTTTGCACCTAGTCCCGCCGTGGCGCAACGCGCGGTTGAACTCAACCGGTCCGAAGGCATCGACACGGCCATCGTGATCCGCGCGGATGTTCCTTTGAAGGGAATTGCGGAACCGGTCACCGTTGACCTGCTTTACACAGGGCTCAACCCCAACATGCTGAAAAGCAGGCTGGGAGAGTTTCTTGATGGCTTGGAAGATACCGGCATCAAGGTTTTGAACCGCGACACGATCCTAGCCGAAGCGGGTTTGAGCAAGAAGAGTCTTGATCGCCGGGCGAAACTCTATGGCGACGGGCCTGTGAAGCGGTCGCCGGAAGACAACCTTCTTGAGTTCGCCAAGGAAAAGTACGGGGCCGAGCTGGCGCCTCGGGTTGCGAGTGAACTGGCCGAGATTTATAGCGCCGAAGGGCCAACCAAGCCTGGGGTCGAAAAATGGATATCGAGTCTCGAAGAAAGCCAAAGGCTACTGACCGAGATGGAACTTCGTATTCTCGAAGAACTGATCGAGGAATATGCGAGGGCCACCGTCGCAAACTTCGGCCGTCCCGATAGCACGGTCGCATCGTTTTCCGACGCCATCAGGGCCCAGATTGCCAAGGATATCAAGAACGGTGTGATCCCAAATACGTTGCAAGCGAAGGTCAAGTTTGTGTTGAACCTCGACGGCAACGGTCTCATGGATTCGAAAGTCGGGCGGTCGCTTGCCGAGAAAGGCGGTCTCGTCGAACCCGCGACCACCGCGTCGGCGGAAACGCCAAAGAATGCCTCGGGCGACAATCCGCCACCTCGCTTTGGCATCACCGAGCCCACGGCTTCTGTTCCTCCGGGTGGGCAACTCCCGCCGAATACGCCTACAGCTCCCCCAAACCAGCCCGTCGCCCCCGATCAGAACGCTCTTCCACCTGCCGGTGATACCACCTCGCGCGCGTCTGGCAGACCGGTCAATCCTTCTGAGGTCACAGTCGTCAGGGGCAACCAGCCGCCAGAGCCTGTCGCGCCCGAGAGCACGGCACCTGTGCGCATCATGCCCGAACTCACCTTAAAGCGGTCGGACTTGCGCGTTGTCACCGCGGACGCAGTTACGCCAGGTCAGCCAAACCCATTTATGGGACTAATCAACGCTTCGACAGGTGCGGACGGCAAGGTTCAGCCTCAGCAGTTCATCTTGCGCAGCCCGAAGC
>JBCBBB010000125.1:0-8514 GCA_038532095.1 Pseudomonadota bacterium
AGCTTTCCGCCTGCGAGGCAGATACGGAAATCCGCCGGGTCATACACTTCGAGGTGCGATGTATGGTGTTGTCGCGGACATCCTTAGGACATCGAGGCACTTTGCCAATTCAGAGATCGCCACCGATTCATTGGGCGTGTGGGCCTCCTTGATGTGGCCAGGCCCACAGATCACTGTGGGCACCGCGGCTGTCTGCTGAAACAAGCCAGCCTCCGCTCCGTAGGCGACTTTGGAGACGTCATTCGTGCGCGACGCGTGCTTGCAGAACGCCACCCATGGATCGCTCTCCTTTATGGAAAGCCCCGGGAAGGCCGCCATCAAATCGAACGAGATGTCGGTTGTGGGATCGATTTTGTGCATTTGAGGAAGCAACGTGTACCGGGCGAACTGCTGCAATTCGTCAACCAGCGCATCGGCGTTTTGCTCGGGGAGCACCCGAAACTCAAACTCAAAAGTGCACAGGTTCGGCACAAGGTTGAGCTGCGTACCGCCATGCATGGTACCGACATGTCCCGTCGAGACCGGAACCGAGAAGTCATTATCAACGGGACCGTCCCGTCCCAGACGCTCGGCGATCTCGACGATCTTGCTGACAAGCAGGCTTGCGAAATGCACGGCATTGACCGATTGCGGTGCAAGAGAAGAATGCGCGGACGTACCGGTCACTTTGACCCGGAGGCTTCGCTTGGTCTTGTGACCGATGACAACTTTCATGTTACTCGGCTCGCCGACAATGCACCCCACGGGCTTGATCGGCCACGAGGCGATGTCGTTGATGACGCTTCGGACACCGATGCAGCCAATCTCCTCGTCATAGGAAAAGCAGAGATGGATAGGTCGGTCGAGTTTTCTCCTTGCGAGATCGGGCACAAGCGCAAGCGCACATGCAAGGAAGCCCTTCATATCCGTCGTTCCGCGTCCGAACAGGCGTTTGCCATCATTGCGGAGCGTAAACGGATCGCTGTCCCAGGCCTGTCCTTCGACCGGTACGACATCGGTGTGGCCAGACCAGACTATACCCCGAGACTCCTCAGGACCAACTGTGGCCCACAGATTCGCCTTTTGCCGGGTTTCATCGTAGTAGCGGCGTGACGAAACTTCAAATACAGAAAGATATTCTTCAATGAATTCAATTAATTCCAGGTTTGATCTCGAACTGATGGTTTGAAAGGCAACCAAACGGTCTAGCAGCCGAATTGCCTGCGAAAGTAGGGTCTCAGACATGAGCTTTCCCGTTCAAATGGGTTGTGACCACGGATCCGGTGCAGTCGAAAACTTGACGTGACGGATAAAAGCCCGCGCAGGAGCGTCGAGTGCAGTATTGATGGCGGTCCAGAATGACGTTTGAAACTCCAGATCCGGTTTGAACCGGCGTATGACGACCCCGTCCGGCAGCGATGCTGAAATTGGAAAAGGATTTAGCAACGCGAGACCCGTACCGTTCCGGACAAACTCCATGGCCGAAACGGCAGTTGCGGTTTCGACGACAATGCGCGGTTGCAAACCGGCATTTCTGAAGATCCTGTCCGTCGATGTTCGCGCGGTATGGCGCTTGGTCAAGGCCACGATGTCGCGCTCGGCAAGGTCTTCAGGATGAATTTCGTCCTTTGCACAATAGGGATCGTCGGCGGGAAGGACGCATGCAAGGAAGGACTTGCGAAACGGCGTAACCTGAATTCCGGAGTGCTGCGTCTCAAGGTCTGTTATGCCGATGTCGAAGCGCTCCTCGGATACGCCGGTCAGCAAGGCATCACTTGCACAGACTTCGAGGGTAACTGCCGTTTTTTCGTTATTCCGAATGAAGGAGGCAATGTGAGGTTGCAAAAACCGGTGCGCAATCGTCGGCGGTGCGGCAATGGAAAACTGGCGCTCTGTCACTGGTGATGCACCATCTTCGATCTTTCCAAGCGCGGCAAACAATCCGTCAAGAGACTTGTTCAATCTGAGTGCCTCCGCTGTCGCCATCAGCCTGTTTCCGCTACGGGTGAACAGGGTAGAGCCTGCACGCTCCTCAAGGTTGGCCAGAGCGCGGCTCACCGTTGATTGCGAAAGCCCAAGTCTGTGAGAGGCTGCTATGGTCGTTCCGGTCGTTATCATGGCTCGAAGAACCTCGTATTCCCTGACAGAGTGCCATTTCGTTCGAGCCATCGCTTCCACATCCAAGTTGCGTTGAACAGCTTTTTCGCCGCATAGATCTATGCACATTATGCATAATTAATTTAATTCTCAATGCTAAATCGGGTTGTTAAGGATTTACGCCATGTTCCATCCAACTGGGAGAATGACCATGGCCGTAAAGGCAATTTTCCTGGCAAGCTCATTGAGTGTTCTTGCCTTAACTGCGCATGCCGATAGCCTGACGATCGGGCTGTCATCCGAGCCGACAGCAATTGATCCACATTACCACAACCTGACGCCAAACCTGTCCTTCGCACAGCACATCTTCGATCCGCTGATCCGGCAATCGGAAACCCAAGCGTTGCGGCCAGGTCTCGCCGTATCCTGGAGGCCGCTTGACGAAACGACCTGGGAGTTCAAGCTGCGCGAGGGAGTGACTTTTCACGACGGATCGGCGTTCGATGCCGATGACGTCATCGCTTCTTTTGAACGCGCACCGGACGTTCCGAACTCGCCCTCGAGCTTTGCAACATACACAAAAGGCAAAACGGTCGAGAAAATCGACCAGTACACGGTGCATATCAAGACGGCAGAGCCCTACCCGCTTGTTCCGAATGATATCAGCCAGATCCTGATTATATCGGACGAGGTCGCCGATGCCACAACAGCAGACTTCAACGATGGCAGTGCTGCGGTTGGAACCGGTCCCTACATCTACCGGGATTTCGTGCCAGGCGACCGGATCGAAGTGACTGCGAACGCCGATTACTGGGACGGAGCCCCGGCCTGGGATGAGGTGACCTTCCGTCCGATCTCGTCGGACCCGTCCCGCGTCGCAGCCCTGCTTGCTGGAGATGTCGACATGATCGACGGGGTTCCGACAAGCGACATCGAAGTCCTGAAAGCCGATGAGAATGTGAACCTCTGGCAAGGCAGTTCGAACCGGGTCATCTTTCTTCATATGGACCAGTTCCGTGACACCACCCCGTTTGTCACAGGTAAAAACGGCGAAGAGATTATGAACCCCTTGCTGGATCAACGTGTCCGGCTTGCGATCTCGAAGGCCGTCAATCGACCCGCGATTGTCGAGCGCGTTATGGAAGGGGTTGCCATCCCGGCCGGCCAACTTCTGCCCGAAGGGTTCTTCGGCGTATCCGACAAACTCGACGTGATGGAGTACGACCCTGAGGGCGCCAAAGCGCTGCTCGCCGAAGCGGGCTATGCGGACGGGTTCGCACTGACGATACACGGTCCGAACGACCGCTACATCAACGACGCCAAGATTGTGGAAGCAATTGCTCAGATGTTGACGCGTATCGGGATCACAACTTCGGTCGAGACGATGCCGCGCTCGGTCTACTTCAGCCGAGCCTCCTCGGGAGGAGAAGGCGGACTGCCCGAGTTCAGCCTGATCCTCGTTGGCTGGGGCGCCGGAAGCGGCGAAGCGTCGTCGCCCCTAAAGTCCCTCATCCACACATACGACAAGGAACGCGGGTTCGGATCGTCGAACCGGGGGCGTCACTCCAATGCGGCGATCGACGCTCTGATCCAGGACGCCCTTGCAACTGTCGACGACGAGGCGCGGGCCGATTTGCTGGCGCAAGCAACGGAACAGGCGATCAATGATGTCGCTATCGTCCCGTTGCACTTCCAGGTGAACACCTGGGCAACACGAGGCGATCTCTCTTACGTT
This sequence comes from Pseudomonadota bacterium, assembly GCA_038532095.1. Taxonomy (GTDB): domain Bacteria; phylum Pseudomonadota; class Alphaproteobacteria; order Rhodobacterales; family Rhodobacteraceae; genus JAJDOD01. Next base: position 3,812 of record JBCBBB010000125.1, read on the forward strand.
CCGCGAACCGACGAATTCACGCTCGCAAACAGTGTCACCGTTGTAGCGAACTGACTTTCACCTCCCGAAGAAACTTGTCCTGGCTTTCGGGCCAGGACCCTTTCCGCAAACAGGAACCCTGCCGGTGCTAGCATTTTTTATCCGTCGTCTGACACAGAGCCTCGTAGTGGTATTCGTGATGGCGACAATTGTTTTCTTTGGCGTGAATGTCGTCGGGGACCCTGTCGCGATGCTGGTTTCGCCCGACGCAGATCAGGCCGAAATCGAGCGCGTGATCCGCGACTTCGGCTTGGACCGTCCCGTCACCGAACAGTACTGGTTGTTCCTGCAGGGCGTCTCGCGGGGCGACTTTGGTACGTCCTTCATTTTTGGCGAACCCGCGCTGCAACTCATCATTGAGCGCCTTCCCGCCACCCTTGAGCTTGCTCTTGGCGCGCTGTTTCTGGCCATCGTCTTCGGCATCCCACTCGGGCTTGTTGCGGGACTGTATCCAGACTGGTGGATGAGCCGCGCGATCATGGCATGCTCCATCCTCGGCTTCAGCCTCCCGACGTTCTGGGTGGGCATTATCCTGATCATGACGTTCGCCGTTGGCCTCGGGTGGCTGCCGTCGACCGGCAGAGGCGAGACCGCGACTTTCCTCGGCATTTCCAGTAGCTTCTTCACGATTGACGGTCTTTCGCACGTGATGTTGCCCGCGATCAATCTGGCCCTGCTGAAAATTTCGCTTGTCACGCGCCTGACGCGGGCCGGCGTGCGCGAGACGATGATGCAGGACTACATCAAGTTTGCACGTGCCAAGGGGCTCAGCAACGCTCGCATCGTCCGCGTCCATATCCTGAAACTCGTAATGATCCCGGTGGTGACGGTGCTTGGGCTTGAATTCGGAAGCCTCATCGCTTTCTCGGTCGTGACCGAAAGCATCTTTGCTTGGCCGGGCATGGGAAAACTCCTCATAGAAGCCGTCCTGCAACTCGACCGGCCGGTTATTGTGGCGTACCTGATGCTGATTGTTGTGGTCTTTGTTGCGATCAATTTCGTGGTCGACCTCGTATATCGGTTGCTGGACCCAAGGGTGCGCCTTTCCGAGGAGACGGCGTGATGCGGTTTCAAGACACACCAACGGGCGTCTTCCTGTCCCGCTATTGCGAAAGCCCCGTCGCTGTCGTTTCGGCCATCGGTCTCGCGCTGATCATTCTGGTCGCAATCGCCGCGCCTATCATTGGACCGCAGAACCCCTACGATCTGGGCCAAGTGGACATCCTCGACGCTCGGCTGTCGCCCGGAGAGGAAGCCTTCGCCGGATACACCTTCTGGCTCGGCTCGGACGGCGCTGGACGCGATGTTCTGAGCGCAATTCTTTACGGTCTTCGGATCTCTCTCTCCGTTGGGGTCGCAAGCGGACTGATCGCGATGACCATAGGGGCATTCATCGGCCTGACCGCCGCCTACTTCGGTGGTCGTATCGACGCGCTCATAATGCGATTGGTGGACCTACAGCTCTCATTTCCCGCCATCCTCGTCGCCTTAATGCTCGTGGCCTTACTCGGAAAGGGTGTCGAAAAAGTCCTGTTCGCGTTGGTTGTTGTCCAATGGGCTTACTATGCCCGAACGGTTCGTGCGTCCGCACTGGCAGAACGTCGCAAAGAATATGTCGAAGCTGCGCTCAACCTCGGAATTCCCGATAGACGTGTGCTGTTCCGGCATATTTTGCCCAATTGCCTCTCGCCTCTGATCGTGGTTGCTACCATCCAAACGGCGCACGCGATTTCGTTAGAGGCCACGCTTTCATTCCTCGGACTGGGCCTGCCTCAAACCGAGCCATCGCTCGGCATCCTCATCGCCAATGGCTTTGAATACATGATCTCGGGAAAGTACTGGATCAGCATCTTTCCCGGGATTGCGCTCCTTTTAACCATCTTCTGCATCAACCTCGTTGGCGACCAACTGAGAGATGTACTGAACCCAAGGTTAGCCAAATGAATGAACCCCTCTTGCATGTGCAAAACCTGTGCACCGTCTTCGAAACGCGAGGTGGTCCGATCAAGGCGGTCAACAACGTGACACTAACGCTGAACCCTGGCGAAATTCTTGGCCTTGTTGGCGAAAGCGGCTCCGGCAAATCAGTGACAGGATTTTCCATACTCGGCCTGATTGACCCTCCCGGCCGGATCACGCGCGGTCGTATCCTGCTCAAAGGGGAGGATCTGGCAGCTGCGGACCCCTCCCGATTACGCGGCTTGCGGGGGGATCGTATCGCAATGATCTTTCAGGACCCGATGATGACACTTAATCCTGTCCTGCGGATCGATACTCAGATGGTAGAGGCCATACAAACGCATCGGTCCATCGGAAAACGCGAGGCCCTTTCCGCATGCGAAAAAGCACTCGCCGATGTTGGCATTCCCTCTCCAGCGGAGCGATTGCGCGCCTATCCCCACGAACTCTCAGGCGGCATGAGGCAGCGAATTGCGATTGCGATTGCTTTCCTTAATCGCCCCGACCTTATCATCGCCGATGAGCCAACAACGGCGCTCGACGTCACAATCCAATCGCAAATCCTGTCGCTTGCGCAAACGATGTGCGAAACGCATGGCACGGCCATGATCTGGATCACCCATGATCTCAGCGTCGTTGCAGGCCTCGCCGACAGCATCGCCGTCATGTACGCTGGCCGCGTTGTCGAACACGGCCCCGTGCGCGACATCGTCGAGCGGCCGATGCATCCATACTCTCACGGACTTTTGCAATCCGTGCCCGGCATGAACTCGAACAAGAGCCGGCTGTTCCAAATCCCAGGGATGACGCCGTCACTGGCATCCCTCGGAGCGGAGTGCGCCTTTCGGGCGCGGTGCAAGAAGCAGCTTTCCGAATGTTCTGTCGCGCCGGAAGAGACAGCAGCGGGACCGCGCACGTTCCGGTGCCACAATCCAATGGGGCATACGCATGGCTGATCTTGTTCAGGTAGAGGACTTGTCGAAAAACTTCGTGAAACCTCTCGATTTCGCGGCTCGGCTCTCCAACCTTGTCGGTGCAAATCAGAAAGAGGTGCGGGTGCAAGCGCTCGACGCCGTGTCACTGACCATTCGCCAAGGGGAAGTGCTGGGAATTGTTGGGGAAAGTGGCTGCGGCAAATCAACGTTGGGACGCGTGCTGGCGGGTATCCACAAACCCTCTAGCGGACGCATGCTCTGGAAAAATCGGCACATTGCAGAAATGCGCGGTCGCGAATACCGAGACTTCCAACTGAGGTCCCAAATGATTTTTCAAGACCCCTCCTCGTCGCTGAACCCAAGGCAACGAATTTCGGATGCGGTAAGCGAAGCACCGATAATCCATGGCCTCATTTCCAAAAAGGACGCGGCGGACTACACCGACGAGATGCTCCGGCGCGTGGCCTTTGATCCGGGCCTGAAAGACAGGTATCCGCACCAGTTTTCGGGCGGGCAGCGGCAGCGCATTGGTATTGCGCGTGCACTTGCGGTGAAACCCGAGTTTCTCGTTTGTGACGAGTCCATCGCAGCGTTGGATGTCTCGATACAGGCACAGGTGATCAATCTCTTTCTCGATTTGAAAGACGAATTTAGCCTGACATATGCTTTCATAAGCCACGATCTCTCAGTTGTTCGGCACATCGCGGATAGAGTCGCGGTCATGTATCTTGGACGGGTGGTGGAAACGGGCACCTGCGACGAGATATTCGGCGACCCGAAACATCCCTACACCCGTGCCCTGCTCAGGGAAGCCCCGAACATCTCTGTCGGCAAGAAACGTTTTACCCCACTTAAGGGCGAAGTACCGAGCCCGCTGGACCCGCCCAGAGGATGCCATTTTCACCCGAGATGTGACATGGCGCAGTCGCATTGCCAAACCCAACGCCCAACGCTGGATACGGTCGGGCCGGAGGCGCATGTCGCCTGCTTCTTTCCCAACGTCGATACCTCGGCCGCAAGCGTGCCCGCCGTCGCAGAGTGATCGATGGCGCGCGCGCACGTCCGTCCGCTGAACGCGTCTCCCGTCACGATCCATCTGGTGTCGCGGAAACCGCTCGACCTTTGATATGCGGCCTTACTCGGAAACGCGGGGTATATGTAACTTCGGCCCTCACCGTCTCTAATTGTGACCCAATACTTCAAGCGGGCGGCCAAAAATTAATACAAGATTTCAGACTGCACCGCCTGGTGCAGATCTGGTCGACCTGGACCGCCACCGTGCCTGAACCCATTGCACCGAAACGCGTGAGGATGGTTAATTCGCGTTAATCAATATTGCATATTATCAGATACTTAGAGCGCAAAATGGTGTAGACATGCGCCGGGGCGTAGTGTGCAGGGTGTGACGGTATGTCAACCAAAGGCAAAAAGGCGTCGCCATCTCGGGAAGACGATTCCCGCAAAAAACAGGCCCAACCCGACGAGGTCGCCAAAGACACCGACCCGTCTTTTGCAGCCTCGACATCTGCCGGTATTGCCGGCCTGTCAGCGTTCATTGCTGATTCAACGGAAGCTCTGGCTTACGAGCCCCCCGAGGAACCGAGCACAGAGCGCCCCAACGATCATGCGGGCCAGGGCACCTCCTCTGCCAGCAAAACGCCGGGTGACAGCGGATATCCGGCAGCTCTCACTGAGACCGACACCACGGCCCCGTTCGCGGCGCCCCTGGCCGCACAGACATCCACCGACGCATTGGACACTTCATCCTCC